>NZ_KB898173.1:0-238034 GCF_000377465.1 Thioalkalivibrio sp. ALE30 | reverse complement strand
CGCAAACGTGGGGACACGTTCGGTTTTGACCTTCGCCTCCCGTATGGAGCCCCTCGCGGAGGGCGTGATGGGCCGGAAGAAGGCGCTGGATGTCTGAGCGGAGCCGAAGGCGCAGCGAGTTCAGCGCCGCCGGCCCAGCGCGTCCGGAGCGAGGTTCCCGGGCGAAATCCGGGTGCCCTTCTTTGGGCACTTTCTTGGGCAAGCAAGAAAGTGCCTCGGGGCGCGCTGGCGAGTCAGCGCCAGGCAGTATGCGGACCGAAGGCACCGTAAACACCCGAGGCCGAGCCAGGACCAGCCACTACAAAGCAGGCGGCCGAACGAAGCCGCCGTAAACACCGACGACGAACCATGCCCAGCCGCGCAACGGCGCGAAGAGTGCGGTTCAGGCGTGCAGCAGGTGCGCCGGGTAGGGCGAGCCGTCCAGTTCGCGCAGGACGGGGCCGGTCGCCGCGACCTCCAGGTAGCCGGGGTGCTCGTCCCAGGCCGGGAGCACGCAGCGCTGGCGCGGCTGACCATCGACCGCCAGGTCGTGGATCGCGGGGCGGTGGGTATGGCCATGAATCATCAGCGGGACATCGGCGTCGCGGAAGGTATCGGCCACGGCGTTCGCATTCACGTCCATGATGGCGTCGGCCTTCATCCGGCTGTTGTCGCGGCTGGTGGCGCGCATGGCCTCGGCCTGGCGGATGCGTTCCTCCAGCGGATGGGCCAGAAAGGCCCGCTGCCATTCGCCGCCGCGCACCTGCTGGCGAAAGGCCATGTGCTCGGTGTCGTCGGTGCACAGGGAATCGCCATGCAGCAGCACGGCGGGCCCGCAGGGCAGGGCCGCATGCAATGGCTCGGGCGCCAGCTGAATCCCCGCCCGTTTGGCGTAGTCCGGGCCCACGAGAAAATCCCGGTTGCCGTGGATGAAGGCGACCGGGATCTCGAGTGTCTGCAGGGCCTCGGCGAGCTGTTCGGCCGCCGGGAAGCCGGCGTCATCGCCGACCCAGTATTCGAACAGGTCGCCGAGGATGTACAGCGCCGAGGCGCTGCGCGCCGGCCCCTTCAGGAAGGCAAGTACGGCCTCCAGCAGGGGGCCGGGCTCGCGATCCAGGTGCAGGTCGGAGATGACCAGGGCCGGCGCGCTCGAAGCCACGGGGTGGCTCAGTCCTCGACGCGTTTCACGCTTTCCATCACGACCGGCTCCTGCGGCACATCCTGGTGCATGCCGGAACGCCCGGTGGGCACGGACTCGATCTGACGCACGACGTCCATGCCCTCGGTCACCTTGCCGAAGACCGCATAACCCCAGCCCTGCGCATTCGGGGCCGTGTGATTGAGGAAGTCGTTGTCGTTCACGTTGATGAAGAACTGCGCGGTGGCCGAGTGCGGATCCTGGGTGCGGGCCATGGAGATCGCACCCACCTCGTTCTTCAGGCCGTTGTCCGCCTCGTTGCGGATCGGCTCGCCGGCGGACTTCTGACTCATGTTCTTGTCGAAGCCGCCGCCCTGGACCATGAAGCCCGGGATCACGCGGTGAAAGATTGTGCCGTCGTAGAAGCCATCATCCACGTAGGACATGAAGTTGGCGACCGTCTCCGGGGCGGCCTCGGCGTTGAGTTCCAGCACGATGCGGCCATGGTTGGTTTCGATCGCGACTTGCGGATTGGTATCGGCCATGGGGGCTCCTGAAAGCAGTAGGGCAAGAAGGGCGGTGGCCAGCACAATGGCAAGCCGGGTGCGGATGCGCTGCATGGTTCTGACCTCCGGGGAATTCGAGGGGGGCATGGTACCCGCCACCGGCGGGGCCTGCCAGCACGCCGGTTGGATGTGGGGACGCGGCGCTGGTGAGGCCGCGGGCGCTCCGCTACCATGCGCGCGATGACGAACACGATGACCCGAACCCGTTTCGCCCCCAGCCCCACCGGCCTGCTGCATCTGGGCAACGTCCGCACCGCGCTGTTCAGTGCGCTGCTGGCGCGGTCGCGCGGCGGCCGTTTCCTGCTGCGGATCGAGGACACCGATGCCGAGCGCTCGCGGCCGGAGTTTGTCGAGGCCCTGCAGCGCGATCTGCGCTGGCTGGGCCTGGACTGGGACGAGGGCTTCGGCGCTGGGGGTGACGCCGGTCCCTACGCGCAATCCGAGCGCGGCGAACTCTACGCGGGTTATTACCGGCAGTTGATCGATCAGGGGCTGGCCTATCCGTGCTTCTGCTCGGCCGCCGAGCTGGACCGCGGGCGCAAGCGCATGCGCGCCCAGGGCAAGCCGCCGCGCTATCCCGGGACCTGCGCCCACCTGAGCGCGGAGGAGGCGGCGCGCCGCGAGGCCGAGGGGCAGAAGCCGACCCTGCGCTTTCGCGTTCCGCTGGGCCGCACGGTCCGTTTCGAGGACGGGGTACGCGGGCCGGTGAGCTTTCGGACCGATGAGATCGGCGATTTCGTGATCCGCCGCTCCGACGGCACGCCTGCCTTTTTCTTCTCCAATGCGATCGACGATGCCCTGATGGGCGTAACCGACGTGGTGCGCGGCGAGGACCATATCGCCAACACCCCGCGCCAGATGCTGCTGCTGGAGGCGCTGGGGCTGACGACGCCGGCCTACCATCACCTGCCGCTGGTGATGGGGCAGGACGGGGCGCCGTTGTCCAAGCGCAACGGCTCCGCCAGTGTCGAGGAGCTGCGCGCCGATGGCTACCTGCCGCTGGCGATCCTGAACCACCTGGCGCGGCTTGGGCATCGTTTCGAGTCGGACGAGTTGCTCTCGGCCGAGGCGCTGGCGGCCGGTTTCAGCCGCGAGCGGATCGGGCACAGCGCGGCCCGGCATGATCCGCAGCAGCTGGAGCACTGGCAGTCGGAGGCCCTGCGCGGGCTGTCGGACGAGTCACTGCAGGCCTATCTGGAAGCGGCCGGCGTGCTCGAGGGGGTCGCCGCCGACGAGCGGCCGGCCCTGGCGCGCCTGCTGCGGGACAACATCAGCCGGGCGGCCGAGGCGCCGGTGTGGGTGGCGGCGTTCGCGGCTGACCCGATGCCCTACAGCGACAGCGCCCGCCAGGAGCTGGCGGGGGCCGAGGCGGCGTTCTATGGCGCGGCGCTGGCGGCGCTGGATGACGCCGAGGACTTTCCGGCGCTGGCCAAGGCCGTGGGGGCCGCGACCGGTGCCAAGGGGCGCAAGCTGTTCATGCCGCTGCGCGCGGCCCTCTCCGGGCAGACCTTTGGCCCGGAGCTGCCGCGGATCTGGGAGTATCTGGGGCGCGAGCGGGTGCGGGCGCGGCTGCGGGCCGCGCAGGAGATTGCCGCGGCCGGTTGAGTGGGGTCCTGGGCGGGCCCGGGGCGCGTCGTCAGCCCGCTTCGTGGGTCCCGAAGGCGCGGGCGCGCAGGGTGTTGTCCAGCAGCATGGCCACGGTCATCGGGCCGACGCCGCCCGGCACGGGCGTGATCCAGGCGGCCTTCTCGGCGGCGGCGTCGAACTCCACGTCCCCGGTCAGCGTCCCGTCGTCGCGGCGGTTGATGCCGATATCGATGACCGTGGCCCCCGGCTTGATCCAGTCGCCCTTGACCAGGCCGGGTTTGCCCACGGCCGCGACGACGATGTCGGATTGGCGGGCGATGGCGGCGGTGTCCGGCGTGAAGCGGTGGCAGATGGTCGGGGTGGCGCCGGCCAGCAGCAGCTCCAGGGCCATCGGGCGCCCGACGATGTTGGAGGCGCCGATCACGCAGGCGGTGCGGCCCTTGAACGGCTCCTCGATGTGGCGCAGCAACTGGATGACGCCCCAGGGCGTACACGGGCGCAGGCGCGGCACGCGCGCCACCAGGCGGCCGACGTTGTAGGGGTGGAAGCCGTCCACGTCCTTGGCCGGAGAGATGCGCTCGATCACCGTTTCCGGGTCGATGTGGTCGGGCAGGGGCAGCTGGACGAGGATGCCGTCGATGGTGCGGTCGGCGTTGAGCTGGTCGATCAGCGCCAGCAGGTCGGTCTGCGGGGTGCCGGCCGGCAGGTCGTAGGAGTGCGAGACCACGCCGACCTGTTCGCAGGCCTTGCGCTTGTTGCGCACGTACACCTCGGAGGCCGGGTTGGTCCCGACCAGGACCACGGCGAGACCCGGCGGACGCAGGTCGCGGGCGGTCATGGATTCGATCTCGGTCGCGATCCGTGCGCGGTGACTTTGTCCGATCGCGCGTCCGTCGATGAGCTGGGCCGTCATGGGGTCTCGCCTTGGAAGGAATGCCCGCGATCTTCCCATGGCGGGGGCGGGCGCTCAAGCCGACGCGGGCGGGAATCCGCGTTGTCGGCGGACGCAGGAAGAATCCGTTACAGCGCCGCGGAGAGGCTGGTTGTGGCGGGGCTGGCCTCGCAACGGTTGCGGCCGTCCTGCTTGGCGCGATAGAGCGCGTCGTCGGCGCGGCCAATCAGGGTTTCGCCGGTGTCGGATGACTGTGGGTGCGCGTCCAGTGTGGCGATACCGACACTGACGGTGACGGTCAGTTCGTCCGGGGCGCACGGCGGGGCTGCCTGGTGACCCACGAGCGAGATGGGGGTGCTGGAGATGGCATCGCGCAGCTTTTCCCCTAGGGCCAGGGCTGCGTCGAGATTGGTATGCGGGGCGATCACGACAAATTCTTCCCCTCCGAAACGCGCCGCGAGATCCGAACGCCGCAGGACTTGCTGCACGCGTTGAGCGATCGTAGTCAGTATGTAGTCGCCCACGAGATGACCGAGGCGATCATTGATCGGCTTAAATGCGTCGATGTCCAGCATTACTGCCGATAGCGGCTGCTCGTAGCGATGCGCCCGGGATACCTCCTCATTCAGTCGGCGGTCCATATGGCGGCGGTTGAAAAGCCCGGTTAATGGGTCGGTAATGGATTCGTGTTCCAAGCGGGTGATATGGCGAATCTTCTCCAACGAACTGTGGGTCAGGCCGACCACGGTGCAGACGAAACAGCCGCCCAGCAGGAAGATCGCCGGGACCAGCAGGTCCGGAAGGCCCTGGTACAGGCCCCAGTTCAGGGGGATGTAGCCGAAGTAGCCCAGGGTGAACACCGGGATCAGGAAGGCCATCATCTTCCAGCCGGTGCGCACGCGGCTTTGCGGCAGTTCGCGCAGCAGTCGGGCGAGGGTCCACTGGGCGTACAGAAGGCCTGTCGCCCCCAGCACAATGGCCATACTGGCTACCCAGTCGAGCATCCGTTTCTCCCTGCGTCGCAGCCTTGCGAACGTTGTAGAGTCGACGTTACCACGACAGGCGGTAGCCGGGTGCGAGCGCGGCCGAAATTTCGCGTTTTTCCTTGACCGGATCCCTCTTCCAAGGCTAACATCCTGCGCTCGCTGTGTAGGCCCTTTTTGCGGGGACGGCTCGACGGGGTATAGCGCAGTCTGGTAGCGCGCCTGCTTTGGGAGCAGGATGTCGGGGGTTCGAATCCCTCTACCCCGACCATGGCTCCCGGCCAAGGCTTGCAGGCAGGTTCGAATCAGGCGCCATGGCCCCAATGCTCGGCGGTAACGCGCTCGTAGCTCAACCGGATAGAGCATCGGCCTTCTAAGCCGACGGTTGCAGGTTCGAGTCCTGCCGGGCGCGCCAGGGCCGCCCCTCGCGCAAGTAGCTGTACAGTGACACGGTGGTGACCGTAGCTCAGTTGGTAGAGTCCCGGATTGTGACTCCGGTTGTCGTGGGTTCGAGTCCCATCGGTCACCCCATCCCCTTTTGTTCCGGGGGCCGTTAGCTCAATTGGTAGAGCAGTGGACTCTTAATCCATTGGTTGTAGGTTCGATTCCTACACGGCCCACCATTTCTTCCTCGTATCCTTGTCGTCGGTGCTGCTTGAGAAAGTGGTCTCGAGCCCGTGTGGGTGCGTCCCGGGACATCGTTCTCTCTTAATTCAGTCGCGGGGCAGCTGCCTGAAACGTCCGTCTCCCGCTGTGTAGCGGTTCGAAACCGGCGCTGTGCCGGCCCGTTTCCCGGGGTTGTCTCCATAGCGTGACGCTGCCCTCAGTCGGATCCCGGACAGCGTGATTCTCCCCCCAGATGGTCCGTGAGTGCGCTGGTAGCCTCCCTTCTCGCTTGCGGTGAACAGCGGCATCAAGGAGCCGGTGTTCGGGCCGCGATCCGATGGATGATCAGAGGGAGGCCACGAGATGGCGATACTGGATCGTAGTCTTGACAACCTGCTGCAGCTGCCGCGTGGCGCGAAGCAGGGACTGATGGTTGTGGCGGACGCCGCCATGCTGCCTCTCGCCCTGTGGCTGGCCTTCGTGATTCGCACGGGTCAGCCGCTGCCGGCGATGATGGTCGAGGCCTGGTGGCTGTTCCCGCTGGTTTCGGCGGTGGGGATCCTGGTGTTTGCCCGGCTGGGGCTCTACCGCACCGTCGTGCGCTTCATGGGGGCCCGGGCGTTTCGGGCCATCATCACCGGCGTGCTGGCGCTCGCAGTGATGGTCTGGGCGTCCACGGAGCTGACGCAGACCCCGGGGTTTTTCGGGGCCGTATCGGTGAATTTTTTCCTGCTCGCCTTCGCCCTGGTGGCCGCGGGGCGGTTTCTGGTGCGTAGCTGGTACCAGGCGGTCTCCGACGGGCGTTCGGGTAGCGAACGTGTAGTGGTCTTTGGTGCCGGCGAGGCGGGTATACAGCTGGCGTCGGGGCTGCAGTCCAGCGGTCGTTTCCGGGTGGTGGCGTTCATCGACGAGGATCCGGCCGTGCAGGGGCGTGCGATCGACGATATCCCGGTATGCGGGCCCGCGGCCCTGGAGACGCTCGTGGACCAGTGCGGGGTCGGCCGGGCCTTGCTGGCCGTGCCCTCGGCGAGTCGTGCCGACCGTCGCCGCATCCTCGAATGGCTGGAACCCTATCCCCTGCATGTCCAGTCGGTTCCTTCGCTGGAGGCCGTCGTGTCGGGGCAGGCGCCACTGGATCAGCTCGAGGACCTCGATATCGCGGATCTCCTCGGGCGTGACCCGGTCCCGCCCGACGAGGCACTACTGGCTCGGAGTATCCGGGGTCGAGTGGTCATGGTGACCGGCGCGGGGGGGTCGATCGGCTCCGAACTGTGCCGGCGGATCCTGAGTCTGGAGCCGGCGGCGCTGGTGCTCTTCGAGCGCAACGAGTTTGCGCTGTACCGGATCGAGCAGGAACTTGCGGAGCGCGGTTCCAGGATGCCGACGGAGGTGGCGGTCCATGCCGCGCTCGGGTCGGTTGCCAACCGGGCGCGAGTGGACGAGGTCCTGCGCGCCCACGGTGTGCAGACCCTTTATCACGCCGCTGCCTACAAGCATGTGCCGCTGGTCGAGGGCAACATACTCGAGGGCCTTCGCAACAACACGCTGGGGACCGCCACGGTCGCGGATGCCGCGATCGCCGCAGGGGTGGAACGCTTCATCCTGATCAGTACCGACAAGGCCGTGCGTCCGACCAATATCATGGGTGCGAGCAAGCGCCTGGCCGAGCTGGTGCTGCAGGATCGTGCCCGGCACCAGAACGAGACCGTGTTCTCCATGGTGCGGTTTGGCAACGTCCTCGGTTCTTCCGGCTCGGTGGTCCCGCTGTTTCACCGCCAGATCCGCGAAGGGGGACCGGTGACCGTGACCCATCCCGAGATCACCCGCTACTTCATGTCCATCCCCGAGGCGGCGGAACTGGTGATTCAGGCCGGGGCCATGGCCGAGGGGGGCGAGGTCTATGTGCTCGATATGGGCGAACCGGTCCGAATTATCGATCTGGCACGGCGCATGATTCGTCTGCATGGCCACCAGGTCCGCGAGGACGGGGCCCCGGGGGGTGAGGGCGTGGCCATCACCTGTACCGGTCTGCGTCCCGGCGAAAAGCTTTATGAGGAGCTTCTTATCGGAGAGAACGTGGAGGCGACGGATCACGCCAAGATCATGCGCGCGCGCGAGACCTGTGTGGCGAGCGAGGTGCTGGCCCAGGCGCTCGCAGCGCTTGAGCGGGCCGACCGCGAGCGGGATGCCCGGGCCGCGTTCGAGACCGTGTGCCGTGTGGTGGACGGGTACCGGCCGGGAACCGAGGAACAAGCCAGCCACCGGGCGCCGGCACCGGCATACGCCCCCCGCCCGGTCGCCCCGACCCCGGCGCGCCCCGCCGCAGTGGCCTACGCACGAACGGTGGAGCCGGTCTCCCGGTAAGGCCGGCCTGGCCGCGCTGGGCTTTGCCCCCGCGCCGGTTGCCAACCCCGGGGGCGTGCAGGCGTCAGTAACCGGCGCTGCGATCGACCGGGGTGGCCGGGTCCATGCCCTGTACCAGCGCGCGGGCGTTGCGGACGAAGATCTCCAGGGCGCGGTCCATGTAGTGCGGCGAGGTGCCCGAGACGTGGGGCGTGACGAGGACATTCGCACGGTTCCACAGCGGCGATTCGGCCGGCAAGGGCTGTTGCTCGAAGACATCCACGGCGGCCCCGCGCAGCTGTTCCGCATCCAGCGCCCGGGTCAGGGCCTGCTGATCGACAACGCCCCCGCGCGAGATGTCCACCAGGACTGCGCCGCGCTTGAGGTACTGGAACTGGGACGGGCCGACCTGGTGCCGGGTATCGGGTGTCAGCGGCAGGCATACGACCAGGTAGTCCACCTCGGGCAGGTGTTCGTCCACCGCGTCCAGCGCGATGACCTCGTCGGCGTCCTCGTGGGGCCGCGGGTTGCGCTGCACGCCGATCACGCGCATGTCGAAGGCCCGGGCGCGTCGGGCGACCTGCGCACCGATGTGCCCCATGCCGAGCACCATCGCCGTGCGGCCGGTCAGTTCTCCGAGCCAGCAGCGTTCCCAGCGGCTTTCCCGGCTTTGTGCGTTGAAGCGGTCGAAGGACTTGGCAAAGTAGAGCATCGCGCCGATTGCGTACTCGCTCATCGGGGGGCCATGTACGCCACTGCTCTTGGTCAGCAGCAGGTCCTCCTTCGGAAAGGGCATGTCCCAGATGCGTTCCACTCCGGCCGACAGGAAATGAATCCAGCGATAACGCGCCAGGCGCTCCAGGGCCTCGGGCAGCCAGGGAAGCGTGGGGGCGATCACGGCGTCCACCGCGAGTCCTTTGGGGACGGATTCCGGCGCGGCAGCGAAGGTCAGGGTGGTGCTGGGCAGTGCCTTGTGCAGGTGAGCCTCGATGGCGGCCTGTTGTTCCCGCAGTACCTCCGGTTTCTGCAGGAACAGGATCTGGCTCAGGCGCATGCGCGACTCCGGTTGTGCAGCCGGGCCGCGAGCCGGAAGATCCGCTCGCGCACCGCGTCGCGGTTGTTGCGCAGCTGTTCCGGGCTTGCCGCGCGAAAGCGCTGTTCCGCCGCCCGCAGGCGTTCCAGTTCGTGGCGCAGCCGCGCGGCCCCCTTGGCCGGGTCGTCCTGACTGACCCCCTCGCGGAACGCCCGCGAGAGGATCACCCACTCGGACCCGAGGCGCACATGCTCCCCGAGGATGGATTCCGCCGGGATCTCCCCCTTGCCCACAGCCCCGACGCCCCCAAAGCCGAAAGCGACGCCGGCCTCGCGGCACTGGGCAGCGGGGGTCTCGAGCATGCCGCCGGCCAGCGGTTCGAACAGGAAGTCGAGACCGGAAGCCAGGCTGAGGTCGTTCAGGCCCACATGAATCTGGTCGCGCGGCCCCAGCAGCGGCAGGTAGGAAGGGAGACGAATCAGGGCCTGCGGCGTCTCCACCAGCAGGGTGACCGGCACGCGCTGGCCCACCGCATCGAGGAAGCGGGCGACCTCGTCGAGATGGGTAAACATCGGCAGCATCAGCCGGTCCGCGCCGGCCTCGATGGCCTGGCGGACCTCCGAGGGCGTTTGCGGTGCCGGCGGATTGATACGAACCATCAGCTCCGCCCTTGTTAACGCGTCGGAGAGTCGGCGGACATCGTCCAGCGTATGGCGGGCCTTGTGGGTGTCCAGGTGGCCCTGGCGCTCGGCCTTCCCCCGGGTCTCCATGTCGACAAAGATCCGTGCGATCCCGGCCGCCTCGGCCTGACGGGCGGCGTCGGCGGAGGCGGTGATGAACATGTGTTTCAGGGTCGAAGTCATTTCGTGTCCCCTTGTTGTCGGTTACGCAACGAATCGCGATACGTGCGCCAGTTGACGCCGGCCTCGCCATAGATCCCCTGGCCGGTCAGGACCACGTGGACCGTCTTCAGGATCAGGCCCAGGTCGTACAGCAGGTGGTGACGCGCGGCGTACTCGGTATCGGCCTCCAGCTGCTGGATCCAGCCCAGGGTGCGCCGGCCCCGGACCTGGGCCAGCCCGGTCAGGCCGGGACGTACATCAAAACGCGAGGCGTAGGAGGGCGGGACGACCTCCACCTGCTCCGGCAGGATGGGGCGCGGGCCGACCACGCTCATGTCGCCGCGCAGGATGTTCCACAGCTGCGGCACCTCGTCGAGACTGGTGGCGCGCAGCAGGCGACCCACGCGGGTGATGCGCGGATCGATGCCGGCACTGACCACCTGCTCCTGGTGCTGGTCGATCGCGTCCGGGTCGCGATCGACCATGGTGCGGAACTTGAGCACCCGGAACGGCTGGCCGTGCAGGCCAATGCGCCGCTGGCGAAACAGGACCGGTCCGGGACTGTCCAGCCGGATCGCGGTTGCGATCAGCAGCAGAAGCGGTGTCAGCGCGAGCAGGGCGCCCAGGCTGGCCAGGATGTCGAACAGCCGTTTCAGGGTCGCGTTCATGAGAGCTCCATGGATCGAAGGATGACGCGGTTGACCTGACCCACCTCGTACTTGGCTTCCACCCGCTCGCGCGAGGCCCTGGCCATGCGGGCAAGCAGGGACGGGTCATCCAGAAACCGCTGCATGGCCTCGGCCAGGGGCGCGGAGGTTCGCGGCGGGACAAGAAAGCCGTTCTCGCCATCCAGGACGGTCTCGCGGCAGCCGGGGGCATCCGTGGTGACGATCGGACGGCCCACGCTCATCGCCTCCAGCACCGAGCGCGGCGTGCCTTCGCGGTAGGAGGGCAGTACGAAGACCGAGGCCAGCTCGAGCCAGGGACGGACATCGGCAACACCGCCGGCGAACTCGACAATGCCCTCGCGCTTCCAGGCCTCGACCTGTTCGGCCGGGATCGAATGGGGCAGGTCGGGGTTGTGGGGGCCGACCACGACAAACCGGGCGTTGGGGTATTGCGCGTGCACCTGCCGGGCCGCGTCCACGAACTCGACGATGCCCTTCTCGGTCAGCAGGCGCCCGACGAACAGGAACAGCGCCTCGCCCTCGGGCAGGGGCTGGCGCGCAAAGCGCTGCACGTCCACCCCGGAGCCGTTGATCCGGACCACCCGGTCGGCATCGGGCAGGATCCGGCGGTCGAGGAAGTCCTGCAGGTCGTCCGGATTCTGGAAGAACACCCGGTCGCAGCGCGCCAGCGCGGCCCGGTACAGGCGGGAACTGATCGCGCGCAGTACCCGGGTGCGCCACGACTCGGTCGTGAAGGCATGCCCCAGGCCCGTGATCATCGCGTACACCCGCGGGACCCCGGCCCAGTGCGCGGCCAGGGAGCCGTACACCACCGGCTTGACGGTGTAGCTGAACACCGCTTCCGGGTTCAGCCGGCGGATCAGGCGAGCCAGGGCGATGGCGGTCCGCAGGTCCGCGATGGGGTTGATCCCGGTGCGGCCCAGATCGAAGGGGTAGATCGGGATGCCCAGCTCCTCGACCTCCGGGAGATAGTCCTTGCGCGGGACGGCCGCCGCGACGGTGTGCCCTCGAGCGCGGATCTCGCGGATCAGGTCGCCCCGGTTGGCGATCAACGAGCGGGCATTGGCGGCTATGATCAAAAGATCGATGCCGCCGCGTTCGCGAGCCCGGGTTTCCGGGGCCGGTTGTGCCGTAGCGTGGCGCTGCTCGCGCAGCGAGGCTGCCACCCTTCGGTGTTCGGTTTCCTGCATGCGTTGCGCTCCTGGTTCGAGGGAGCATCGCCGTGTGGACGGGGGCGATGGCCGGGCCTCTCGGAAGCCCGTTTTCATGAGCACAAAAGGTAACCAGGACAATGAGTTAGCGCCATGATTCGGGGCGCTTAAAGTGTGCGAGACACCCCGAAAAGACAATGGCGGCTGAAAGGGATTCAGCGTTTATAGACGCAGGTCACTCGCCTCTGGCGGGAGCACCGATTTCACGTCGAAGATCACGGCTCGCTCGCGGGCGAACCTCTGCAGGCCCCGAGGGCCCAGGTCGATGAACTCGCGGTGGGGGACGGCGAGGATGATCGCGTCGTAACGGCCCGGGTCCGGTGAGTCGGGCAGGAGTTCCAGCCCGTATTCCTGACGGGCCTCGGCCGCGTCCACCCACGGATCCCAGATCTCGACCTCGGCGTGATAGCCGTGCAGATCCTGGATGATGTCCACCACCCGGGTGTTGCGCAGATCCGGACAGTTCTCCTTGAAGGCCAGACCCAGGACCAGGATGCGCGAGCCCACGACCGGGAAGCCCTTGCGGATCATGGCCTTGACGGTGCGGTCGGCGATATGGCCGCCCATGCCGTCGTTGGTGCGCCTTCCCGCCAGGATCATCTCCGGGTGGTAGCCGGCGGCCTGGGCCTTGTGGGTCAGGTAGTACGGGTCGACGCCGATGCAGTGCCCGCCCACCAGGCCGGGCCGGAACGGCAGGAAGTTCCACTTGGTGCCGGCCGCCGCGAGCACCGCCTCGGTATCCAGGTTCAGGCGTTCGAACAGCATGGCGAGTTCGTTGATCAGGGCGATGTTCACATCGCGCTGGGTGTTCTCGATCACCTTGGCCGCTTCGGCCACGCGGATGCTGGCGGCCGGGTGGGTGCCGGCGCGGATGATGCGGCTGTACAGGGCGTTGACGAAGGCGGCGACCTCCGGGGTCGATCCGGACGTGACCTTCACGATGTCCGGGATGCGGTGTTCCTTGTCGCCGGGATTGACCCGCTCCGGGCTGTAACCGAGGAAGAAGTCCCGGTTGAGCTCGAGGCCGGATTCCGCGGCCAGCACCGGGGCGCAGTCGTCCTCGGTGGCGCCGGGATAGACCGTGGACTCGTAGATCACCACGTCCCCCGATTTCAGGGCGCGGCCCACCGTACGGCTGGCGGCCAGCAGCGGGCCCAGGTCGGGACGCCGATGGGCATCGATCGGGGTGGGTACCGTCACGATGAATACGTTGCATTCCCGCAGGCGCTCCTTGTCCGCGGTCAGGTCCAGGTGCTCGGCGCCGGCAAGTTCCTCGCGCGAGACTTCGCGCGTCCGGTCATGCCCGCCGCGCAATTCCTCGACGCGGCCCGTGTCGATGTCGAAGCCCAGGGTGGGCAGGACACGGCCGAATTCGGCCGCCAGGGGCAGGCCGACATAACCCAGACCAATAATGGCCAGACGCGGGGCGTCCGGTGCCGCAAATTCCACCATCTTCGAATCTCCTGTGCAGGTGTGTAGCTGGGGCCCCGCGAGCGGGGCGGGTACGCGCGGGTCGCGTGCGGGCAATCAGGGCCCGGCCCGGCGCGGGCGCGGGAGGCCCGCGCTGGAGGGTTCCGGCGGGTCGGGGGCCGTCTCTTCGGCCGCCTGGTGCCCGCCGGTGAGCCGTTGCAGCCGTTCCCGGCGCCACAGGTGGCGCCCGGCCAGGCCCGCCGCCAGGGCGATGAGGATCCCGAGGAACTTGGCCCGGTGGCGGGCGGCGGTGCCGAAGTTGCTGGTGCCCCAGGCAAAAATGATCGTGAGTACGACGAAGATCACCACCAGCAGGCGGAAGTCCTGGCGTTGCCACCAGTGGTGGCGGTAGAGCGCCAGCAGCAGGACCAGGGACAAGTAGAACAGGCCCTCCAGCATGCCAACGAGATGGACCGGCGAGCGCACCTCCCACAGCGGCGGGCCAAACAGCAGATAGCCCATGCGGATCGGGGTCAGGACCAGCGCCTGTAGGTCGTTGGAGGGGATAAGGAATGACGGATAGGCGGCTCCACCGCGCGCACTGCGTTCGGCGCGCTGGTCGAGGGTCTCCGTCTGCTCCATCACATCGCCCAGCTGGCCGATGGACGAGAACCGCATGTCGTCCATCACCAGGAAGCCCATGACACCGGCCGAGCCGAGCAGGACGCCGCCGAACAGCAGGCCCGGTCGGATGCGCCCCAGATCCGAGGCGCGCAGGAATTCCCTGATCGACCAGCCGACCAGAACCACCGCGATGCCCGCGATCGCAAACACCGCTGCGCCATGCACGATCGCCGAGGCCAGCAGCACCCCGACGGCGGCCACCAGGAACCCGGTGCGCTGGCTCTGTACCCAGCGCACCAGCCACAGCACGCCGAGCAGGAAAAAGGCGGTGAACCACACCTCGCGCAGCGGCACGGCGGCATTCACGATCAGGATCGGGAACAGGGCGGCAATCCAGGCGGCACGTACCGCGGCCTGGCGGTCCCAGAGCTGTTCGGCGATGCGCGCGATCAGGTAGACGGTGAGCATGCCCAGGGCGATGTTCACGGCCTGGAAGGCCAGGGGCGCGCGATCGGCGCAGGCGTAGACGTTCGCAATCAGCCAGCTGTGCAGGTAGGAACTGCCCATGCTGAAGTGATCGCCGAGATTCCCGCAGCCGCTCTGGGCCCAGAACCAGGCCCGGCGCTCGAAGCTGATCGCATCGGCGCCACCCTGGGGCAGGGGGAACAGGAAGCGCTGCACCAGGGCGGCGCCGATGCGCGCCCCGAAGGCCGCCAGCAGCGGCCACAGGTAGCCCTCGCGGGTGCGCCCGGTCCACAGCACCGCGACCAGCACCAGCATGAGAAAGCTGCCCGCCAGCAGCAGCTCCATGAAGGTGAACGGGATCGAGGTATAGCTCATGGCGAGACGGGCGCGGTATCCGCCCGGGCCCCCAGGAACAGGGCCTGGTAGCGCGCGCTCACGGCCTCGAGGGCGTAATGCGCCTGCATGCGTGCACGCGCCGCGCCCCCCAGTTCGCGCAGGCGCTCACGCCCCTGATCTGCCGCCTGACCAATGGCAGCGGCCAGATCCGCAGGCTCCGGGCTCGCGGAGACAAAACCGGTTTCCCCGACGACCGTGGCGGCATCGCCGATATCCGTGACCACGGCGGGTACGCCGCAGGCCATGGCTTCGCCCACGACGTTGGGGAACCCCTCGCCCCAGCGCGAGGGCAGCACCAGAAGATCCAGGCCCGGGTAGAGGGCCTCGGGTTCGGGGGTCGACGGAAGCAGCGTGATATGCCGGTTCATCCCGTGCTGGCGGATGGCCTGGGTCAGGGGGTGGTCGTCCGCGGAGACGCGGGTACCGACCATCACGCAGTGCACGTCCATTCCGGCACGGACCAGGTGGGCCAGGGCCGCCACCAGCCCGACATGGTTCTTCATCGGATGGGCACGCCCCACCATGCCCAGCAGCCAGGGCTGCGCGCCGATACCCAGTTGCGCGCGCAGCCCCCCGAGGGCCTCCGGGTCCGGACGGAAACGTTCCAGATCAAAGCCATTCGGCAGCACCACGCGCCGCGCCGCGGAAAACCCCAGGGCCTCGTGCTGCGCGGCCGCGGTCGCGCTGTTGTAGACGATGCGTGCCGGATACCGCGATAGCCATGCGCCGGTACGGATGACCCAGCGGGTCCCGCGTTTCTCGTGTGCCAGGTCGTGGATCGAGTGGCGCACGTTCCAGAACACCGGGCCCCGGTGGCCCAGACGCCGGGTCAGCGACGCGGCCAGATTGCCGTGGTACATCCAGCCCATCACGCCATCGGGCTGATAGGCGGCCACTGCCCGGCGCAGCGCCGCGATCCATCCCGGGGACAGGGGATTGCGCAGGCCGCCGGTATATACCGGAACACCGTGCGCGCGGATATCGCCGGCCATCACGCCGGGCTCCTTGAGCGCGAACACCGCGCCGGACTCCGGCGCCGCCCGCAGCAGGTTCCCCAGCTGGCGTTCCGCGCCGCCCTGACCGAGCCCGTTGATCACATGCAGGATCCTCACGGCCGGTTCTCCGACAGCTCGCTGACCACATGCAGGTGTTTCCCGCTGGGGGATGGCGGGATCGTGTCGACGCGGTCGATGTCGAGCTGCGTCTGTGCGCCGAGGTGTTCGCGGATCACGGGTTCCAGGCGCCGGTGCAGGGCCCGTTCGCGCGTGCTATCGGTGGCGCTGTCGACCGGGACGAGGCGCAGCCGGATGTGGTCCTCGGCGTGCTGGACCCACTGGTACTGCCCGATCCAGTCTTCCGGGTACAGCAACTGGCGCAGCCACCCGCCGAAGACCACCGCGCCATTGGCGCCGCGGATGTGGTCGGTCACGCGCCCCCATACGCCCTCGAGCAAGGGCCACTCCCGGCCGCAGTCGCAGGGCTCGCCGGCCCAGCTCGCCAGATCGCCGATCGCGTAGCGCAGCAGGGGCATGCTGTGGTTGGTGAGTGAGGTCACGACAACCCGCCCCGGGGTGCCGGGTGGCACCGGGCGGCCCTGGTCGTCCAGGATCTCGAGGTACTGCGTCAGGGGGTTCACGTGCAGGCCCCGGTGACGCTCGCATTCGCAGGCCATGTCGCCGACCTCGCGCGAGCCGTAGCGGTTGAACACCGGGGCCTCGAAGGCCCTCTCGATGGTCTCGCGCATATCGGGAAACAGCGTGCCGGCCGAACTCAGTACGCTACCGATCCCCTGGACACGGATACCCCGATGCAGGGCATGGCGCGCCAGTTCGTGGCCACTCTCCGCATAGATCTGGAGCTGGGCAGGCGGCGCCGCGCGCAGGGCCTCGAGGTGCGCGTCCAGCGTCGCCGGATCCATGCGGTAGGCGTTGAGCAGGGTCCGGTTTTTCAGGCGTTCGGCCAGGCGGCGCGCGCCGCCCCCCGCGCTCAGGTCGCGCGAAGCGGCCCACAGCACGGCCTTGTGCTGTCCCGGGCGGTAGCCGGTCCATGCGTCGAACAGGGCCTTGGTGGCGCGACCCCAGCGGCGATAGGCGGTGTCCTGATAGAACGTGGCGGGCTCGCCGGTCGATCCCCCCGAGGTGTTGCGCCGCAGCCCGGGCCGGGGCCGCTGCGAACGCAGGCGCGCGCCTTCGCGGCGGATCGTGTCCTTGTCCAGGATGGGGAGCGACAGCAGGCTGGCCACCGGATCGGCCGCAATGGTGTCCGCATCCGGCAGGATTTCGCGGTAGTACGGCACGTCGTCGCGTGCCTGGAGCAGCAGGCGTGCAAGCCGCTCGGCCTGCAGGCGCTGCAGGGCGGGCAGGGACAGCCGCTCGGCCCGGCGCAGCGCGGCAAACTCGCGCGGCCCGGACAGCCAGGGGAGAAGGGCACCAAAGGCGAGGGACATGATGTTCGCGTCTCAGGCGCCGGCCGCGCGCATCGAGCGCAGGCCGGAGCGGGCTCGGCGGGCAAGGTCCAGGATCGGGCCCAGACGCGAATACTGGATCCTGCGCCGCGACTCGCGCGAGAAGCGACAGGGCTGGCAGTGGCCACAGGGGCGACCCAGGATCGGCGAGTGGCAGAACCAGGATTGTTCGAGCAGGGGCAGGAAGCCCTTGGCCTCGGCGTCGAACTTCATCGCCTCCTTGGTGACCGACAGCAGGGGAAAGCGGTAGTACTGGAACAGCTCCCAGGCGAAGTCGTCCTCGCGGAAGCGGAAGTCCCCGTATTGCGGGTTGCGGAACAAACGTTCCTGCAACTCGGTTCCGGCCTCGTGTCCGGTCAGCGACAGCTCCAGGTCTCGCAGGTCTTCCTGGGCGCACAGCCGCGCCAGCCAGTCGTACTGCGTACCGACATGCACCTCGCTGGCCAGGCGGTGATAGAGCCCGGTGATCTCCGGGTCCTCGAGGATGTCACTGCGCAGGTAGACCCGCACCGGCGCGACGCGTCCGCGGGTCTCGGTGCGGGCTTCGATGCCCGCGCGAATCTTCGCCATTGCCCGCAGCTCGTAGACATAGGACTTCCGGCGCGGATCCAGCACATAGACGGGTTGTACCCTCCGGCCCTGATACAGGGCCAGATCCAGCAGGCGGTAGCTGGAGTCCCAGCCGCCGGTCCACAGCAGTTTGGTCGGGTTCATGTCGCTCTCCTGATGGCGGTGGCGGATCAGCGCGGATAGCCGCGCGGGACCGAGGGCAACAGCGGCCCGAAGCAGGACTCGTTGCGCGACCAGGCCACCTGTTCCGCGTTCCATTCGAGGATCACGGGTTCACCACTGGCCTGGATGCAGACATCCCAGCCAATGAAGCGCAGATAGGGGATGCGGCGATGGGCGTTCAGGCACAGCTCGCGCACGGCGGCAAAGTCCGGGATTCGCAGGCCCTTCACATCCACCCCGCTGTCGGGGTGGACCGAGCCGATGCTGACGCAGACCGGATCCCGCAGGTGGCCGTCCAGCCAGCCATCGCCGTCGACGCCGACGAAATAGCCTCCGGTGGAGACGTTGTCGGTGCGCTGTCCCTCGCGCCCGAGGCGGAGGAACTGGTTGAGGATGCGCAGTTCGCCGGACTCCGGATCGAGAAAGGTCAGCACCCGCAGGGTGTTGACCGAACTGGCATTGATGCGCGCGATGTCCGGGTGCTGCTCGATCAGGGGCTGCACGATGCAGTTGCCGGGGATCTGCGCGAGTTCCTCGCCGACTCGGTTGGCGGGCGCAAAGGTCACGCCAAGGCCCTGGCGTCCCTCGTCCGGCTTGAGCACGTAGGTCCTGCCGGCTTCGAGTCGGTCCAGGGCCGCTGCCAGTGATTCCGGTGTACCCCGGGCATCCAGGTACTGCCCCCCCACGCGTACGAAGACCGGCGGCACGACGCTGTCCGGAAACAGGCGCGAGTCCATCGTCTTGAGCCCGCTCAGGCGACGGATGTCCTGGCGGTTCCAGAGCGGATTGAGGTGCTCGGTGTAGTAGTCGTCGCCGATCCAGCCCTCGACGAACTCGCGGCGGACTTCGGTATAGGCCGCCAGCCATGGCCACCAGGACTCGTGGCCGTAGGTCCGGGCGGCGTAGCGCTTGATCCGTTGCAGGACCGTTCGGGTTACCACGGACTCGCCGTGTGCCCGGATCAGTTTCTCGCGCCACTGGGTCGCGATCTTGCGTGACTTCTGCAGGTGGCGCAGGTGGACCGCCCGCGCGATGGTCTGCGCGATGCGCCCGCTGTTCTTGATCTGCAGGGGCTGGGACTGGATGTGTGTCACAGGCTGTTCCTCGATTCGCCGCGATGCCATGGGTCTAGCCATGCGTGCCGGAGGCGGCGGGAGTGGGAATGGATCGGGCCGGCGCCGTGCCGGTTTCGGACTCGGACTCGGAGTCCGAGTCGGTGACGAGGTCGTCGAAGCGGCCCACGGCAGTAAACGACCCGCGCTCCAGAAGGGCGACCTGATCGCAGGCGCGAACCGTGCTGAGGCGATGCGCAATCAGGATGATGGTCTTGCTCCGGGCCAGGGACTCGATCGCCTCCATCACGGCGCGCTCGGTGGCGTTGTCGAGGGCGCTGGTCGCCTCGTCGAAGACCAGGACGTCGGGATCGTGATAGAGCGCCCGGGCGATGCCGATGCGCTGGCGCTGGCCGCCGGACAGGCGCACGCCGCGCTCGCCGACCATGGTCGCGTATTGCTCCGGCATGTCGTGGACGATGAACTCGTGGACCTGCGCCATGCGCGCGCAGCGCTCGACCTGGTCATGGTCGATCCGTGCGGCGGGGATCCCCAGCGCGATGTTTTCGGCGACGGTCGAGTCGGTGAGGAAGATGTCCTGGGGCACGTAGCCCAGGGACTGCTGCCAGGCACGGAGGTTGGCATCCGTGACTGGCTGGTCATCCACCAGGATGTCGCCTTGTGTCGGCCGCAGCAGTCCCAGCAGCACGTCGACCAGCGTGGTCTTGCCGGATCCGGTGGTGCCGATGATCCCGACCGAACTGCCGACCGGGATCTCCAGGTCGATGGCCTGCAGCGCCGGGCGGTGGCCACCGGGGTAGGTGTAGTCGATGCCCTTGAGCTGAATCGACTCGCGCGGGGACAGGGGTTGCGGGGCTTGGCGATGCAGTTCCGCCAGCGCCTCGCGCTCGCGCAGGTCGTCGGTGACGCTCTCCACGGCGGCGGCGCCGAAGCGCAGCTTGGCGAGGCCCGCGTAGATGTGCTGCGCGGCGGGCAGCAGGCGGTAGCCGGCAAAGGCATACAGGCCGAGGATCGGCAGGATCTCGCCGAGCGAGTCGGTTCCGGTCCCGCCCTGGGTGTGCAGCAGGATCAGGGTCAGCGCGATGATGCCACCGAAGCCGATCGCCTCGATGAGGAATTTCGGGACCTGGGCGATGGTCTGGTTGGTGGCCTGATGCCGGGCCTGGCGCCTGGAGGGCGCGTCGAAGCGTGCCAGGTAGGCGTGTTCGCGACCCAGCAGCTTGATGTCCTTGATGCCGCCCAGGGCCTCGCCGGCGGCGGTGAAGCGTTCCTTGTTGGCGCGCGAACGGTCGCGCCCGATGCGCCCCAGCAGTCCCCGCACCAAGAGAAAGATCGTGCCGTAAACGCCACCGATCACCACGGCGACGCCCAGCGCCAGCCAGGGGTCCACGATGACCAGCAGGGTCACGATAGCGAAGGTCACGACCAGGTAGGCGATCATCGTGATCCCGGGGCGGAAGACGTTCAGCACCAGCTGGTCGACCTCCGACAGGATGCTCTTGGCCATGTCGCCGCTGTGGCGGTTGAGGAAGAACGCATACGGCTGACGCAAGTAGGTCTCCAGCAGGCGCTTCCCCAGGCTGTGGCGGCGCATCTCGATGAAGCGGTTCATCGCGAAGTGCGTCAGGGTGCGAAAGATCGCCGAGAACAGGATCAGCCCGAACGCGGCAGCCCCCAGGGCAAAGATGAAGGCATCCACCGAGGTGAAACCCAGGCGGGTGTAGAGCAGGTTGAGCACCGGGTTGGTGTCGACCAGCTCCGGGTTGCCGAGCACGGACAGAAACGGCATCACGGAGGCGACGCCGGCGGTTTCCAGCATCGCCATGACCATCATCATGCCGAGCACCAGTGCCCCGCGGCGTTTCTCCGCCGGCGTGAGCAGTTGCAGGGTCTTGCGGTAGACGCCCATCAGGCGGCCGCCCGGTAATACCCCAGATACCAGTCCACGAACCGGGCGATACCGTCTTCCACGCGGGTGGCCGGGGCATAGCCCACATCCACGCGCAGGGCCTCGACATCGGCATAGGTGTCCGGCACGTCCCCCGGCTGCAGCGGCAGGAGGTTCTTTTCGGCCTTCCGGCCCAGACAGTCCTCCAGCACCTCGATGTAGCGCATCAGCTCCACCGGCTCGTGGTTGCCGATGTTGTAGAGCCGATAGGGCGCGGCACTGGTGGCGGAATCCGGCTCGGCCCCGCTCCATTCGGGGTTGCGCGGCGCCACGTGATCCAGGGTGCGGATCACGCCCTCGACGATGTCGTCGATATAGGTGAAGTCGCGCCGGTGGTGCCCGTAGTTGAAGACGTCGATCGGCTCGCCCGCCAGGATCTTCTTCGTGAACAGGAACAGCGCCATGTCCGGGCGGCCCCAGGGGCCGTAGACGGTGAAGAAGCGCAGGCCCGTGACCGGCAGGTCGTAGAGGTGGCTGTAGGTGTGCGCCATCAGCTCGTTGGCCTTCTTGCTCGCGGCGTAGAGGGTCAGCGGGTGGTCGACGTTGTCGTGCACCGAGAACGGCATGGTGGTGTTGGCGCCGTAGACCGAGCTGGAGCTGGCGTAGACCAGGTGCTCCACGCCGTTGTGGCGGCAGCCCTCCAGGATGTTGCCGAAGCCGACCAGGTTGGTATCGACATAGGCCGCCGGGTTCTCCAGCGAGTAGCGCACCCCGGCCTGGGCCGCCAGGTTTACCACCCGCTGCGGACGGTGCTCGCGGAATACCAGCTCCATCGCGGCACGGTCGGCGATGTCCTGCTGCTCGAACACGAAGTGCTGGCGGGCGGCCGGCAGGGCGCGGATGCGGTCCAGACGCGCCCGCTTCAGGCCCGGGTCGTAGTAGTCATTCAGGTTGTCGACACCGATCACGGTGTCGCCGCGTTCCAGCAGGCGCAGGGCCAGGTGGGAGCCGATAAAGCCGGCTGCTCCGGTGATCAGGACTTTCATGTCGCCTCTACCTCGATGAATGGCGGCCGTTCGCGGCCCTCCGGCAGCGCTGCGAATGCGGCGTGACGGAGGTCCGGGACAGTCGCGCATGGACGGAACGCGATGGATTCAAGCACCGCCGTTCGCGGGCCCGCAACGCCGTTTCCGGGAAACGTGAGGTCGATCCGTCGAAGCTGTGAACGGGCCCGTAAGTTTCGGATCCGGGCGTTGTCGAGGCAGGGGGAGACGCCGATATTCTGCGCCAGTTCGGCGACGATCCGGGTCATTCGTGACACGGTTGGCACCATCCGCTAGAGGGTGCGCACGCGCTCGCCATGACGAATCAAGCCGCGCGACTGGTTGCACCACGGGTGCTGCGGCAACGCGATAAAGAGGACGATCCATGAACGAGAAACCCGCCGTACGCTGGGCCCTGGCGCTGGTCATGGGGATGACCCTGGGCGGCTGTGCCTGGGCCCCGGGTGGGCATATCTCCGAGCGCAGTTCCAGCGCCCCGATCGAGGACCTGGTGGATATTGAACCGATCACGTTCGGGCTGATTCGGGCACAGGAGGGACGCTCGGTGCCCCCGGATCTGCGCCGCGTGAGCGACGAGCTGGCACAAGATGTCGACGCGTACGACTACCGCGTGGGTCGGGGCGATGTGCTGGCGATCATCGTCTACGAGCACCCGGAGCTGACCATCCCGGCCGGGAGCGAGCGCTCCGCCGTGGAATCGGGCAACACCGTGCATTCGGACGGCACGATCTTCTATCCGTACATCGGCCGGGTGCATGTCGAGGGGCGCACGGTCGCGGAGGTCCGCGACCTCATTGCGCGTGATTTGGCGGCATTCGTGAACGAGCCCCAGGTCGAGGTTCGCGTGGCCGCATTCAACTCGCAGAACGTGCGGGTGACCGGCGAGGTGCGCGAGCCCGGTGTACAGCCCGTCACCAATGTCCCGCAGACCGTCCTCGATGCGATTCAGCATGCCGGTGGGCTGGCGGACTCGGCTAACTGGCACGAGGTCATCCTGACCCGCGACGGGGAGGAGATCGTCATCTCGCTGTACGACATGCTGCGCCATGGGGACATGTCGCAGAACCGGCTGCTGCGTGACGGCGATGTCCTGCACATTCCGGATACCGCGGGCCAGCAGGTCTACGTGATGGGGGAGGTGGGCGATCCCCAGCGTCTGCCGCTGGGGCGGGGCCAGGTCACCCTGATGGATGCCCTCAGCCAGGCCGGAGGATTTAACGAAACCCGCGCGGACGCCAGCGGGATCTTCGTGATCCGCCGGTCCCCCCCGGACAGCGACAAGCTCGCCACCGTGTATCAGCTGGATGCACGCAATGCCTCGGCCCTGATGCTGGGTGCCGAGTTCGAGCTCGAGCCGCTGGACATCGTCTACGTCACGACCACGCCGCTCGGGCGCTGGAACCGCGTGATCAGCCAGCTCCTGCCCACCGTGAGCGCGGTCTATCAGGCGTCCCGTACCACGCGTGATGTTCGCAACCTCGGGGATGACCTCTAGCCATGTTCAATCGGATTCTGGTGGTTTGTACCGGCAATATCTGCCGCAGCCCGGTCGGCGAGGCCCTGCTGCGCGACCGGTTGCCCGCACGCGAGGTGGAATCGGCCGGCCTCGGGGCGGTGGTCGGGGAGGGCGTCCACCCCGAGGCCCGGCGTCTGGCCGAGGCCGATGGGCTGGATGTCGCCTCGCATGTGGCGCGACAGGTGGAGCCTGACTTCCTGCATCACGCCGACCTGGTACTGGTCATGAGCGAGAGGCAGCGTCAGGCGGTCGGGTCGCGCCACCCGGAGGTGCTGGGCAAGACCATGCGCTTCGGGCACTGGCTGGATGGGGGCGGGGGGCGCGATATCCCCGATCCCTACGGCAAGAGCCCCGAGGTCTTCGAGCAGACCCATGCCCTGCTCGTGGAAGCGGCCGAGGCCTGGGCACGCCGCCTCAATCGATGACTCTAGATACAGGTACATACCGATGACCCGGAATCATTCCCCCGGCACGCCGGAAGGCGAGCTGGACATTGGCCGGCTGCTGGGCCAGCTGCTCGACCACAAGTGGTGGATCCTGGCGATCACCGCGATGTTCGCCGTCGCCGGCGCGGTGCACGCGATTTTGTCGACCCCGATCTACCGCGCCGATGCCCTGGTGCAGGTGGAGGACATGGGGCGTTTCAGCAGCCCCCTGGCGAACGTGCGCGAAATGCTGGGCCAGGAGCCCCGGGTCGAGGCCGAGCTGCAGATCCTGCGTTCGCGCATGGTGCTCGGGCGCGCGGTCGACCAGGAATCGCTGGATCTGGAGGTGACGCCGCAGCGCATGCCGGTGGTGGGTGACTATCTGGTGCGCCGCGGCATGGAGCGCCCCGCCTTCGCCGGCTCGAGCGTATGGGCCGGAGAATCGATTAATGTCGGCGAGTTCCGGGTGTCCCAGGCCTACGAGGGACAAACCTTCACGCTGGAGGTGCTGGACGGCGACCACTACCGGCTCCTGGGCGGTGATCGCGACCTGGGCGAGGGCCGCGTTGGCGAGGATGCGGAGTTTCTCGACGGGGCCGTGCGCCTGCGGGTGGCGGAACTGGACGCGGCCCCGGGGGCTCGCTTCGACATCCGGCGCCGTTCCCACCTGGCCGCGATCAACGCCCTGCGGGCCCAGTTCGATGTCGGACAGCAGGGCCGCGAGAGCGGCGTGTTCAGTCTGGCCCTGACCGACCCGGATCCGGATCGGGCGCGCCGCATCCTGAACACCATCAACCAGATCTATCTGACACAGAACATTCAGCGCAAGGCCGCCGAGGCCGAGAAGAGCCTCGAGTTCCTGGAGGAGAAGGTCCCGGATGTCCGCGGGCAACTGCAGGAGGCCGAGGATGCCCTGAACGACTACCGGATGGAACGGGACAGCGTGGACCTGTCCCAGGAGACCCGCACCGTGCTCGACCGGATCGTTAACCTCGAGCGCCAGCTGAACGAACTGGAATTCGAGGAGGCCGAGATCTCCCGGCGCTACACGCCCAGCCATCCGACCTATGCGGCCCTGATCGAGAAACGCCAGAAACTGCAAAGCGAGCGCGACCGGCTGAACCAGGAGGTCGGGGCGCTCCCGGAGACCCAGCAACAGATCCTGCGGCTGAACCGCGATGTCGAGGTCAACCAGGACATCTATGTCCAGCTGCTCAATCGTATGCAGGAAATGGATATCGCCCGGGCCAGCACGGTTGGCAACGTGCGCATCCTCGATGACGCCCAGGCCGGGTTGTCGCCCGTGGAGCCCCAGCGGCGGATGATCGTGATGCTGTCCACGGTCTTCGGGGGTGGTCTGGCCATTGCGCTGGTCCTGGTGCGCGGGATGCTGAACCGCGGCGTCGAGTCGCAGGAAGAGATCGAGGGCATCGACCTGCCGGTGTATGCCAGCGTGCCGCGATCCCGGCAGCAGGAAAACCTGTTGCGTCGGGTCAAGCGGCGCCGCCAGCCGCGCGGCTATGAGGTGCCGGGGGGCGTGCTCGCCTCGATTGACCCCGCCGACGATGCGGTCGAGGCCCTGCGCGGCCTGCGCAGCAGCCTGCACTTCGCGATGCTCGAGGCGGCCAACAACCGACTGGTGATTACGGGGCCGAGCCCGGACGTGGGCAAGAGCTTCGTGTCCGTAAACCTCGCGGCGGTCTGTGCCCAGGCGGGCCAGCGGGTCCTGCTGGTGGATGCGGATCTGCGCAAGGGTCACGTGCACCACGCCTTCGGGCAGCGCAGCGACGGTGGGCTGTCGGAATACCTGGGCGAGCGCGAGTCGCTGGACGGCATCGTGCGTCGTACGGAGGTCGAGGGGCTGCATTACATCGCGCGCGGCAGCGCGCCCCCCAACCCGTCCGAGCTGTTAATGGGAGACCGTTTCAGCCGCCTGCTCGATCAGGTCAGCCGCGCCTATGACCTGGTGCTGATCGACACGCCGCCGATCCTGGCGGTGACCGACGCCGCCGTGGTGGCCCGCCAGTGCTCGACCACGCTGATGGTCGTGCGCTTCCAGCTGAACCCGCTGCGCGAGATCGACTCGGCCCGGCGCCGCCTGGAAGCGGCCGGTGTGGATGTGCGTGGGTGCATCCTGAACTCGATCGAGTACAAGGCCTCGACCAGTTACGGGTATGGCTATTACCACTACTCCTACAAGTAGCAGTCGGTAACCGTGCGCCCGGGCCCGAAAGGGCCTCAACCGGAGCCCCGGCATCTGCCGGGGCTTTTTGCTGGAGGGGGGAAGGAACGCGGCGCGGTGGGGCGCGCACGTTCACCGGGTGCGCTATTCGAGCCGGTGCCGGGGAGCCCACGACGGCCTATGTGTCGGCTGCCGCCGGGGGCCGTCGGCGTGCCGCGGTCCAGGGAAAAGGGCGATTCGCAGCCCGGGGACCCGAAGGGACGAACCCGGATCTAACGCCAGGTGGCGTCGGGGTCGTCCCAGTAGCGGCCGAGTTGGCGTTCCTCGGTGATGTCGAACAGCTGATGGCGCCGGTTGAGGCGCGCGCCGCCGTCGCGGGTCAGCGGCTGCCAGGCGATGTTGGCCCGGTTGCGGCTGGAGGTGGAGAAGAACGAGTCGTACGGCACGGACAGGTACAGGCCCTTGTCGAAGCTTCCTTCCCCGAAGTCGTCGCCCGCGTCGGTGAATGTGGACCAGGCGCCGACCACTACGCCATTGTCGAACTCGCGCGAGAAGTCGAGGGTGGTCCCGATGTCGCCCGCGAGGTAGCGGCCCACGCTGACCCGCGCATGGATGTCCTGCACACCGGTGTCGAGGTAGGAAGTGACATGCCCGGTGACCTGTTCGTAGTCGCGCAGGCCGAACTGCTGGTCGAACGCGCGCTGGCGGACCCAGTTGGCATCCAGTCCGACGGCCCAGCGGCTGTTGAACGGTCGGTACAGGACCTCGCCACCGATGCCGGCGTACATGGTCTCCAGCAAGCCACCGTAACCCATGGCGTACCAGTCCTGGCCAAGGCGCTGGGTGTGGGTGGCCTGCAGATTGGAAATCCCCACATCCGTCTCGGCCAGGTAGTCGCCGATGTGTGTACGCACGCGGGGCAGTTCCGAATCGGCGATGTAGTCGTAGTTCTCCAGGTTGTCCAGCAACGTGGTGGACAGCATGGACGAGATCCAGGTGCCCTGGCTCAGGAAATAGCTGGCGTCGAGATAGGCCGAGAGGCGATAGAGATAGCCATCCGGTCCGCCGAAGTTCTGTTCCAGCGAGGGCCCCATGCCCCACTCGAAGCGGCGCGGTTCGGCCTCGTAAAGGACGTCGCCGCGTTCGTGGTCCGAGGGTTTGGCATCGCGTACCCGCACGCCGTGGCGGTAGTCGATCTCGTGATCGGCCGAGGCCAGGGCGCGGCCAAAGGCCTCGCGATCGTGCAGGCTCTCGCGCAGATCGAGCCCGAGGGTCTGCCAGCGGTACTGGAAGGTATGAATGCCGGCGTCGGCCTGGGCCTCCAGCAGGCGATTGGCTCGGCCTTCGGACTGCTTCAGGTCGCGGAAACGGCTGGGCTGGCCGGTCACTCGGAGGGTGTCGCCGACCTGGCGAATCTCGGTCACGTGAATCCCGGCGTTGGCATTGAGGTCAGCCGCGACCGCATCCCAGTCGCGTCGCTCCAGATGGGCGGGTTCGACCGGGGCCGGGTCATCGGCCTTGGGCTGTGACAGCCGGGCCAGGTTGGTGGTGAAGTGCAGGCCGACCATGGCGGTATTGCCGCGTTCCCAGCCGGCGTGCAGCTCCACGTTGCGGGTCAGACGCAGGCGGGCGCCGAAGTTGAAACGCGAGTCCTGCTCCTGGGCATTGCTCTGGGGTTCGTGCTGATAGGTGTTGCCCTCGTACTCGACCTGCAGCAACAACCGGTCCCAGGGGGTCTGGTACTCCACCCCGCCGAAAACGGCGGCGGGCCCGCGGAACATCTGGTGTGTGGCGACCTGCCCGCCCTGTCCGCCGCCGGCGGACCGTGGGCGGGTGTCGAAGCTGTCGTGGATCCAGCCCAGCGGCGATTCGATGTCGCCATGGTTGCCCAGATAGCCCCAGCCAAGGCCCAGGGAGAAATCGAGATTATTCCAGCGCTTGTTCGCGACCAGGTACTCCCCGCCGAAAAGGGTGGTGCCGCCAAGGTCCTGGAAGCCGACGGCGATCTCCGGGATGTAGCGCGTCTCCTGCTTCAGGCGCAGCTTCAGGTCCGCCCCCTTGTCGATGTTGTAGCGGTCGTCGTCACCGGCCGCCAGATAGGGCCGGTTTTCCACCTGGACATAGCGGAACCCCAGTTCCATCCAGTCCATCGGCTGGACAAAGACGCTCCAGCGGCGATAGGGGAACGTCCGGTTCCAGCCCGCGGCGAAATGGCCGGCGTCGCCGGTGCGGGCCGTGGGCGTCTGCAGCAGGCCGATGCCGCCGGTATCGCGCTGGCCCTGTCCGAGTCCGAAGTCGTCGGCCTGGGCCGCGGGTATGCCCAGACCGATGAGTACGGCAACCACCAGGCTGCGGCGGCGCTGGGGGAGTGCGGGTGGATTCATGGCAGGGTCCGTAGGGTGCAGTCGTCACCCGGCAGGCGGGTGGCAAGAAAGCGGGGCAGGCGCTGGTTGAGGAGGTCGCCTTCCAGGGTCCCGCCCAGGTCGCGGATGTTGAGGTGTGCCATCACCCGGGTTCCCGGGGCGATCACGCTGTCTTCCCGGTTCCAGGGGGCGATCCCGAACACATGGACCTCCCCGAGCGGGGTCACCACGGCGGCGGTATCGGAGCCGCGAACGGCAGTGCGCGACGGTTGCCCCAGCAGGTCTTGCAGGGTCATGCCCGGCCGCCATTCGTAGCGCTGGACCCCCTCCATGGACCACAGCTCCACCCAGTCGGGTGGCTTGCAATAGCCGATGTGTGCCAGGTCGGCCGTGGCCGGCGCGTGGCGCAGGTTCGCCAGGAGCCAGGGCAGGTCGAGACGTTCCGCGCTGCGCGCCCTGGGTGCGGGCTCCATTGATTCGACAGTTCGGCTCCAGTCGCTGAGAGCGCGCGCCGTCTGCGGGCGTCCGGCGATATCCATGGTCTGTCCGATCAGTTCGATCTCGGCCAGCAGTCGCTTGCGCTCGTGGTCCACGGAACGTTTGTCGCGGCTGCGCAGGCCGAAGCTGTAGGCCCAGTCGATCGGTTCGGACCGCTCGCCCTGCCAGGCGACCCAGTGGTCGGGAAGGGTCGTCCCGGCCGGTGCCGTGTCGGCCTGGCTAGCCGCCGGGATCAGCGCCAGCCCGCAAAGGACCGGCCAGAAAAGACGCAATGGCTTCTGCATGAGGTCTCCAGCCGCGGCTACCACCAGGGACGCGCCACCTGCCAGGCGATCGCGGGACCGTCCGGCCAGGCCTGACCTTCGTACTCCCAGAGATCGCGGGTTTCGGGATCGCGCCAGAATTCGGCGCGGGTGGTGCCGGCCTGTTTCCAGTCGATCCGTTCGCGACAGCGCTCGAGTTCCAGCGTGGCCAGGGGCAATTCCCGCGTGGTGGGGGCGCTGCATTCGAGCGTGCCCT
Organism: Thioalkalivibrio sp. ALE30; assembly: GCF_000377465.1. Taxonomy (NCBI): domain Bacteria; kingdom Pseudomonadati; phylum Pseudomonadota; class Gammaproteobacteria; order Chromatiales; family Ectothiorhodospiraceae; genus Thioalkalivibrio; species Thioalkalivibrio sp. ALE30. The sequence goes on along the minus strand of NZ_KB898173.1, from coordinate 208,546 downwards.
CACCGACGTGGCGCACCACGGTCCCCGAGGCGTCGCGGACGTGGCGCTCGATGGCGTAGCCGGCGGGAGAGGTACTCCGCCAGGGGGAATCGTCCATGCCTGGGTAGTGGGTGCCGAGCAGGTCGCGACCCATACCGGCCGTGGCGAAGAGGCCCCCGTCGCGCAACTGGAGCGACAGTCCCTCGGCGCTTGGCCAGTACGTGTGCCCATTCGCCATCGCCCCGAGGATCAGCAGCCCGCGGTGGTTCTCGGTGTGGACCGCGAGGGATGCGTACGGGAGCTCCTCGGCGTGGGAGGTCACGTCCGGGCCTCCGGAAACCATCCCTTTCAGGGATGCCCCGAGCGGGGTGGGGCCCCCGCTGCCGCAGCCCGTGACCAGGCTCACGAAAATTCCCAGGCCCAGACATGCGAAAGCCGCCCGGAGGCGGCCTTCGCGAGGGAAGAGCGGATTGGTCCGCATGGGCTGGCGTTACCGGGTGCCCGTAGCCGGGGTGGTGCCGGTACCCGGGGTGGTACCCGTGCCCGGCGTGGTGCCGGTCGACGCAATCAGGCCGACCAGACGGCCGGAGCGGGTGGCGATGCGCGAGATCGCGCCCGGTTCGGACCGAGCGGCCGCGGAGATGCCGCCGGACGGAGAGCCGCCCGCCACCGGCGCATTGGCGCGGCCCTGCGGGGCGCTCGCGCTGGAACTGGCGCTGGACGGGGCAGCCGCAGCGGGGCCGCCCGTCGTACCGACGGATTGCGCCATCAGGGGGTTGGTTGCGAACAGGCCTGCAACGGCGGCCGTGGCAAGTATCTTCTTGATCATGGTCACGTTCCTCGCTTCACCGGGGGTGTCGGTTGTCGGGATGCAGTCTAGGAGGGGAGCGCACCCGCGGGCCAGAGCAGGGGGGTGATTTTGAGAGGTGAATACGGGGTTTCGCGTACGTGTTTTGATCGGGTTGGGAATTTTGCCCTCTGGAGGTCACATTCGGTCCCGGCTGCCGCATCGCGGGTCTCTTCACGAAGGGTTCAGCCAAGCAGGCCTAGGCTGGAATGGGCCAAGTGATCGCGTGGCCGGATGGCGGCGCAATGGAGGCACAGATGATGAGCAAAATCCTGATGATGCTGGCACTGGCGGGTGCGGTGGCACTGCTGGCGGGGTGTCAGACGATCAGCAAGCAGCAGACCGGGGCCCTGATCGGCGGGGCCGCCGGGGGCGCGATCGGCAGTCAGATCGGTGGCGGGCGCGGGCGTACCGCCGCGATTATTGCCGGCACCCTGGCGGGTGCGGCGATCGGCGGTTCGGTGGGGCGCAGCATGGACGATGTCGACCGGATGCGGGTGTCGCGCACGCTGGAGACGGTCCCGGACCGGCAGAGCTCGACCTGGCGCAATCCGAACACCGGGCATCAGTATCAGGCCACGCCCACCCGCACCTACCGTTCCTCGGGGCAGGACTGCCGCGAGTATCAGGTGCAGGCGACGATGGACGGATATCCGGAGACCATCACGGGCACGGCCTGCCGCGATGCCAGCGGGCGCTGGGTGAACGTCTGACGTCCAGGCGTGATCGCTCGGTCTTGGTTTCCGGTGGTAACCGGTCAAGCCCGGCTGTCGAGAGCCGCGCAGCCACAAAAAAGCCCCGCATGAGCGGGGCTTTCTCGTTCCGGGCAAGGCCCGGACGGGTGCCGGCAACCGATCAGGAGCGGCGGTACATGTCCTCGGTGGTCGGAACGAAACCGAGGTTGTCCTCGCCGATACCCTTGACCTTGGGTTCGTTGAGGTCGCTGATGCGTACGTTGCCGTCCAGGCTGCGCAAGTATTCGGCGACACCATCCCAGATGTCGACCCCGACACCGCCCGGAACATTCTGCTGCACGCTGGCCCAGCCGGCGACGACGTATTCCTTGTCGGCATCCAGCTTGCGGCCGTCCAGTTCCATCTCGGAGATCCGGTTGCCGATCTCGGCGGTCGGATCGATGGCGTACTTCAGGCCGCCGACGCGCACCATGTCGCCGCCCTGCTGGTAGAAGGGGTCGGCGTTGTAGAGGTTGTCCGCGACGTCTTCCAGGATGTCCTTGATCTGGGCCCCGGTGAAGGTGTTGCGGGTCATCTCCGGATAGGTCAGGCCGGTCTGGTCCATCACGTGCTCGAAGGTGATGGGCATGCCCGGCAGCACCGTGGTGCCCCAGCGGAAGCCCGGGGAGAAGGAGATCTGGGCGTCGTTGTATTCGATCAGGCCGTCGCAGATCAGCTGGTCGAAGGTGCCGTTGAAATTGCCGCGGCGGTAAAGCAGGTCGTCGGTGACCGCCAGTTCTTCGGACAGCTTTTCCTCCATGTTGAAGGTTTCGCCCTTCCAGGTGACCTCGCTGTTGCGCATGTTGTGGATGAACGAGGCCATGCCCGGGTGTTCCGGCAGCATCTCGGCGAACACCGGCACCAGGCGGTATTCCCAGTCCTGGATCGCGCCGTCGCGGAAGTCGAAGTCCAGCACGCCGACGAACTTGGCGTTGGAGCCGGCGTTGGTGACCAGGCAGGTGCCGCCATCGGGGCGCTCCACCGGCAGCGGCTGCGGCACGGCGTCGTGGGTGTGGCCACCCATGATGGCGTCCAGTCCCTCGACCATGCCGGCCATCTTGATGTCCACGTCCATGCCGTTGTGCGACAGGGCAACGACGATCTCGGCGCCCTCCGCGCGGGCCGCGTTGACCTGTTCCTGCATGTCGTCCGGGCGGATGCCGAAGGACCACTGCTCCACCATCCAGCGCGGGTTGGCGATGGGGGTGTAGGGGAAGGCCTGACCTACGACCGCCACGTTCACGCCATTCATCTCGCGGATCACGTAGGGCTTGAAGATCCGATCACCCCAGTCCACGTCGCGCACGTTCTGGGCCACGAAGTCGATGCCGGCGTCGGCGAAGTCGCCGTTCACGACCTCTTCGACGCGGTCGGCGCCGTAGGTGAATTCCCAGTGGCCGGTCATGATGTCGATGCCCAGCAGCTTCTGTGCATCCACCATGTCCTGCGCGTTGGTCCACAGCGCGGAGCCGGAGCCGCCGCCCCAGGTATCGCCGCCATCCAGCAGGAGGGCGTTCGGGCGGGAGTCACGCAGCTTGTCGACCAGGGTCTTGAGGTGCGCGAAGCCGCCCACACGACCGTATTTCTCGGCCGCTTCCATGAAGTCGAGATTGGTGTAGGCGTGCGCGTAGATGCTGTCGCGCTCGATGTCGTAGTGCTTGAGGAAGTGCTCGCCCACGATATGCGGCGGGCGATTGCGCATGTCGGCCACGCCGAGGTTCATGTTCGGTTCGCGGAAGTAGATCGGCTTCAGCTGGGCGTGGCAGTCGGTGTAGTGCAGCAGGTGCACGTTGCCGAAGCGATCCAGCGCATCGTAGGGATCACCCGCGGTGCCGCCCTTGTTGTTGCTGCAGGCAGCGGTGCCCAGGGGGAAACCGGCGGCGCTGGCGGCGGCCAGCAACTGCATGAATTCTCGGCGTGAGATGTGCATGAGGAATCCTACCTCTCTATTCCGGGTTGGTGGTGAATGGCAGTAAAGACATTTTGCGACGCGAGGTAGACGATCCGTTGCCGGCGTGCATTCCCTAGCGCCGCCCCTCGCGGGCCTCGCGCGCGGTCTCGCGGGCGGAGTCACGCTTGTCCTCGATACGCTGACGGTCCCGTTCGCTGGCATCCGAGGCGTCCATGGCGGCCTCGAACTGGCGGACCGCTTCTTCATACTGAGCGCGGTGGAAGAAGTATTCGGCCATGGCTTCGCGGCTGATTGCAACATAGCCCGCGCCGTCCGCGATGTCGGCCTGCAGGCGCAGCAGCTCCGGGTTGGGGGCGGCCTCCTGGCGGATCATGTCCGACAGGATGCGGATCGCGCGATCGGGCTGGCCAAGATCCCGGTGTACGCGGGCGAGGCGTTCCCGGATCACCGGGTGGCCGGGGTACACCGCGTCCAGGTCCTGCAGCCGCTCGAGGGCCTGTTCATGTTCGCCCTCCTCGCGCAGCAGGGCGGCGAACGCCAGCTCGAGGGTCAGCCCGGGGGCGTCGGCGGCATCGAGCCGTTCCAGTTGTTCGCGCGCGCGGGTGGCCTCTCCGCGCTCGAGATAGGCGACGGCTGCGCCATAGCGCCGCGCGGGGGATGGGGCGTCCGTCGCGCGAAAGCGCTCCAGGGTGCGGCGCGGGTCTTTCAGGGCCTGCACGCGGGCCTGCATCCATTCGAATTCGGGCCCGCGGGCGCGGGTTTCGGTCGCGGCCATCTGGCTGGCCCGGTTGCGGGCATCGGTGATGCGGTCGAGGGTCACCGGGTGGGTGCGCAGGTATTCCGGTACCTGGTCGCCGACCCCGCGCGAGAGCTCCTGCAACCGCTCGAAGAAATCCGCCATCGCGTGCGGGTCGAGCCCGGTGCCCTGCAGGATCTGCATGCCGGCGCGGTCGGCCTCGGCCTCGTTCGCGCGGGTGAAGTTGATCTGCTGCTGGATGCCGCCGGCCACGCCGCCGGTGATGACCGCCGAGCCCAGCGTCGGGTCGACCGCGGAGGCGAGGATGCCCGCCAGGATCGCCAGGCCGGTGGTGAAGTTGATGTCGCGCCCGCGCGCGAACATGCGCGCCAGGTGACGCTGGGTCACATGGGCGATCTCGTGTGCCATGACCGCCGCCAGTTCGGCTTCATCGCGTACCTCGAGGATCAGTCCGGAGTGAATGCCGATGATGCCCCCGGGCATCGCAAAGGCGTTGACCTGGCCGTTGTCTACGGTCAGGAAGTAGAAGGGGCCGTCTGCACTGGGGGCGTTAGCCAGGAGCTGGCGCCCGAGCGAGTCCACGTAGAACACGACCTCGGGGTCGGTGACCAGCGGGGCGGTGCGGCGGATCTCGCGCAGCAGCGAGCGACCGAGCTCGCGTTCTTCGGCGGGGGTCAGGACGCCGCCGGAGGCCTCGCCGAGATCAGGGAGGGAGACCCCGCCGGAGTGGGCGGGCGGGGCCGCCAGTAGTGCCAGCGCCAGCAGCGCGGCGAGCAGGAAATGAGCAATAAACAGCAGGCCGCGAGGGCCGGCGGGCGCCGGCCCTGCATTGCGGCAATGCCGGGAGGCGTAGTTACTTGCCAAGCCCCGGGGCCGACGAATAGGTGCGCATGCTGTCACGGGTTTCCCACAGCTTCGGCTTGAGCATCGCCTCGGGCACCATGAACTTCTTGCGATCCAGTACCTTGTGAGTCCGGACCTTCTTAACGATGTCGTCGTAGCCCATCTTGAACAGCAGGCCGACGTCGCCACCGGAGGTGCGGCGCGCGATCATGTAGTCGTCCTGCATGTCGTGCACATAGATGTTGGCGGGGCGCAGCTTGCCGTTTTCGTCTTTCAGCGTGACGGCGTAATGGCCGTCCACCTGGAATTCGCTCTTGTCCACCGGGATATCCTCCGCGAAGCAATGAAGCTGATCAGTATGCATCAGCGTTTCCTGAAGCGGGAGCGACCATAGCAGAACTTTTCGCCACGGGCGACCATCCACCTGCCCGCCGTCGGACTTGTTTGCATTTGCGGCCGGTTTCGCTATGCTCCGCGCCCACTCTTGCGCTGTCAGCGCCGAAGGCATGCCGGCGGGAGTCGCGAGAGTTCGCATTCCACGACGAGACGACCCGGAGCACAGCGTGTACGGATTCAGCGAGATCACCCCGGACGAACTGGAGCAGTGGCGCAGCGAAGGCAAGACCTTTCGCCTGCTCGACGTGCGCTCGCCGGGCGAGACCGGGCGCGGGGTCATTCCGGGTGCCGAGCTGATCCCGCTGGCGACCCTGCCGATGCGCAAGGACGAGTTCACCGGCGACGACACGCCGCTGGTGATCTACTGCCAGAGTGGCGCCCGATCCGCGCAGGCCTGTGCCTTTCTCGCCCAGCAGGGTGTCGACTGCGCCAGCAGCCTGCGGGGCGGCATCGTCGGCTGGGCACAGACGGGCAAGCCGGTGGTAAGCCCGGATTAGAATTCGGTTGTATTCCGATGCCGTTTCGCCTATAAGGGGGAATTCGGCAGGTAACTGTTCGGTCGAGGCTGTCGCGTTCAGGGCCCGATTCGGACTGCAGTACCCGACTGATAAAACGCACTCAAAGGAGAGAAACGATGGCCAACTTTGACCAAGAACTCGATGCTTCCGGCCTGAACTGCCCGCTGCCCATTCTGCGCGCCAAGAAGGCGCTCGCCGCGATGGACGCCGGCCAGGTTCTGCATATCATCGCCACCGATCCGGGCGCCGTGAAGGACTTCCAGGCCTTCGCCAAGCAGACCGGCAACGAGCTGATGGAACACAAGGAAGAAGGCGGCAAGTTCTACTTCCTCGTAAAGAAGGCCTGAAGCGTTTCAAACGCTTGATTCGGGGCGGCAATCCGCAAGGGTTGACCGCCCCGAATCCTGAATAACGACGGTTGCCATGCGGTAACTGGATTGGTGCCTGGACGAGGTCTAGGCTGGCTGCGCAAGGTTCACAAAGAAACCTGCATCGCCTAAAGCGAAGAGGTGTGAGATATGGCGACATACGCTGAGATGCAGCAAATCTTCGACGATATCCGCGGAGATTTTCGCTACGACCACGAGCTCAACGGCTGCCTGAACTGCGGGATCTGCACGGCCACGTGCCCGTCCGCCCAGTTCTACGATTACTCGCCACGCGAGATCGTCCAGCTGCTCTGGACCGAGAACGTCGAGCAGATCTACGACGCGATGCAGGAAAAGATCTGGGCCTGCGCCCAGTGCATGACCTGTGCGGCGCGCTGCCCGTTCAAGAACTCTCCCGGTGGCCTGGTCGCGATCATGCGCGAAGTGGCCATCAAGCACGAGATGCAGTCCGCGAAGGACGTACTCCGTCCGTTCGGCCGCGTCATGCTCAAGCTGATCACCACGGGTAACCAGCTGTCCCCCGACATGATCCAGCCCGATCACTTCCCTGACTGGGGCCCCAACATCCAGAAGGTGGAAGGCGATCTGCGCATCCTGCGCAAGGCGATTCCGGTGAAGACGCTGCAGACGGTCGAGACCGCCTGGGAAGTGTCCCTGAAGACCTCGGTCGAGATGTACACCATCTGGGAAATGACCGGGGTCCTGAAGTCCCTCGAGCTGATGGACGAGAACCTCTTCGACGTGATCGAAGACTTCATCGACGAGAAGCGCGAGGACTATGAAGACTGGCTCGAGGAGCAGGAAGAGGAAGACGACGAATAAGTCGCTCGCCGAATCCCGCATCCAAGACATCAGGAGAAGCGTTATGAGTGAACAGACCCCAGGCAATCACAACCAGAATGGTGAAGGCGCTGGCGCCGGCACCATGAAGCCGGGCTACCACAACACCGACGGCCAGGGCATTGCCGGTCACGGTTCGTTCTTCCAGTCGACCGATCTGTCGAAGGAAGACGCGGTCAAGGCCACCGACTGGGTGCGCAAGCACGTCGACCGCCGCACCATCGATCTTGGTGATCGCATGGATGACGTCCGCGAGCACATGTACGAGCTCGAGAAGGACGGCCAGATCATCATCCATCGCATCGAGGATCAGCACGAGCCGATGTCGGTGAACACCCTGTTCGGCTGGGAGAAGAAGGTCCCGACCAAGCAGCTGTGGCACCACAAGTCCTGCGGCCAGTGCGGCAACATCCCGGGCTACCCGACCTCGCTGCTGTGGTTCATGAACAAGTTCGGCTTCGAGCCGGGCAAGGACTACCTGGACGAGACCGACCAGACCTCCTGCACCGCGTGGAACTACCACGGCTCCGGTATCGGGAACGTCGAGTCGCTGGCGGCGGTGTTCCTGCGCAACTTCCACCAGGCCTACGTCTCCGGCAAGCAGCACGGGCACGAGCTGGGTCACTTCTACCCGCTGGTCCATTGCGGCACCTCCTTTGGTAACTATAAGGAGATCCGCAAGTATCTGGTCGAGTCCGCCGAGCTGCGCGAGAAGGTCACCAAGATCCTCGGCAAGCTGGGTCGCCTGGTCGACGGCAAGCTGGTCATCCCGGAAGAGATCATCCACTACTCCGAGTGGGTGCACGTGATGCGCAACCGCATTGCCTCCGAGCTGCAGACCATCGACGTCTCCAATATCCGCACGACCGCCCACGTGGCCTGCCATTACTACAAGATGGTGCACGAGGACGCGGTGTACGATCCGTCCGTGCTGGGTGGCAACCGTACCGCGATCATCACCTCCACCGCCCAGGCCTTGGGTGCTCAGGTGATCGACTACTCGACCTGGTACGACTGCTGCGGCTTCGGCTTCCGCCACATCATCTCCGAGCGCGAGTTCACCCGCTCGTTCACGATGGATCGCAAGATCCGCGTGGCCCGCGAGGAAGCCAACGCCGACGTGATGCTGGCCAACGACACCGGCTGCGTCACCACCATGGACAAGAACCAGTGGATCGGTAAGGCCCACAACCAGAACTTCCAGATCCCGATCATGGCGGAAGTCCAGTTCGCGGCCCTGGCCTGCGGTGCGGATCCGTTCAAGATCGTCCAGCTGCAGTGGCATGCGTCGCCCTGCGAGGACCTGGTCGAGAAGATGGGCATGTCCTGGTCCGAGGCCAAGAAGACCTTCCAGGAGTACCTGAAGGAGGTCGAGGCCGGCAATATCGAATACCTCTACAATCCTGAACTCGCTTACGGGGGCAAGGTCTGATGCAGCAAGATACCGTTCTAGTAGTGGGTGGTGGCCCGGCCGGTCTGGCCGCCGCCGCGAATGTCACCTCGGCTGGCTTCAAGGCCGTGATGGTCGAGAAGGAAGACGTCCTGGGGGGCGCCCCGATCCTCTCGGGCTACGCCAAGCTGGTGCCCTCCGGCGAGTGGGCGAAGGACGCCATCGGCCGCATGGTCAAGCGTGTCGAGGATGACTCGAACGCCACCGTGCACAAGGGTGCCAAGGTCGAGAAGCTGGACGGCGAAGCCGGCAACTTCACCGCGACCCTGACCAATGGCGAATCGGTCCAGGCCGGCGCCGTGGTGCTCGCCACCGGCTTTACCCATTTCGACTCCATCAACAAGCCGGAGTGGGGTTTCGGGACGTACGAAGACGTCCTGACCACCACCCAGATGGAGCAGATGGTCGCCAGCGGCAAGATCGCCTGCCCGTCCGACGGCCGTGTGCCCGAGCGGGTCTGCATCCTGCTGTGCGTGGGTTCCCGTGACCGCCAGATCGGCCGCGAGTGGTGCTCCAAGATCTGCTGCACCGTGTCCGCCAACCTTGCGATGGAGATCAAGGAGATCTCGCCGGAAACCGACGTGTTCATCTACTACATGGACATCCGGACCTTCGGCCTGTACGAAGACAAGTTCTACTGGAAGTCCCAGGAAGAGTTCAAAACCAAGTTCGTCAAGGCGCGTATCGCCGAAGTGACGGCCTCTGGTGATGGCCGCCTGCTGGTCAAGGGCGAAGACACCCTGGTCAAGCGTCCGATCGTCATCCCGTTCGACATCGTGGTGCACGCGATCGGCATGGACCCGAACGCCGACAATCCCGAGATCTCGCAGGTCTTCGGTGTCGGGCTCGAGAAGCACGGCTTCCTGGAGCGCGCCGAGCAGTACACCAACACCTGTGGCACCACCCGCAAGGGCGTCTATTCCTGCGGTGCGGCCTACGGTCCCGAGACGATCGATGACTCGATCGCCCAGGGTGCCGCCGCTGGTGGTCGCGCGGTTGCGGATCTGCATGCGCTGGTTCAGAAAGCCGGCTGAGGTCGTTAGCGACGCGGCGGCTTCCGGGCTTGCCCCGGAGCCGCTGGAGGTCAGCTTCGACAAGGAGATCCTTGCGACGAAGCTGAACAGTCTGAACGAGGCCATCGCCGAGGCCGGCGGGGTCGACGGACTGGAGACCTTCATCGAGGCCCTGCGGTCGAAGCACGAGGTGTTTGCCGCGATCGTGGCCAAGGGCGACGAGATCGATGCCGAAGATGTCCGGACCCTTGGCGGTCTGGTGTTCTCGGTCCGGCGTAAGCTGGGCGCGTTGATGGCCGAACGACAGGGTGCGCTGGTCGACGGGGTTCGGGCGCTGGTGCGGCCGGATGTCGAGGTCAACGAGCGCCTCGCCGGGTTCGCGGACCTGGCGGCCGACGACAAGAAGCTGCGGCGAGCGATCTGGGACTTCGGTGCCGAGATCCTGCACTTCGCGGACCCCGAGGCCATGCCGCTGGCGTGTCGCTGGGTCTGGGATACGTCGACCACGACGGGTGCGCTGCGGGAGTTTATCCGCGGCAATGACACCCTCCGGTCGATCCCCATCGGGGATTCCGTCGGGGCGATCGAGGGGGCGCGGCGCTGGTTTTTCGATGCGCTGGCCGAGGAGGGCTTCTATCGGGACCTGCCGTTCGTGACGGACCTGGTCTGGGTGCAGGCCTATTCGGACTATGCCCGGTCGCTGTCGATGAGTCTGGGGATGATCGACAGCCAGTTCGGTACCAAGCAGGACCCGCTGGAACTGGCTGTCAAGATGCTGGGGATCGACTCCCCGGAAGGTCGCCTGAAAGGAACCGATGCGTCGCTGCATTGAATAACGGAACGAACTTGAGCCTGGCTACACAGGTTTTCGGAGAGACGTCATGGCAATACATGAAAAGGCACTGATCGAGGACGAGCGCCTCCAGCAGCACGATGAGCTGGTGGTCGACGGGGTGGATGTGTCCGGCCACTGGAACACCATGATCGCCCCGCGCACGGTGCGCGATTACGACGACGATTTCGAATCGAAGATCCAGAGCTTCGCGGGTGGCGAAAACGTCCACCGCTGCTGGCAGTGTGGTTCGTGCACGAACTCCTGCACGATGTACGCGCAGAACGTGCAGTTCAATCCGCGCTACTGGATCTACCTGACCCGCCTGGGCATGAAGGAAGAGCTGGTCAAGGACAAGGACATCATCTGGCAGTGCGTCTCGTGCAACAAGTGCACGAACATCTGCCCGAAGGACGTGAAGCCTGAAGGTGTGATGAAGGCCCTGGCGCACTGGATGGAAGAGGAAGGGATCACCGAGAAGGCCCCGTCCACGCACTTCGACGAAGAGTTCGCCGACCAGATCTACAAGACCGGCCGCATCGAAGACGGCAAGGTCATGCAGAACTTCTTCAAGAAGACCGGCCAGCCGCTGGTGCAGGAATGGCTGAAGGTGTTCATCTTCCGCATGATGAAGCACCTGCCGGTGAAGCATCTGATGGCGATGGGCTTCAACACGATTCATACGCCGCGCACGAAGTCCTGGGGCAAGACCGGGGACGTGCTGAAGAATTACGTGCGCGAACAGAAGGAGGCCGCTCATGGCTAAGGTTGCTTACTATCCGGGTTGCGCGCTCGAGGGCTCCGGTGGGCCGTACGACCGCTCCACCCGCGTGCTGGTCAAGGCGCTGGGTCTCGAGATGGAGAACCTGCGGGACTGGAACTGCTGTGGCGCGATGGAGGTGAAGAACGTCCATCCCATGCTGCAGACCTACCTGTCCGCGCGGAACATGGCGATCGCCTCCGAGCAGATGGGCATGGACACCGTGATGGCGCCGTGCAACGGCTGCTACCACAACCTGAAGAAGGCCGAGTACGAGACCGCCACCTCCGAGGACGCGATGAATACCGTCCAGGATCTGGCACGCAAGTCGGACGACCCGGTCTACAGCGGCGACGTGCGCACGCTGCACCTGCTCGAGTGGCTGATGGAAGAGCTGGGTCCCGAGGGGATCAAGCAGAAGATGACCAAGAGCCTGAACGGCATCAAGGTCGCCAACTACTACGGCTGCATGTATACCCGGCCGCGCCAGATCTTCCCCGAGAAGGACAACGGCCCGGGTTCTGACTCCAGCTACCAGCCGCACTTCATGGACGACCTGCTGGGTGCCGCCGGTGCGGTGAACGTAGAGTATCCGCTGAAGACCTCCTGCTGCGGCGGGGCACATACGCTGTCGGATTCCGACACCTCGACCCAGCTGGTGCTGAACCTGCTGCAGTCGGCCGAGGATTCCGGCGCGGAAGTGATCGCGACCGAGTGCCCGACCTGCCACTCCGGCTTGGAGATGCATCAGGTGCGCGCCGAGACCGAGTTCGGGATCAAGACCGACGTGAAGGTGCTGTACTTCACCCAGCTGCTGGGTCTGGCCATGGGCCTGTCCCCGCGCAAGCTGGGCATTCACGAAAACGTGAGTGACTCGATCGGTCTGCTGAAGGAGAAGGGGGTCATCTGATCCCCCGATCCATGCCCAGCATGGCCCATTGACGAGTTCAGAAGACGGGCGCCTGGCGCCCGTTTTTTGTGGAGGCACGGGTCCGCTCGGTCCCGGGAACGAGGCGAAACATGGATTGCAACGGCTGCGAGTTTCACCCTGAACTGTTCTACGACGACGAGTTCCAGATCTGGCTGCGCCGCGAGGACGACGACACCCTGACGGTGGGGATGACCGACCTGTCGCAGACGATCGCGGGGAAGATCATCCACGTGCGCGTCCGGCGCCCCGGCACGCGACGCCCCCCGGGCAAGCCGGTGGCGACCATCGAGAGTGGCAAGTGGGCAGGCCCGATTCCGAACTTCATCGACTGCAAGATCGTCGAGGGCAATGACGAGGTGCTGGAGAATCCGGTGCTGCTGAACTCCGATCCGTACAATGCCTGGATCGCCCGGGTCGAGCCCACCAATGGGGTCGAGGCGGCGCTGGAGGAGTTCCTCACCGGGGACAAGGCCGAGGAAGGCTATTGCAAGCGGGCCAAGGATGACGACATCCAGTGCCAGCGCAAGCTGCGGTGAGCGAAACCATGGCGAATCTCGACGACGACTACTACCTGGACAACGACGAGCAGACGGTCGTGATCATCATGACCTCGGGCCCGTCGACGCCGGGGCGCTGTGCCACCCCGTTCTATCTCGGTTCCGTGATGGCGTCCATGGACGTGGATGTCTATATCTTCTTCACTATGGAAGGCGTGCGCCTGATGGAGAAGGGGGTCGCGGACGACCTTCGGGCCATGGAAGACGGCAAATTGATCAAGGATTTTATTCAGGACGCGAAGCGCGCCGGAGTGCGGCTGCACGTTTGCCAGCCCGCGCTGCCGGGGTATAGAATCGACGCGTCTTCGGATCTCATCGACGAAGTCGATGAAGTGAATCGGGCGAGCGAACTAGCCGACCTGATACTACGCAGTGATAAAACGATAACGTTTTAATTTTCCCGCTTTATTTGAATATTCCTGGAGGAAGACATGGGTGCAGTTCGGGGTTGTGATATTCCGGAAGATCTGATGTACAACGTTGAAAACAACGTTTGGGTGCGCAAGGAAAGCGACGGTACCGCGACGGTCGGCCTGACTTCCTACGCCTGTTCGCTGGCGGGCACGATCGTGTCCTACACCCCGAAGAAGGTTGGCAAGACGGTCAAGAAGGACAAGTCCTGCACCACCGTCGAATCCGGCAAGTGGGTAGGTCCGGCGAAGACCCCGGTCACCGGTGAAGTCACCGAGACCAATGACAAGGTTGCTGCCAATCCGGGGCTGATCAACGAAGATCCCTACGGCGAAGGCTGGCTGATCAAGCTGAAGCCGGAAGACTGGGACGGCGAAGTCGGTGATCTGAAGACCGGCTCCGATGCCCTGGCGGCCTTCGAAGCCAAGATGGAAGCGGACGGTTTCGGCGGCTGCTGATCCCGGTTCCGGTCCGGGCCGCCGTTCCCTCGAGGTCGGCGGCCCCTTTTTTTCGGTAATACCCGAGTAAAACCTTCAAGAAATTCGCCGAACCCGGAGAACGCCCATGACGAGCTGGAACGATGTAATCCAGCGGGTCGAGCCCCTCGAGGACGTCCCTGTCGATCCGTCGCTGGTTGATGACCTCCAGCACAGCCTGCGACACAGCGGTGACCCGGGTTCGGTGCACTTCTACACCCCTACGTTCAAGTCCTATCAGTCGACGGAACTGGCCGATTGCGGCAAGAGTGCCTGGCCGGCCATGTCCATCACCGGCGGTGACTGCAAGCTTGCCTGCGATCACTGCAAGGCGAAGATCCTGGAGCCGATGATCCCCGTCCGCACCCCGGAGGATCTCTGGCGCCAGGTGAATGGTGTGATCGAGTCGGGGGCCCAGGGCATGCTGCTGACCGGAGGCTCCAACCATCGCAACGAGGTGGAGTACGACCCGTACTACTCCACCATCCGCCGGATCAAGGACGAGTTCCCCGAGTTCCGTATTGCCATGCACACGGCGCTGGTGGATGACGACATCGCGTTGTCCATGGAGCAGGCCGGCATCGACGCGGCTATGATGGACGTGATCGGTGCCCAGGACACGATCACCCAGGTCTATCACCTGCGCCGTAGCGTGGATGACTTCGAGCAGACGATCGAGAGCCTGGTGAACACCAACATGAAGGTGGTCCCCCATATCGTGATCGGCCTGCACTACGGCAAGCTGCTGGGCGAGTGGAACGCGCTGGAGATGCTGGCGCGCCATCTGCCCGACGCGGTGGTGTTGGTGGTGGTCATGCCGTTCTACGCCCCGGCCAGCCGTCCGTTCGAGACCCCGGACGTGCACGCGGTCGGTCGCTTCTTCCACGATGCGCGCGAGCGCCTGGGCGATACGTCGCTGCTGCTGGGGTGTGCCCGGCCGCCGGGCGAGGCCAAGAGCCAGATCGACAGCTACGCGGTGATGGCGGGACTGTCCGGCATCGCGCACCCGGCCGAGGGTGTGGTGGAACTCGCTGCGCGCCTGGGCAAGAAGGTCCGGGTCACGCCGGCCTGCTGTTCCATCGCGGTCGGCGACGAGGTGATGGCCGAGGACGCCGGCGTCGGCAGCGGCGTTGAGCTGGACCTCGACACCATCGTGGCGGAGGAGACCCGCCGTCGGGAACAGGAGCGCAAGGCGCGCCAGGGCCTGGGCGGCATCCGCATCGTGACCGAAGGCGGCGAAGTGGCATCCGGGGGTGGCTGTCATGCCTGAACGCGATCAGACGACCCTGCGCGTCCTGGACACCGGGCTGCGCCCGGCGGCCGAGAACATGGCCTTCAACCGCTCGTTGCTGGAGTGTCACCAGGAAGGCGTTTCCCCGCATACCCTGCGCTTCCTGCAGTTCGAGCCCTGCGCGCTGGTGGGCTTTCACCAGAACGTCGACCAGGAGATCAACACCGAGTACTGCAAGGAGCACGGGATCGCGATCCAGCGGCGCATTACCGGCGGCGGTGCGATCTATTTCGATGCCACGCAGCTCGGCTGGGAGCTGTACCTGGACAAGCGCTTCCTCGGCACGGCGGACATGGGCCAGATCGCCGCCCGCATCTGCAACGCGGCGGCCGCGGGCATGCGCTCGCTGGGCGTGGACGCGCAGTTCCGCCCGCGTAACGACATCGAGGTCGATGGCCGCAAGATCTCCGGTACCGGCGGCGCTTTCGATGGCGAGTCGATCATGTATCAGGGCACGCTGCTGATCGAATTCGATGTAGAGGACATGCTGCGCATCCTGCGCATTCCGGCCGAGAAGCTCTCGAACAAGGCGATCGAGTCCGCCCGGGACCGGGTCGTGAACCTGGCGACGCTGCTGGAGGAGATGCCGGCCCTGGATGTGGTGAAGGACGCCATCGTGCGTGCCTTCGCCGAGGAGTTCGGTGTGCGCACCGAGGCCGCCGATCTGCTGCCGGAAGAGCGTCGCGCCTTCGACGCGGCCCTGGCCGAGATCGATACCGAGGAGTGGGTGTACCAGCGCAACCGCCCGGCGACCGATGCCCCGATGTTCGAGAGCATCTTCAAGTCCGACGGTGGCCTGATGCGCGTGGGTGCGGCGCTGGATCCCGAGCGCAAGCGCCTCAAGCAGCTCTGGATTACCGGCGATATCTTCGTCAAGCCGGCGCGGACCATCGCGGACCTGGAAGCCGCCCTGCGCGATACGCCGCAGGCGGAGATGGAGGATCGCGTGCGCGCCTTCTTCGCGGAACGCGACGTGGAGATGCTGCAGCTGACGGCCGACGACTTCATCGCCGCCATCCAGTCGGCTCTGGCGCAGGCCGAGGTCGACTCGGCGGCCGCGCAGTGAGCCGCGCAGGGAGCCTTCGCTGATGCTGCCGACCAGGGTCGATGTCCTGGTGGTGGGGCTGGGGCCCGGCGGGGCCTCCGCCGCGCGCGTATGTGCCGCGGCCGGGCTGTCGGTGCTGGCGGTCGAGCGCAACAAGGCGTTTGGCGAGCCGGTACAGTGCGCCGAGTTTATCCCCAACCCGATGGGCGCTTATGCAAAGCCCGAGGGCGTTCTGCTGCAGCGCATCGATTCCATGCAGAGCTTCCTGCCCTCCGGCACCGTCGAGCATTCCGACTTCCCCGGCCTGATGGTGGATCGCGGCGAGTTCGACCGCGCCATCATCCGCGCGGCCGAGGCGAATGGGGCGCAGCTGGTCACCTCCACGCCGTTGATGGCGGTGGATGCCGAGCGTCACGTCGCCCGGGTGAAACATCAGGGCGCGGAGCAGGAGGTCGGCTATCGCGTGCTGATTGCCGCCGACGGTCCGCATTCTCCGGTCGCCGAATCGCTCGGCCTGGAGTCTCTGCCCACGGTGCAGACGCGCCAGTACACCGTGCCGCTGAAAAAGGCCTATACCGCAACCGATGTCTGGCTCTCCGACGATTATCCGGGTGGCTACGCGTGGCTGTTCCCCAAGGGGGAATGGGCCAACCTTGGTCTGGGCGCCGACAAGCGGATCGCCGGTGACCTTAAGGCCCCGCTGGAGTCGCTGCATGCCCAGCTCGTGGAGCAGGGCCTGCTGGGCGAAGAGATCCGCTATCGCACCGGCGGGGCGATCCCGGTCGGCGGCCTGCGGGAGTCGCTGGTGGCGGGGGATGTCCTGTTCGTCGGCGATGCCGCCGGGCTGACCCACCCCATCACCGGCGCCGGCATCGCCGCCGCCGTGGTGTCGGGCGAGGCCGCCGGCGAGGCCGCGATCGGCCACCTGGAAGGCGATGCCGAGGCCTTTGCCGACTACGACGAGGAGATGCGCGACCAGTACGGGCCGGCGCTGGAGCGGGCCTGCGAACGGCGTGCCTTCCTCAACGAACACTGGCGAACCCCGCGGGCGCAGGAAGACGCCACCCAGCGCCGCGGATGGATTGCATTTTCCGAGTATTTCAACGATGGTGACCGGGCCGCGTAATCGGACCCGGTCGACGGATGCCTGGCATCCCCGAGACAACGCTGGAGGAACCCCATGAGTGCAAGTGCAGAGGAGATGGTCGCGCCGATCAACTTTTACCGGCCCGACTATCACATCAAGACCCCGGACATGCGTTCGCCGGAGTACGTGCAGATGTCCACCGCGGCCGCGATCACGCTGGGCCTGGTGCCGGGCACCATGCATCGCACGTCCTGCACGCACTGCCTTAACCTCCTGGTGACCTATCCGGAAGGCTGCCGCGCCAACTGCTCCTACTGCGGCCTGGCCCGCCACCGCGAGGAATCGCGGGACTACGCCGATCGCAACTTCATCCGCGTCGACTGGCCGACCGCCAAGTACGACGAGGTGATCGAGCGCGTCAAGAATCATGCCGACGCCGGCCAGTTCGAGCGCATGTGCATCTCCATGATCACGCACCCGAACTCCGATGCCGACACCGTCGAGCTGCTGGAGCGCTGGGTCGCCGAGGTCAACCATATCCCGGTGTCGATCCTGTCGAACCCGACCACCATGAGCTATGAAGACCTCCAGCTCCTGCGCGACAAGGGCGCGGACATCTTCACGGTCGCGCTGGACGCGGTGACCCCGGAGATCTTCGAGCGCACCCGTGGCAAGTCGGTGGAGAGCCCGCATACCTGGGACAAGTACTGGCAGTCCATCGAGTGGGCCGCCGAGATCTTCGGCCCGGAGAAGTTCGGCGCGCACCTGATCTGCGGCATGGGCGAGACCGAGGAAGAGATCCTGCAGGTCTGCCAGCGCATCCGCGACCTGGGCGGTCATAACCACATGTTTGCCTTCTTCCCGGAAGAGGGCTCGCTGATGGAAGACTGGAACCCGGTCCCGCGTGACCAGTGGCGCCGCGTGCAGCTGGGCCGCTTCGTCATCGACTACGCCGGTGGCCGCATCGACGACATGAAGTTCAACGCCGACGGCCAGGTGGTGGACTTCGGTCTGCCGCAGTCCGAGGTCGAGGAACTGATCGCCTCCGGCAAGCCGTTCCAGACCTCCGGCTGCCCCGGCAAGTCGGACGAGGAGGTCTCGGCCTGCAATCGCCCTTACGGCGATTCCAGCCCGACGGACATCCTGTCGTTCCCATTCGCGCTGAACAGCAGCGACGTCGGGTTCGTCAAGCGGCAGATGGCCGGGGAGGACGTCGGCACCTTCGACTTCGACGCCGACGAGGCGGAAGACGAGAAGACAGCCTGAAAACGATAGTGGTAGTATCCAGCGAAAGCCCCGGCATCCCCGGGGCTTTCGCACGTCAGGGGATCAATAAGACTTTTTGAATATTCAGGTTTCGAGCAGGGTTATCAAGGCCATTCCGAAGAGTGCCCTTGAACAGACCTGCCGAAAAACTCGCGCCACGGTCGGTCACCGTGGCGCGAGCCGTGGGAACACCATCAAGACCGGACCGGCGGCATTTCAAGGGGGCCGCGCGTAACCGGGGTGTTCGCACAACACAACAAGAAGACCACCAAAGGAGATACAAAATGGAAGCACGCATCATTCGCCGCAGCCTGGTGACGATCGCGGTCGGCCTGGCCATGGGCTCCGCCGGCGTCGCGCACGCCACCAACGGCTACTTCGCCCACGGCTACGGCACCAAGGCCAAGGGCATGGGGGGCGTCGGGATGGCGATCTCCCAGGATTCCTACGCCCCGGGCATCAACCCCGCCGGCATCGCCGGCATGGAAACCCGCATCGACGGCTCCCTCGCCTATTTCCGTCCCGAACGTTCGGTGACCTTCGAGAATCAGATGGGGTCCATGACCGTCGACTCCGGCAGTGAAGATTTCTTCATTCCCTCGTTCGGGTACGTGCAACAGATCGATGAGAACCGCTCCTGGGGTATTGCCCTGCTGGGTAATGGCGGCATGAACACCGATTACCCCGGCTACATGACCGGTGACCCGACCTGCGATCAAGGGGGTGGCGGGATCTTCTGTGGAGGACCGGCTGGTGTGGACCTCGAGCAGTTGGCGATTATCCCGACCTACGCTCAGCGATCGGCTAACGGCGGATTCAGCGTGGGCTTCAGTCCGATCATCAGTTACCAGCGATTCAGTGCGAAGGGCCTGGGGGCGTTCCAGGGGATGAGCAGTGACCCCGAGAACCTCACGAACAATGGAACCGATACCACTTGGGGGTACGGAGCCCAGATTGGTTTCCAGGCTGAACTGGCGGAGACCGTGACCCTCGGTGGTAGTTATCGCACCAAAATCCGAAACAGTGAATTTGATGACTACAGTGGGCTCTTCGCAGACGGCGGGAGCTTTGATATCCCATCGACCCTCGGTCTGGGCATCGCCGTTGAGGTAACCCCGAGTATCACGGTTTCCGCAGACTACACGCGCATCAACTATTCCGAGATTGATTCGATTTCCAATCCGAGCATGACCGGTATGCCTTTCGGCGCGGAAGGCGGGCCCGGCTTCGGCTGGCGAGACATTGGCGTATTCAAGATTGGTGCCCAGTTCGAGACGGCCAATGACTGGACCTGGCGTGTGGGCTACAACCGAGGGCAGAATCCGATCCACGCTCGTGACGTAACGCTCAATATCCTGGCGCCGGCCGTGATGGAAGACCACTTCACCGCCGGATTCACCAAGGCTTTCGGTCAGCATGAGCTGAACTTCGCCGCCATGTATGCTCCGAGCAATAGCGTATCCGGAGCACACATGATGCAGCCGGGGACCGACGTGAAGATCGAGATGGAGCAGTACGAGCTCGAGATCGGGTACGCGTACCGATTCTGATCGGGAGGTCCGGGGCGGTCGCCTGACCGCCGCGGGGCTTCGGTGTCACGCGCCCGGGAGGGGCGCGCCGACCTTGAGGGGAAGGTCGGATCCGCCAGGGAGGGCGGGTGATTCTGAAGTCCGGGACGCACCGGGGGGTGCGTCCCGGGCCCTTCTTTCTGTCGAGCATTCCGCTCGGATTTACCTGAGAATTCAAAGGAGGATGCCATGCGAGCAATCCACGCCTTGCGCGGGAGTGTCCGCGCCGTCGGCATGGTCGCGGCGGTTGCGCTGTTCGCGGCGAGCCAGACCGTGGCGGCGGACAACTACCGTCCGTTCGTGCTGGCCTACACCGAATCGGGGACGGATGTCTCCGCCGAGGCCGCCAGTGTGCGGGAACGCCTGGAGGGGGCCGACTTCCGGTTCCTGGGCGAATATCCGGTCAGTGACGACCGGCATGTGGTCGTGGTGACCCACGATGATCTGCTGGCGGTGGCCGGTTCCGAGGCACGCGGCGGCTACATCGCCCCGATCCGTGTGTCCGTGACGGCCGTCGATGGCGAACTGCAGGTGAGTTACAACAACCTGGAGTATTTCCGTCATGCCTACCGCCTGGATGCGCCGGTATCCGGCGTCAGCGACCGGCTGGCCAGTACCCTCGGAGCGGAGCGCGACTTCGGGTCCGAGGACGGCATGAGCGAGCGCGACCTGAATCGCTATCGCTACACCTTCGGCATGGAGCGCTTCGATGCGCCCTACGAGCTGGCCAGCCATGGCAACCGGAGGAGCGCGTTGAGCGAGCTGGACAGCAACCTGGGCAACCGGGTCGCGGGGGTCAGCGAGATCTACCGGGTGGATATCCCGGGCCAGGACGTGACCGTGATCGGTGTGGCCGTGCGCGAGTCCGACGGGGCGGCCCAGGACTCGGCCGATCTGCACCAGCTTGGCATCGTGGACGTGGGCGAGTTCCGCCATACCGCGACGGTGCCGATCGAGATCCTGGTCCGCGGCGGCGAGGTCGAGGCCCTGCACATGCGTTTCCGCAAGGCCCTGCACTTCCCGGATCTGCGCATGCTGGGTGACAACAGCTTCATGCGGCTGCGCAGCTCGCCCGGTGCGCTGGAAGAGACCCTGAAGGAAGTCGCGGGTTACGAAGAAGAGGATACCGGCTTCGAGTGGTAAGACCGCTGGAGACCGCCTGCGCCATGGAACGGCGCAAGGGTGCGCGGAATTCCCGCGTAGCCCACTCAAGAACCCCGGTCCGCCGGGGTTTTTTTACGATCCGGACATGCACTTGTTTTATGCTCCCGCAACATTCGCGGCAGGACGCACATCCATGAAATCGATGAAGATCGCCAACATTGGCGAGATCCGCAACGAACTCAACAAGTACAAGAAGGGCAAGAAGCTCGATATCCACCAGTTCAACCAGGTGGCGCGCCTGGCCTGGCTGGGCAAGATCGTGATGCAGCCGCTCGATCTGGAAGACCCGGACTGCAAGTCCTTCCTGGTATATATCCAGGAGCCGGAAGAGCTGGCCGCGCATTTCCTCGATACCGACCAGGAACTGACCGGCGGCATCCACATCATCGATGGCGAGCAGGCGATGGCCATGGTCGAGATCATGCGCAGCGGGGTCGAGGAGCGCGCCAAGCTGTACGAGGACCTCTCCCGCAGTGACTTCTATTTCCGCTATTTCTACCAGCCCGGCCAGGAGGACAAGGCAGACGACTCCAGTGCCGGACAGGACAAGCCCGAGGGCTGACACTTGGTCGCATCCACGGTAACCCCGGAGTGGATCGACGCCGGGGCCCGATCCGCCGAAGAACTCCACGCGCTGTATACCGGTCTTGCGGCCTCCACCGCTCCGGATGCGCCCCCGCGTATCCTGTGGGTGCACGCGCACGAGCCGCATATCTCGATCGGGGCCAGCCAGGACGCGGAATCCGACCTGGACCTGGCTGCCTGCGCCGAACAGGGTGTGCCGGTCGTGCGGCGTCCACTGGGCGGCGGCTCGGTCTGGGTGGACGCCGACCAGGCCTGTTTCTTCCTGATCCAGCCGCGCCAGGTGCTGGCCCGTGGGCATCGCCACCTCTTCGCCGTGGGACTGGGCATCGCCATGGATGTGCTGCGCGCGCTCGGTCTGGAAGGCGTCGAGGCCCGGGGCCAGGACGTCTGGGTCCAGGGGCGCAAGATCATGGGGACCGGGGCCGCAACGCTCGACGAGGGCTGTGTGTTCGGCGCCAGTTTCCTGCGACATTTCCCGGTCGAGCGCTTCCTCGCCTGCGTGTATGCCCCCAGCGAGGGCTACCGTGACTGGTTGCGCCCGGCGCTGGAGACGGGCATGACCGACTGCGCCCGCCAGTGTCCGCAGGTCCCCGCGCCCGCGCAGGTCGAGGCGGCCCTGCAGGATGTGCTGGCGCGCCGTTTCGGCATTCCGGCACGCCGGATCGAGCCGGACCGGGCGATCCTCGATCAGTGGCTGGCGCTGGGACGCGAGGAACTGACGGACCTCGCCGACGGGCAGGGATCGCCGTCGGTGCGCGATGGCATCCGCGTGAACCGCGACAATCACGTGTTCGAGACCCGCGGGGCCTGCGGGCGCCTGCGCCTGCACGTGGAGGGATCGCATATCGCGCGGATCTGGTGCGAGGATGCGGCCACCACCGCCATCCTGGAGGAGCGTCTGGTCGGTGAATCGCCGGAACGCCTGCGCGTACGCTCGCGCCTGAACGGCCAGCTCGATGCCCGCATGGTGGACGAGATCAGTGCCCGCATCGACGGGCTTTATCGCGGAATCGCAGCGGCCTGACAGACAGGCCCCGGTCCCGAGCCCCCTCCCCACGAACGCCGGAGAAGCCGCATGTCCGAACCGACGATCGAACGCCGCCTGGAGAAACGCCTGATCCTGATGACCCGGGACGGCGCGATGGCCGAGCGTCTGCAGGCCCAGCTGCCGCCGGAGTGGCAGTTGCACCAGGTCACCGACCTGGATGAGCTCGGGCCGTGGAACGAGATCCTGCTGTACCGATTCCTGCTGCTGGACCTGGACGAGATCGAGGCCTTTGATCCGCTCGACGTGATCCGGATGCTGCGCATGGAATACCAGATCAACCTTCCGGTATTCTGCTTTGGTGGCGATCAGGACATCCAGGATGAAATGCGCCTGGCCCGCGCCGATCGCTTCTTCGGGCGCGACGAGATGATCGAAAAGCTGCCCGAATTCGTCCGCCAGTACGACTGGTAGCCATCGGCCCGCGCGGGGCCTGGCGCCGCGAGGTGTATTGCAGGGAGATCGTCGAATGGACCCCATCATCCGGGTGCGCGAGTTGTACAAGGTCTTTGGCCCGAACCCGCAGGAGGGCCTGCGGCTGATCGAGGACGGGCTCGACAAGGACACCATCTTTGAGCGTACCGGCAACACGGTGGGCGTGAAGGACTGCAACCTGGATATCGCCGAAGGCGAGATCTTCGTGGTGATGGGGCTGTCCGGGTCCGGCAAGTCCACCCTGGTGCGGCTGCTGAACCGCCTGATCGAGCCGACCGCGGGGACCGTCGAGGTCCGCGGGCGTGACGTCACGCGCATGAGTCAGCGCGAGCTGATCCGGCTGCGCAGCGAGGATCTGGCGATGGTGTTTCAGTCCTTCGCGCTGATGCCGCACAAGACCGTGATCGACAACGCTGCGCTGGGGCTGGAGATCGCCGGCGTGGGCCGCGCCCGGCGCCGCGAGCGCGCGCTGGAGGCGCTCGACCAGGTTGGTCTGAAGGCCCATGCCCGCAGTTATCCCGACGAACTCTCCGGCGGCATGCAGCAGCGCGTGGGACTGGCGCGGGCGCTGGCGACCGACCCCTCCATCATGCTGATGGACGAGGCCTTCTCCGCGCTGGACCCCCTCATCCGTACCGAGATGCAGGACCGGCTGCTGGATCTGCAGCGCGAGCACCGGCGTACCGTGGTGTTCATCTCCCACGACCTGGACGAGGCCATCCGCATCGGCGATCGCATCGCCATCATGCAGGGCGGCGAGGTGGTGCAGGTTGGCACGCCCAAGGAGATCATCCTCGATCCGGCCAACGAATACGTGCGTTCGTTCTTTCACGGGGTGGACATCACCCAGGTGTTCCAGGCGCGCGACATCATGGACAGCGAGACCATCCCCGTCCTCGCGGCGGATACCACGGCCGGCGAGGCGCGCAGCCGCATTGCGCGCGTGCCCGGCAACGAGGCCGTGATCGTCGATGCCGCGGGGCGTTTCCAGTCCGTGGTTCAGGCCAAGCGCCTGGGCGAACTGACCGTGGACCGCCCGGCCAGCGAGGTGGCCGTGGAGGTCGAGCCGGTAGGCGAGGACACGCCTCTCGCGAATCTCCCGGGCCGGGCGGCGCAGGCGTCGGTGTCCATCCCGGTAGTGGATGCGGAAGGACAGTTCCGGGGGCTGGTGACCCTGCAGCGCCTGGTCGAGGCCCTGGATCGCAGCCGGACCGCGGCCGCCGCGAACGGAGATCACTGACATGGAAGGACGCATCAACATCCCCGTGGGGGACTGGATCGAGACCGCGGTCGACTGGATCCTCGACAACCTGGAGCCCGCGCTGGACGGCATCGCCTGGTTCCTGGGGCTGCTGACCAACTCCTTCGAGGGGGCGCTGCTGGCGATCCCGGCGTGGCTGCTGGTGCTGATCCTGGTCGGGCTCAGCTGGTGGCGGGTCAGCTGGCGCTTCGGCATCTTCGCCATCGTGGCGCTGGGGCTGATCCTGGGGATGGACCTGTGGGAGCCCACGATCAAGACGCTGTCGCTGGTGCTCGCGGCGACCGCCGTCGCGCTGGCGATCGGCATGCCGGTGGGTGTGGCGATGGCGCGCAGCGACTGGGTCGAGGCGTCGATCCGTCCGGTGCTGGACCTGATGCAGACCATGCCGCCGTTCGTCTATCTGATCCCGGCGGCGATCTTCTTCGGGCTGGGCACCGTGCCGGGTGCGATCGCCACGGTGGTGTTCTGCATGCCGCCGGTGGTGCGCCTGACCAACCTTGGTATTCGCCAGGTCAACCGCGAGCAGATCGAGGCGGGGCTGGCGTTTGGTTGCAATCGGCGCCAGCTTCTGACCAAGATTCAGTTACCTCTGGCGATGCCGTCCATCATGGCCGGCATCAACCAGACCATCATGCTGGCACTCTCCATGGTGGTGATCGCGTCGATGATCGGTGCCGGCGGGCTCGGCAATACCGTGCTGACCGGTATCCAGCGGCTCGATGTCGGGCTGGGATTCGAGGGCGGCCTGGGGGTCGTGATCCTCGCCATCCTGCTCGACCGGATCACCCAGAGCGTAGGGCTGCGGCGCAAGGCGAGCGGCTGATCCGGGCTCGTGCGCTGCGCCATCCGTTTCACTCGAAGGAAGGAGTAGCAAGATGAACAAGACACTGACTTCAACCCTGCTGGGCGGCGTGCTGGCCGCCTCCATGGGCCTGTCCACCGCG
Organism: Thioalkalivibrio sp. ALE30; assembly: GCF_000377465.1. Classification (NCBI taxonomy): domain Bacteria; kingdom Pseudomonadati; phylum Pseudomonadota; class Gammaproteobacteria; order Chromatiales; family Ectothiorhodospiraceae; genus Thioalkalivibrio; species Thioalkalivibrio sp. ALE30. Next base: position 183,210 of record NZ_KB898173.1, on the reverse strand, counting down.
CAGGCCGACGATATCCAGATCGGCTGGACTGCGTGGTCCGATGCCGAGTTCGTGACCAAGCTGGCCGAGCGGGTCATCGAGGACGAAATGGGCTATTCGGTCGAGCTGATTCAGACCGACATCGCCCCGCAGTATCAGGGCCTGGCCTCCGGCGATATCGACATGATGCTGATGGCCTGGCTGCCGGGTACCCATGCCGACTACATGGAGCGCGTCGGGCAGGACGTGGTGAACCTCGGCCCGTTGTACGGCAATGCCCGCCTGGGCTGGGTGGTGCCGGACTACGTGCCCGAGGATGAACTCGGCTCTATCGAGGATCTGAAGAAGGACTCGGTCCGCGATCGCCTGGACGGCCGCATTACCGGGATCGACCCCGGCGCGGGCCTGACCCGGCTCTCGGAAGAGGCCCTCGAGACCTACGGCCTGGACGGCTACAGCCTGCAGATCTCCTCCGGGGCGGGCATGACCTCCGCGCTGGACCGGGCGATCCGTCGTGATGAATGGATCGTCGTCACTGGCTGGAGCCCGCACTGGAAGTTCGGCGCCTACGACCTGCGCTACCTGGAAGACCCGGATGAGGCCCTGGGCGGCTTCGAGCGTATCCATGCCCTGGCCCGCGAGGGCTTCGCCGAGGAGTATCACGATGTCGCGATGATGATCTCGCGCATGCACCTGAACCTGGACGTGCTGGAAGAGGCGATGTTCTACGCCCAGGAGAACTCCTACGCTGAGGCCGTGGACCGCTTCATCGAGGACCACCCGGAGTACGTGCAGTACTGGGTGACCGGCGTGATCGACTGATCAGCACGGACTACCCGCAGCACCCGAAAGCCCCGCCCCGGTGGGGCTTTCTTCGTTCAGGCCACTGCATTTTGTTTCACCACGAAGCGCACGAAGGCACGAAGAAGGGCAAGGGCTATTGCAGCACGGAGGGGGCGGAGGGCACGAACAGCACGGAGAAGTTCGGTTCAGGGGCGGACGACGGGGCGAATGGAACACGTTGTCGGCATTCTCCGGTCACGATGAAGATTGGCGGGCGTCCGGGATGGCGGGGGCGGGTGCTTTGAGCGGGCCGCTACTGTGGCTGGTCCAGAAACGCGAAAGGCCCCGGGCGGGTCGCCGCGGGGCCTTTGAGTGACGCGCCCCGGGACGAGCCGCGGGGTGGGGCGATCCGGGATCAGCCGATCCAGGCGTGCTCCAGCACGTCGATGCGGATCTTCTCGTGGAAGGTCTCGCCATTGCCCTCGATCACCAGGTCGCCAATGCGGGTGCCGGCGGTATCAAAGCTGAACTTGCAATCGAAGGTACCCGGCAGGGACACGCTGCCCTCGCACAGGGTTTCGCCTTCCACCGAGAACTTGCAGCTGGCGCTGCCGGAGCCGTTCAGCATGGCCTGGACCCGGAATTCCTCGTTGATCGGACGGCGGTACACGTTCGGGTCGCGGTTCGGGTTGTACTGCAGGTTGTTCAGCTTGACGAGTTTGACAAGTTTCATACCGGGTCCTCTGTTGAAGCGCTGAATCCGAGTGACGGGCGCCTTTGCACGCCCAACCCCGCAGCCGTGGGGCGTTTGGTTCATGCAAGTGCGCAGGTTCGATAGAATATAAACAGCAAATGATACAACAAAGCCTGCGCGAACACGATTGGCCGCCCGCCCAGCGCGCTGGAGGGTAACGCTGCGCACGCGCATACACCAGTCCCTGCCGGAGATCCCATGAAGAACCTGATCAACCGCATCCGCGGTGTGGAACGCGATGTCATCGAGAAGCCGGGGGACGCGGGTGGTGCCCCCTTCTACAAGCCCCAGGGTGACGAGATCGAGATCTTTCAGGCGGCGTACTCGAAGCGCCTGCCGGTGATGCTCAAAGGCCCCACCGGCTGCGGCAAGACCCGCTTTCTCGAGCATGTCGCGCACACCCTCGGCCAGCCGCTGGTGACCGTCTCCTGCCACGAGGACCTGACCAGCTCCGATCTGGTCGGCCGCTTCCTGCTGGAAGGCGAGGAGACCGTCTGGCAGGACGGCCCGCTGACCCGTTCGGTCAAGGAGGGCGCGATCTGCTACCTCGACGAGATCGTCGAGGCACGTACCGACACCACCGTGGTCATTCACCCGCTGACCGACCACCGCCGCCAGCTCCCGCTGGACAAGAAGTCCCAGATCATCGACGCGCACGAGGACTTCATGCTGGTGATCTCCTACAACCCGGGATATCAGACCGTGCTGAAGGATCTGAAGCCCTCGACCAAGCAGCGCTTTGTCGGCATCCACTTTGACTACCCGGCCGAGGATGTCGAGCGCGAGATCGTGGCCAAGGAATCCGGCGGCCTGGATGCCGACCGCGTGGAAAAACTCGTGGCGGCCGGGCGCAAGGCCCGGGCCCTGAAGGACCATGGGCTGGAAGAGGCGACCTCCACCCGAGCACTCGCCTATGCCGGCGAACTGATGCAGGCCGGTCTGAGCCCGCGTGTGGCCTGCCGTGCCGCGATGATCGCCCCGATCACCGACGACCCCGAGCTGATCCAGGCGCTGGAAGAGATCTTCGACGCCCACTTCCCCGAGTCCGAAGCCGCGTGAGCGATATCGCGACCAACGGCGGCGCGAAACCGGAGGCGGAAGAACTCGTCGAGATCGAGGAAATCCTCCAGCACCTGGAGGACATCAGCTTCGTCGCCCACCGCGACACGAAGGAAGCCCTGCCGGCTATCCGCCCGTTCGGCGCCACCATTGCGCGGCGCTGGATCGAGACGGCCCGCGACCTGTTCTTCCATGACCGGGAGTCGGGCAAGAGCTTCATGCGCCACTCGGCGCGACTCGCCGAGCACATGCAGACGGTGGAGCTGTGGCTGGAGCAGGCGGCCCGCTTCAAGGAGTGGGTCAACTCCAACTATGCCCTGGAAGGCTTCATGGCCCAGGCCGATCGCGTGTATGACGCCTGGGGCGAGGCCGGCGAGCGCGAGTGGGCCGAGATCGGCCTGCGCTGGTGCGCGCGCAGCCTGCCGGATGCCCGGGCCTATTTCGAGACCGACTTCGAGAAGCTCGCCGGCGGGCGTGGCATCGACGGCCTGCGCGCCCTGATCGAGCCGGCCGAGACCCTGTTCGACGAGCGCGGCCTGACCCTGGATGCCTACCTCGAGGGTGCACCGATCGCGCGAAACCTGGTCGGCGACCAGGGCCTGCTGTCCTGGGCGCGGCGCGGCGCGGACCTGCTGAAGGCCGGCCGCTCGCGCGGCGAGGCCTACTTTCGTCTGGAGAGCGACGAGAGCCTGAAGCTGCTGCTGGAGGCATTGCCGGGCTTTCGCCCGCGCATGCACGGGCGCTTCCTGCGTCTGGTGCTGATGGCCTGGCTGGACGCCGACATCCCGCTGGCCGATTCCAGCTGGAAGCCGGGCGAGGGCCGCCCGATGCTCGAGACCGACGGCCGGCGCCTGTTCATGCCGGCGGTCATGGGCTCGCGCGAGGAGGCGATCGTCGCCACCCAGCACGCGGCCGCGCATCTCGCCTTCGATACCTATGCGCACAGCGAGGTGGAGCGGCTGTTCGCACGCGCGGGTGCGGAGCATCCGCCGCTGGACGACAAGTCGCGCATCACCTGGCGCCCGCTGTTCGCGCCCTTCGAGGCGCGCATGTTCCGCTTCCAGGTGCTGTTCGACCTGGCCGAAGACCTGCGCGTGAACGCACGCCTGGCCCCGCGTATCCCGAACTTCCTGCCGCGCCTGGTGGCGCTGGCCGAGGTCCACGGTCGCCCGGAAGGCGTGGCCGGCGTCTATTTCGACTTCGCACTGAAGGCCCACCAGGCCCTGCTGCGCGACGAGCCGCAGGACCCGCGTCTGGCGCGTGTGCTGGAGCCGGACGCGGACGTCGTAACCGCCTGGGCGGTCGGCGAGGAGCTGTTCGCCGACGAGGCCTTCCCCGAGATCACCATCGAGGAGCGCGCCGAGGCCTATCTGCCCGGGCTGTCGCTGAACCAGTCGCTGCCGGTGTATCCGCAGCGCAAACGCGACGGCAGCCTGGCCGACTTCCGCGACCACGAGGCGCACGACGAGCACAAGTTCGAGCATCAGAAACAGGAAGAACAGCCGCAGCAGGCCCCGGAGCAGGCGCAGAAGGACCCGGACGCCGACATTCAGACCCCGCAGCAGGAGACTTCCGGCACCGGCGGGCGCATCGGCACGGGCATCCCGCAGCCGGCGCAGGTGGCCAAGCGCGCCGCGCCTTACACCCCGAAGAAGGACGGCATCCCGTATCCGGAATGGGACTACCGCGAGCAGCGCTACATCTCCGACTGGGTGAACCTCTACGAGCGGGTGCTGGACGACGAGGACCCGGAGCGGGCGGCCACGCTCCTGTCGGAGAACGCCGATACCCTGAAGCGCCTGACCCGCGGCCTGGAGATGCAGCGCCCGATGCGCCTGGCGCCGCTGAGGAAACAGCTCGACGGAGACGAGCTCGACACCGAGGCGGTGATCGACTACATCGCCGACAAGAAGGCGGGGCTGTCGCCCAAGGCCTTCATCTACCGTCGCCGTGCAGTGCAGCACCGCGATACGGCCGTGCTGATGCTGGCGGACATGTCCACCTCGATCATGGCGCGCCACCCGGGCGGGCGGGGCAAGATCGTCGACCGCGTGCGCGAGGGGATGATGCTGTTCGCCGAGGCGATCGAGAAGGTCGGCGACCCCTACGCGATCTCCGGCTTCGCCTCCAAGCAGCGCGACCAGGTCAACTACTACTGGCTGAAAGACTTCAACGAGGACCTGAACGACACCGTCCGCGCCCGCATCGCCGGGGTCTCCGGGCGCCTGGCCTCGCGCATGGGCGCGGGCATCCGCCACTCGCTGGAGGCGTTCCGGCGCAGCTCGGCCCAGCGCCGGCTGCTGCTGATCCTGTCCGACGGCCGCCCGGCCGACTACGACGACGGCGGTGACCAGCGCTACCTGCACGAGGACACGCGCATGGCGATGAAGGAGGCGGTGGACGCCGGTGTGCACCCGTTCTGCATCACCCTGGACCCGTCCGGTTCGGAATACCTGCCGGCGATCTTCGGTCCCGGCCACTACACCATCATCGACCATGTGGACGAGCTGCCGCGCCGTCTGCCCGAGATCTACCTGAGGCTGCGCCAGTGAGTGCCACCCCCGAATCCATCGACGCATCCACCGGGGCCGCGGACCGGCACCCGGAGCCGGCCCGCCGACATGCCACGCTGCTGCATGCCCCGCGCTATCGCGGGCACAGCTATGGCGACAACCACCCGCTCGGGATCCCGCGCGTCTCGCTGACCATCGACCTGATCGAGGCCTATGACGCGATCACGCCGGCCGAGATGGCCGTATCGCGCAAGGCACAGCCGGCCGAGCTCGAGTGGTTCCACACCCGCGAGTACGTGGCCGCGATGCAGCGCGCCGAGGCGCTGGGCAAGGTCTTCCAGCGCTACCGCGACCGCCACAACATCGGCAACTTCGAGAACCCGTTCTTCGCCGGTTTCTTCGCTACTCCGGCGACTGCCACCTGGGGCTCCATCCAGGGGGCCGAGGTGGTGCTGGGCGGGCGCATGGCCTTCAACCCGGCCGGTGGCATGCATCACGCCGCCCCCGACCAGGCCCGTGGCTTTTGCTACTTCAACGACCCGGCGCTGGCGATCCTGCGCCTGCGTCAGGCCGGGCAGCGCGTGCTGTATCTGGACATCGACGCCCACCACGGCGACGGGGTCGAGGCCGCGTTCACCGACGACCCGGACGTGCTCACCGTCTCCCTGCACATGGACACCGAATACGGCTACCCCTTCGAGGGCGGGCGCATCGAGGACACCGGACCGCTGGGCAACGCCGTGAACCTGCCGCTGCCGAAGGAGACCAACGACAGCGAGTTTCGCGCCGCCTTCGCGGCCGTCTGGGAGGCCGTGCGCACCCGCTGGCAGCCGGATGCGGTCGTGGTCCAGGCCGGTACCGATGCGCTGCTGCCGGACCCGCTCGGCAAGTTCGGCATCTCCACCCAGTGCTTCCTCCAGTGCATCGACGACGTGATCGAGACCAGCCCGCGCCACGCCGACGGCACGCCGAAGCTCCTGGTCCTGGGTGGCGGCGGTTATCACCCGCTGGCGCTGGCACGCTGCTGGACCGGGGTCTGGGCCCTGCTGACTGGTCGCGAGCTACCCGCCGCGATCCCGGCGGCCGGCCAGGCCCTGCTGCGCGAGGTCGACTGGGACATGGACGAGGAGGAGGACTGGTACGAGAACCTGTTCGTCTCCCGCCTCGACGCCGACCGCTCGGGCCCAGTCCGCCCCGAGCTCGAGGCGCGACTGGCGCAGCTGCGCGCCACACACCCCTTGCTGCGCGGCTAGCGCGGGCGGCCTGGCCCTGCGGCGGCAGGGGCGGCGTCCTTAGTGGAGGACCGGTCCCCTCGGTCCTCGGTGTAAAGATGTCCGACGCCTCTACGGTGGATATTCGGCGTTCAGCGTCGGATCTTTTTACATAACAGCCTCTCGGGGTGAACATATTCACGAAAACGCATAAACAAACTAGGCGCTTACGGATTTGGTCCGGCGTTTGCTTTGTATTCCAGCAAGGGGCGATGGGCGCCCTCGAAGGCCGCGGGGCCGGGAGCTGGAGGTGGGTGCGATGCGCAAGTGGTGGGCGAATCAGGTTGCAGTGCTGGCGGGCGTGATGCTCGCGGGATCGGTGGCGAATGCCGCCATCATCGAGCTTCCGGGTATCGATGAAACCTACGACGGGATCCCGGTCGCGCTGCAGTACAACGACTTTTATTCCTATTCCGGTTCCCTGCTGTACCAGTGGGGCTTCCTCACTCAGAACCAGTACACCGGTCAGGGCACGGGATCGCTGGACCTGATCGTGGGCACGGGATCCAGTGGCCAGGACAATCAGAACATCGGGCCGGGGGGTAGCTACAGTTTCGAGAGCCCCATGCCTTTCCCCAGCGGCAATACCTCGGAGTTTGACGGCACCTGGGGCATGGGCACGCAGGCCAATGGCCCGGTCCTGGTGGATAATCTGCTGGCCTACCTCGACGCCATCAATCCGGGCGCGACGATTCCCACCTTCATTTTCGACCACAACCAGACTGGGGGCTCCCCCGATCTGTGGGTGCAGGCCGAGGTCTTCATCTACGACCCCGAGACCGGGGAACGCGTGGCCCGCTGGATCTTCGACGATGGCAACGGCAACCCGGCGCTCTCGCCCGGTAACGTGGAGGTGATCGGCGAATCCGGCACCGTGTACGAGGCCAATGCTAATGTCGGGAGCGGCCGACTGGACTACATCGTGTTCGCGCCGACCATGGACCTCAGTCTGTTTGCCGGGGCCGGCTATCTGTTCGGGATCGATTTCTTCATGAATGACCTGAACAATGGTTTCGAGGAGCTCTACCTCAGTGGCCGGTTCACCAACGGTACGCCGGTGTCGCTGCCCGGTTCGTTCCTGCTGCTGGGGCTTGGCCTGGCCCTGCTGGTGGTAGCCGTGCGCCGGCGCGGTCGCGCGGGTCCAGCAGCCCACTAGGCGCCCGGCCCCTCTCGGCCTTTCCGCGCTTGACCCTGCGCCCCGGCATATGCCGGGGCGCAGTGCATTTGGGGTGAAACGGCGCAGTAGTGGCCCGCTCGCGTTGCGGGTTTTCGCAAATCCTGGCCGCTGACGTAGGATTCCTCCCGCGCCCGGACCCCGTTCGGCCCGGGTCGGCCAGCCCCCGCTGGCCGGATGAGGGATGGCTGCGACCGAGCGAGGAAACGCATGGAGTCCGAGCAGAAACTGATACCCGGATACGCCAACGCCAAGGCAACGCGCCGCTACGCGGAGCAGTTCGTGTCCGAGGGCAAGGCCGCCGAGGGGCATTACAGCGAGTTCTCGCGCGCGAAGATGCGCCTGTCGAGCCTCGGAATCGGCACCTTCGGCGGCGCGGCCACCGCCGAGGTGGACGCGCAGATCTCCGCGATCGTCGCGCGCGGGCTGACCGAGGGCGTCAACGTGGTGGATACTGGCGCGCACTACCGGTACGGGCGTTCGCTGGCGGCCGTCGGGGCGGGTGTGCGCACCGCGCTGGAGGCCGGGGTCCCGCGCGAGGCGATGTTCCTGATCTCCAAGGGCGGCTTCCTGACGCTGCGCGGCGGGCCGCCGGAGGACATGGAGGCCTGGTTCCAGCGCGAGATCGAGTCCCAGGGCATGGGGACGAAGGACGACCTGGCCAAGGGCGCGCACCTGCTGACGCCGGAATACATCCACTACCAGATGGAGCTGTCGCGCTCGCTGATGGGGGTGGAGACGCTGGATGCCTTCATCATCGACCAGCCCGAGGTGCACATCCACGAGATCGGCAAGGAAGCGACCAACCGCAAGCTGGAGCCGGTGTTCGAGGTGCTGGAGCGGGCCGCGCGCGAGAAGAAGATCCGCGCCTACGGCATCTCCACCTTCGAGGGCTTCCGCGAGGAGACCGATGCCGCGGTGTTCCAGTCGCTGACCTCGATGCAGGGGCTGGCCGAGCGCGCCGCGCAGACCGTCACCGGCGACGACCATGCCCGGCATCACTTCAAGATCGCGATGCTCCCCTTCAACCAGGTGATGCTGGAGGGGTTCACCCGCTTCAACACCGCCACCGGGCAGGGCAACGTGGCGAGCCCGCTGCAGGCCGCCCACCAGCTCGAGGTGTACATGATTGCCTCGCACTCCATGCTCAAGGGCCATCTGGCGCAGCAGTCGGTGGAGGTGGTCGAGCAGCAGCTGGCCAGCCTGCCTAATCCGGCCCAGCGCGCGATGCAGTTCAACCGTTCCACGCCGGGGCTGGGCACCTCGCTGGTCGGCATGAGTACGCCGGCGCACCTGGACGACATGCTGGCGGTGATGCGCGAGCCGATGATGGACAAGAAGGCCTACCTTGGCATGTTCAAGAAGGCCGAGGAGTAAGCCGGAGCCGGGTCTTTCCCTGGTGGGAGCCGGCTTGCCGGCGAAGCCCTGCCTGCATCCGGCTTTGGCAGGGGCTTCGCGTGCAAGCACGCTCCCACAGGGTCCCGGACCTTGGCTGCGATAGAGAATTCACGCACAAGGGTATGCCATGCAGGTTGATCTGAAGGCCCTCGAATTTCCCGCGATCCAGCGCCTGCTGGAGCGCCTGACTGCCACCCCCTACGGTGCCGATGCCGCGCGCGGCCTGGAGCCGGCGCCGAACCTGGATGCCGCCCGGGCCCTGCAAAAGGCGGTAACCGTCGCGCGCCAGCGCCTGGACGCCGGCACCCTGCCGCGGCTGGGCCAGCTTCCCGACGTGCGCGCGGCGCTACGCCAGGCGGCCAATCCCGGCGCGGCCCTCCCGGTGCAGGCGCTGCACAACCTGCAGACCATCATGCGTCATGCCCGCGAGCTGGCGGACCAGCTCGCCGATACGCCGGAGATCTACCCGGCCGACCTGAACAAACTGTATCCGCCCGAGGCACTGGAAGAGCGTCTGTCCGCGTGCCTGAATCCTGGGGGTTCGCTGCGCGAGGACGCCAGTGCATCACTGGTCGAGGCCTTTGGCGAGCGCAACCGCCTGCGCGGCGAGGTCGAGGCGGTGGTAAAGAAGCGTCTGGCAGCCTCCGATGTCGCGCAGAAGGGCGAGGACGCGCTGAAGGTTCAGTGGCACCAGGAGCGCGCCGTGATGGTGCTGCGCGGGGATGCCGCCAGCGCGGTAAAGGGCGTGCGCCGAGGCACGGCCATGGGCGGGCGCGACCAGATCGTGGAGCCGATCGAGGCGGTGCCGCTGAACAACCAGCTGGATACGGTCAACGGTCAGATCAACACCGAGCAGCAGCGCCTGCTACGCGAGCTGACCGATGTGGTGCGCCAGTACGGCGAGCCGCTGGAGCTGATGCTGACCGCGCTGACCTGGATCGATCTCGCCTCGGCCGCGGCGCAGCTCTCGGCCCAGATGAATGCCCACGCCCCGCGGCTGGAGGCCGAGGCGGGCGTGGAGCTGGTCGAGGCCTACCATCCGCTGCTGCTGTTGCAGTTTGCCGAGGGCAACGGCCCGCAGCCGGTGCCGCTGTCGATCCGGCTGGATGGCGAGCAGCCGCTGTTGCTGATCACCGGGCCGAACACCGGTGGCAAGACGGTCGCGCTGAAGACCTTGGGCCTGCTGGTCACCATGGCGTGGTGCGGGCTGCATATCCCGGCCGAACAGGACTGCCGCATCGGGCGTTTCGATCAGGTGATGGTGGATGTTGGTGACAACCAGAGCCTGTTCCACCACCTGTCGACCTTCGCCGGGCATGTGGAGGTCCTGAAACGCATCCTCGAAAACGCCGGCCCCGAGAGCCTGATCCTGCTGGACGAGCTGGGCACGGGCACCGACCCGGACGAGGGCGCGGCCCTGGCGATGGCGATGCTGGACGAACTGCGCGCGCGGGGCACGCGCGGGATCGTGAACACCCACCTGGCGCCGCTGAAGGACTACGCCGCACAGCATGCGGGCATCGTCAACGCCTCGATGCAGTTCGACGCGGAGACCCTGTCGCCCACCTACCGGTTGCTGATTGGCGAGCCCGGCGTCTCCTTCGGTCTGACCATCGCGGAGAAGAACGGCCTGCCGCCGCAGCTGGTGGCCCGCGCCCGCGAGCACTTCGCCGAGCTGCCCACCGCGCAGGCTGGGGCCGAGCACAGCTGAGCCTTGATCCGGGGTGCTCCCTGGAGATCGCCGCGGCGCTGCGCGCCTCGCGATGACGATTATTTTTCGTGCCGGTCATGGCGAGGCCCCGCCGGGGCCGTGGCCATCTCTGGGCACAACCCCAACGCGGGTTGCGGCAGGCTCCTCGGCGCTGCATGAATTGCACCGATTCCGCGCGTCATGGCGTGAAATGGGGGCGATTTCATATTAGGATGGTGGGCTATTTTGATTTGTGGTGCATGATCGCTCGACGATCGTGCACAAGCCCCCGGTAAGGAAGTCGACCATCATGTCCGAGACCGCAAGTTCCTCCACCGCCATCACCGGCGCCGAAATCTTCTGCCGCAGCCTGCAGGCCGAGGGCGTCGAGGTCGTATTCGGCTATCCCGGTGGCGCGGTACTGCACATCTACGATGCGCTGTACCGGCAGGACAAGGTCTCCCACGTACTGGTGCGCCACGAGCAGGGCGCGGTACATGCGGCCGAGGGCTATGCCAAGTCCTCCGACAAGCCCGGCGTGGCGCTGGTCACCTCCGGCCCCGGCGCGACCAACGCGATCACTGGGATCGCCGATGCCTACATGGATTCCGTGCCGCTGGTGGTGTTCACCGGCCAGGTGCCGACCAGCCTGATCGGCAATGATGCCTTTCAGGAGGTCGACACCGTGGGGATCACGCGTCCCTGCGTGAAGCACAACTTCCTGGTCAAGGACGTGAAGGACCTGGCCACCACCATCAAGAAGGCCTTTTACGTGGCGACCACCGGTCGCCCCGGCCCGGTGGTGGTGGACATCCCGAAGGACGTGACCGCCGACAGCTGCGAGTTCGAGTACCCGGAGAGCATCCACATGCGCTCCTACAACCCGGTCTCGAAGGGGCACACCGGGCAGATCCGCAAGGCGGTGGAGCTGATCCTGTCGGCGAAACAGCCGATGATCTACACCGGCGGTGGCGTGATCCTGGGCAAGGGTTCCGAGGCGCTGACGGAGTTCACCCGAAAGCTGGGCTATCCGATCACCAACACCCTGATGGGGCTGGGCGGCTACCCGGCGTCGGACAAGCAGTACCTCGGCATGCTCGGCATGCACGGGACCTACGAGGCCAACATGGCCATGCATCACGCGGACGTGCTGATCGCGATCGGCGCGCGCTTCGACGATCGCGTGACCGGCAACATCGAGAAGTTCTGCCCGCATGCGAAGATCGTGCACGTCGATGTCGACCCGTCCTCCATCTCCAAGAACGTGAAGGTGGACGTGCCGATCGTGGGCGAGGTGGAGCCGGTGCTGCGCGAGCTGATCAAGGGCCTGGACGAGAACGGCGGCAAGCCGGATGCCGAGGCTCTGGCCACCTGGTGGAAGCAGATCGAGGAATGGCAGGCGCAGGACTGCCTGAAGTACGACCAGAATTCCGAGCTGATCAAGCCGCAGTACGTGGTGCAGAAGTTCTGGGAGCTCACCCAGGGCGAGGCCTTCGTGACCTCGGATGTCGGCCAGCACCAGATGTGGGCCGCGCAGTTCTACCGCTTCGACAAGCCGAACCGCTGGATCAACTCCGGCGGTCTGGGCACGATGGGCGTGGGCCTGCCGTTCGCGATGGGCGTGCAGTTCGCGCACCCGAACGCGACGGTGGGCTGCATCACCGGCGAGGCCAGCATCCAGATGTGCATCCAGGAGCTGTCCACCTGCTTCCAGTACCAGCTGCCGCTGAAGATCCTGAACCTGAACAACCGCTACCTGGGCATGGTCCGGCAGTGGCAGGAGTTCTTCTACCAGGGCCGCTACGCGATGTCCTACATGGATGCCCTGCCGGACTTCGTGAAGCTGGCCGAGGCCTATGGCCATGTTGGCATCCAGGTCACCCAGCCCGGGGACGTCGAGGGTGCGATCAAGGAGGCCCTGGCGCAGAAGGAGCGCCTGGTGTTCCTGGACTTCATCACCGACCAGTCCGAGAACGTGTATCCAATGATCCCGGCCGGTGCCGGCCAGAACGAGATGATCCTGGTCTGAGCCGGGTACAGGGAAGAGCCGTATGCGTCATATCATCAGTGTCCTGCTGGAAAACGAAGCCGGTGCCCTCTCGCGGGTGGCCGGGCTGTTCTCCGCGCGTGGCTACAACATCGAGTCGCTGACCGTCGCGCCGACCGACGACCCGTCGCTGTCGCGCATGACCATCGTCACCAGTGGTTCCGACGAGATCGTCGAGCAGATCACCAAGCAGCTGAACAAGCTGATCGACGTGATCAAACTGCTGGACATGACCGCCTACCCGCACATCGAGCGCGAGATGGCGCTGGTCAAGGTCCGCGTGCCGGAGGCCGCCGACCGCGAGGAGGCGAAGCGCCTGGCGGATATCTTCCGCGGCCGCATCATCGACGTGACCCACGACACCTATGTCGTCGAGATCACCGGCGAGGGCTCCAAGCTGGATGCTTTCCTCGAGGCGCTCCAGCCGTTCCCGGTGCTGGAGGTCGTGCGTTCCGGCGTCATGGGCATCGCACGCGGCGACGTCAGCCTGCAGATCTGAATCCCCGGGTCCGGCGCTGCCTGCGGTGCCGGACCCGTTTGTTTGCCCGATATCAAGGAAATTGTGATGAATCTCTACTACGACAAAGACGCCGATCTCTCCATCATCCAGGGCATGAAGGTGGCCATCATCGGCTACGGTTCGCAGGGCCACGCCCATGCGAACAACCTGAAGGACTCCGGCGTGGACGTGACCGTGGGCCTGCGCGAGGGCTCCGGTTCCCGCGCCAAGGCCGAAGAGGCCGGCCTGAAGGTCGCCGACGTCGACGCCGCGACCGCCGGCGCCGACCTGATCATGGTGCTGGCCCCGGACGAGTACCAGGCCGCGCTGTACCGCGACGTGCTGGAACCGAACCTGAAGCAGGGCGCGACCCTGGCCTTCGCCCACGGCTTCGCGATCCACTACAACCAGATCGAGCCGCGCAAGGACCTGGACGTGATCATGATCGCGCCCAAGGCCCCGGGCCACACCGTGCGCTCCGAGTTCGTGCGTGGCGGCGGTATCCCCGACCTGATCGCCATCCAGCAGGACGCCTCCGGCAAGGCCCGTGACATCGCGATGTCCTATGCCTCCGCGATCGGCGGCGGTCGCACCGGCATCATCGAGACCACCTTCAAGGACGAGACCGAGACCGACCTGTTCGGCGAACAGGCCGTGCTGTGCGGCGGTGCGGTGGAGCTGGTCAAGGCCGGCTTCGAGACCCTGACCGAGGCGGGTTACGCCCCGGAGATGGCCTACTTCGAGTGCCTGCACGAGCTGAAGCTGATCGTCGACCTGATGTACGAGGGCGGCATCGCCAACATGAACTACTCGATCTCCAACAATGCCGAGTACGGCGAGTACGTGACCGGCCCGCAGGTGATCAACGAGGAGTCGCGCTGGGCCATGCGCGAGGCGCTGAAGAACATCCAGAACGGCGAGTATGCCAAGCAGTTCATCCTGGAAGGCGCGATGAACTACCCGTCGATGACCGCCAACCGTCGCCTGAACGCCGCCCACGAGATCGAGCAGGTGGGCGAACGCCTGCGTGCGATGATGCCGTGGATCAAGGCCAACCAGCTGGTCGACAAGTCCCGCAACTGATGCGGCTCCCCGCGGCGGGCGTTCCGGCCCGCCGTGGTCCTTCATTCCTGCCGAGCGCCCGATGCTGTTTCCGCTAGCCCCTGAAGGCCGCCTGTTCGTGATCATCGCCGCGTGGATGGCGGTCATCACGTTGCTGGTCGGGGAGGCGGAGCTGGGCCTGTTCATGGTGATCCTCACCGTGTTCCTGATGGCGGTGTTCCGTGACCTGCGGCGCAAGGCCCCGGCGCCGGCCCTGGGCGTGATCGCCCCGGCTGATGGCACCATCGAATCGGTCGCCGAGGCCCGCGACCCGTTCACGAAGAAGCCGGCGGTCTGCATCCGCCTGCGCCAGCGGCGGCTGGGCGAGTACAACGTGCACGCCCCGCAGGAGGCCGAGATCCGCGAACGGGTCTGGCCGGGCAAGGAAACCGATGAAGCCCCGGATGCGCAACTGGAGGGCCGCCTGGCCTACGCGCTGGAGACCGACGAGGGCACGCGGCTGACCCTGGCCCTCAGTGTCGATCACTGGCCGCGGATGATCCGCATGCAGAACAACGTCCCGGGGAATCGTCTGGGGCGCGGCAAGCGCATGGGGTTCGCCGGCTTTGGTGGTACCTTCGAGGTGTGGCTGCCGGCCGGGTCGCAGGTGATGGTCGAGCCGGGGCAGCGGGTGCTGGCCGGTTCCGCCCTGCTGGGCGGACTGCCGGAGTCCGAATCCACCGGGGACGCCGAGGGGGCCGTGGAGATGCTGCAATGAGTACAGGCGACGAAGGCGACCGCCGCGCGGAACCCGACTACATCGAGGGCGAGGACACCATCGCCGACGACCAGCCCCCGCATCGTCGGCGCCGGCGCGGCGTGTTCCTGCTGCCCAACCTGTTCACCACGGGGGTGCTCTTCTCCGGCTTCTTCGCCATCGTCTCGGCGATCAACGGCGAATACATCACCGCCGCCATCGCGGTCTTCGTGGCCATGGTGCTGGACACCCTGGACGGCCGCGTCGCGCGCATGACCGACACCCAGAGCGAGTTCGGCGCGCAGTACGATTCGCTGTCGGATCTGGTCTCGTTCGGCGTTGCGCCGGCGCTGATCGTCTACCTGTGGCAACTGCATGACCTGGGCAACTTCGGCTGGGTGGCGGCGTTCTTCTTTACCACCGCCGCCGCGCTGCGTCTGGCGCGCTTCAACAGTCGCCTCGCGGTCAGCGACAAGCGCTTCTTCCAGGGCCTGCCAAGCCCCGCCAGTGCCGCGATCCTGGTCGGCATGGTCTGGGTGCTGGAGGACTGGGGCATCCCCGCCGAGCTGGCCGATCCGTACGTGGTCGGCATCCTGGTGGTTACCGTGCTGTCCGGGGCGGCAATGGTCAGTAACCTGACCTACTTCAGCTTCAAGGACATGGACTTCAAGCACCGGGTGCCCTTCCTGGCGATCGTCGGCGTGGTGGTCGCGCTGATGCTGCTGGCCCTGGATCCGCCCAAGGTCCTCCTCGCGGGCTTCGTGATCTACGCCCTGTCCGGTCCGCTGCTGACCCTGGAGCGCTGGCGCCGGCATCGTCGCCGGGCGCCCTCGGGGGAGTAGTCGCGTGTCGCTGTCGGTGCGCCAGCGCCGCATCCTCGCGGATATGGGTATCCCGGTGTGGCGGTCGCGGGTCGCGGCCGCCCCGGCGATCGAAGCGCCGCCGGGCGAACCGCTGGCCCCGGCCGCCGAGGTGCCGTCCGGGGCGGCGGATGCGGGTGGCGGGGGGCAGGACGCCGCCGTCGCGACCCTGGACTGGGAGGCCCTCCAGACACGCGTGCGTGACTGCCAGGCCTGTGCCGAGCTGGCGCGCGAACGTACGCAGACCGTGTTCGGGGTGGGCGATCCGCGCGCCCGCTGGCTGTTCATTGGCGAGGCCCCCGGCGCGGAGGAGGACCGGCGGGGGGAACCCTTCGTCGGCCGTGCCGGACAGCTGCTGGACAACATGCTGCGGGCGCTGGGGCTGGAGCGGGGCCACGATGTCTTCATTGCCAACGTGCTGAAGTGCCGGCCCCCCGGAAACCGCGACCCGAAACCGGAGGAATCGGCGGCCTGCCGCGCCTACCTCGATCGCCAGATCGCCCTGATCCAGCCCCAGGTCATTGTCGCCCTGGGACGGATCGCGGCCCAGAGCCTGCTGGCATCGGAGGAGCCCCTGGGACGCCTGCGCGGGGCGCAGCACCGCTATCAGGGCGTGCCGCTGGTGGTGACCTATCACCCGGCCTACCTGCTGCGAAAGCCGGGAGACAAGGGCAAGGCCTGGCAGGACCTGCAGCGCGCCCGGGCCTTCCTGGAGTAACCCGATTCCCGTTGTGGAGATGGGAACCCGGGCAGCATTCCCGGGCTCGGAATTCCCGGAAGCGCCCCGTATCCCCTTCGTTCACCCCGTTCAGGAGGAAGCTGCGACATGAGTGCTGAACCCCGCGTCCAGCCCGAGTTGCGCCGTATGCAGACGGCGGATGTGGAGGGGGTGATGCGCGTGGAACGCGAGGCCTATGACTACCCGTGGACCGCCCGCATCTTCGAGGACTGCATCCGTGTGGGCTATGACTGCTGGGTGCTCGAGGTGGATGGCCGCCAGGTGGGCCACACCGTGCTGAGCGTGGCCGCGGGCGAGGCCCACCTGCTGAACCTGACGGTGGACCCGCGCTGGCAGGGCAACGGGCTGGGCCGGTTCATGGTGCGGCGCTTGTTCGACTATGCCTGTGAGCAGGAGGCCGAGGCGCTCTTTCTGGAGGTCCGTCCGTCGAACGTGGCCGCGGTCCAGCTCTACCGTTCCGAGGGCTTCGAGCATGTCGGCACCCGCCCGCGCTACTACCCGCTACCCAGCGGCCGCGAGGATGCCTGGGTTCTGACACGTCGCTGCAACGCCCCGGCCGGGGCCTGACGGGTTCCGCTGGCGGCGTGAAACCGGTCACAGTCCCGGGTGACCTTTGCGTGATGTGCGCCCGTTTTGCCGTCATCGGTTCTCGTCCTGCCACCCCCGCGTTGTGACGGCCCGCCCCCCGGACTATGATCAAAACCGGTATTCGCCCCGACACCGGATGAGGTAACCCATGTCCCGATCCCTGCGCGCACTGTTCGTTTCGCTCCCTCTGGCCCTGCCACTGGCGCTGTCCGCCGGGGCCGTTCAGGCCCAGCAGTCCTTTGGTTATGACGAGGCCGAGCGCCAGCAGGAACTGCTGGAGGTCTGGTACGAGATCCGCGAAAGCAACGCGCAGAAGGGCAATACCGCGGCGATGTTCGACGTGGGTATGGCCAACTACTCCGGGCGGGGTACGCCAGTGGACCACGACCAGGCCGTGCGCTGGTTCGCCCGCGCAGCGGATGCCGACCACGCCGGGGCCCACTACTACCTGGGCTATCTCCTGGCGGCCGGCAAGGGCGCCCCGGCGGACCCCGAGCGCAGCCGCGAGCACTACACCCGCGCCGCCGAACTGGGACATGCCGATGCCCAGTACTGGCTAGGGAGCCACCTGGCCAATGGCGAACAGGACCCGGCCGCCGGTCTCGAATGGCTGACCCGGGCCGCGGATCAGGGGCTGCCCGCCGCCCAGTACTACGTCGGGTTGCTGCACGAGAACGGCCAGGGCACCACGCGCGATGCGGCCGCCGCCGCCCGCTGGTACACCGCCGCGGCGGAACAGGGCTACCGGCATGCCCAGATCGGGCTGGGCCGGCTGCACCAGAACGGCCGCGGGGTCGAGCGTGACCTGGTGCAGGCGCATGTCTGGTACAGCCTGGCCCAGGACGAAGAGCGCATTGCTACGCTCGAGGCCCGCATGAACAACCGCGACCTGGTGACCGCGCGCGGGCGTCTGGAGGAGCAGAACGCGGCGATCCAGGCGGCCGCCGCACGCTGAGCCCGCAGCGGCCAGTGTGGGGTTGCACAACGGCCCCGGCTTCCGGGGCCGTTTGCGTTTCGGGGGCATCCGGCTGAACCGGACCCCCGATTTCGCGTTAAACTTGCGGGCTGTTCCCAGCGGCCCGAATGCATGTCCTTTATCGAGGAAACCCGCCGACGCCGGACCTTCGCGATCATCTCGCACCCGGACGCCGGCAAGACCACCATGACCGAAAAGCTCCTGCTGTACGGCGGCGCGATCCAGCTCGCCGGTACGGTCAAGGGGCGCAAGTCGTCGCGCCATGCCACCTCCGACTGGATGGAGATGGAGAAGTCGCGCGGGATCTCGGTCACCTCGTCCGTGATGCAGTACCCGTACAAGGGGCGCATGGTGAATCTGCTGGACACCCCCGGGCACGCGGACTTCTCCGAGGACACCTACCGCACGCTGACCGCGGTGGACTCCGCGTTGATGGTGATCGACGCGGCCAAGGGCGTGGAAGAACGCACCATCAAGCTGATGGAGGTCTGCCGGCTGCGCGACACGCCGATCATGACCTTCGTCAACAAGATGGACCGCGAGGGCCGCGACCCGATCGAGCTTCTCGACGAGGTCGAGGAGGTACTGAAGATCGAGTGCGCCCCGGTCACCTGGCCGATCGGCTCCGGCAAGCGCTTCCGTGGCGTCTACCATATCCGTCGCGACGCGGTGCACCTGTACGATCCCGAGCAGGGTGGGAAGAAGTCCACCGGCGAGATCATCGAGGGCCTGGACAATCCGCGCCTGGACGAGGTGCTGGGCGATCAGGCGCAGGAGCTGCGCGAGGAGCTCGAGCTGGTGCAGGGCGCCTCGCACGCGTTCGACGCGGACGCCTACCTGCGCGGCGAGCAGACCCCGGTGTTCTTCGGCTCCGCGATCAACAACTTCGGCATCGAGGAGTTGCTGGACGATTTCGTCGAATACGCCCCGGGTCCGCTGCCGCGTCCGACACACTCGCGCAAGGTCGAGCCGACCGAGGAGAAGTTCACCGGCTTCGTGTTCAAGATCCAGGCGAACATGGATCCGAATCACCGTGACCGCATCGCCTTCATGCGCATCTGTTCCGGCACCTTCGACAAGGGCGCGAAGCTGCGTCACGTGCGGATCGGGCGCGACGTGAAGATCCCGGATGCGCTGACCTTCCTGGCCTCCGACCGCGAGCATGTGGAGACCGCCTATCCGGGCGACATCATCGGCATTCACAACCACGGCACCATCCGCATCGGGGATACCTTCACCCAGGGCGAGGACCTGACCTTCACCGGCGTGCCCAACTTCGCCCCGGAGCTGTTCCGGCGCGCGCAGCTGAAGGACCCGCTGAAGATGAAGCAGCTCGCCAAGGGCCTGCAGGAGTTGTGCGAGGAGGGTGCGACCCAGCTCTACCGCCCGCTGACCAACAACGACCTGATCCTGGGCGCGGTCGGCGTGCTGCAGTTCGACGTGGTCGCCGAGCGCCTGCGTACCGAGTACAAGGTCGAGGCGCAGTTCGAGAACGTGAACGTCCAGACCGCGCGCTGGGTCGAGTGCGACGACCCGAAGAAACTCGAGGAGTTCAGGGAGAAGGCCGCGGCGAACCTGGCGATCGATCACGGTGGCGATCTGGTCTATATCGCCCCGACTCGGGTGAACCTGCAGATGGCGATGGAAAAATGGCCGGAGATCCGCTTCGAGGCGACCCGCGAGCACGGCCAGCCGACGGAGTAGATCGCCGCTCCGGGGTGCACTGGAACCGCCATCGGGAGGAGCGAAGCGACGTGGCGAACTCCATCCGAAATCAGCGGCCCCGGGCTTGATGCCAGCTTGAGGCGATTGCCACGGTGTCTTCGACGCCTCGCAATGACGGTGCAGTTGTGTGGTGCAGGAGGAGAATATGGCGTTTCGATTCTTGTCTGTGATTGGCGTGGTCGTGGCGCTGGTGGTTGGCGGCTGCGCGGTGCACAAGACCGAGACCCGGGGCGATGGACCCGAGCCGCGACCGGGTACGGTCGAGCGGATGAACCCGTTCCTGCACTTCCTCGAGAGTCGGCCGACGCCCGAGGAGTTCGAGCGCGTCTACCCCGACGTGATGCTGGTGCTGCCCGGCGACATCGTGACCCAGGAATACCGCACGGATAACAGCCGCTTCTTCGCCGAACTGGACGCGGATGGCCGCATCCATGGCGGCGATTTCCGCTGATTCCCCGATGCTGCGCATTTCCAACAGCGTGAGCGTCCCCGAGCACGAGATCGAGCTGACCGCGATCCGTGCCCAGGGGGCCGGCGGGCAGAACGTGAACAAGGTGGCCTCGGCCATTCATCTGCGCTTCGATATCCGCGCCTCCAGCCTGCCCGACGTCTACAAGGAGCGCCTGCTGCGCCGCCATGACCAGCGCATCACCAAGGACGGCGTGGTCGTGCTCAAGGCGCAGCAGTACCGTACTCAGGAAGCCAACCGCGAGGATGCGCTGGAGCGCCTGGCGGAGCTGCTGCGCGAGGTGGGTCGCCCGATCAAGGCGCGCAAGCCGACGCGCCCCACGCGCGCCTCCAAGCTGCGCCGCCTGGAGGGCAAGACCCACCGCGGCCGCAAGAAGGCCCTGCGCGGCCGCGTCGATCCCGACTGACTGCCAAGAGCTCTTTATTCACCACGAAGCACACGAAGGCACGAAGAAGGGCCAGGTCAATGGCATAAAAGCGGACAGGAAGACGGGAAGGTCGGAAGGATTTCTGGTTGGGGCGCCGGGCACCGGCTGGCCACATCCGCGCGCCCGGGCATCAGGGGCTCTGGGAGACGCACCCTATTCATCTTCCCGTCTTCGTACCTTCCTGTTAACCGCCCTTGAATTCCTTCGTGCCTTCGTGTGCTTCGTGGTGAATAAAAGGGTTCAGGTCCCGGCATTCGGGCGCGGATCGACGGGCGCGGGTTCGTGTTCCTGCTGGTGTTGCCACAGGCGGGCGTAGGCGCCGCCCGCCGCGAGGAGTTCGCGGTGGGTGCCGCGTTCGACCACGCGTCCCTGATCGAGGACCACGATCTGCTCGGCATCCTTCACGGTCGACAGGCGATGTGCGATGACCAGCGTGGTGCGCCGCGCCGAGACCTCGTTCAGCGCCTGCAGGATCGCCTTCTCCGAGCCCGAGTCCAGGGACGAGGTGGCCTCGTCGAAGACCAGGATCGGCGGGTCCTTCAGCAGCATGCGGGCGATGGCGATGCGTTGCTTCTCGCCGCCGGAGACCTTGAGGCCGCGTTCGCCGACGACCGTATCCAGGCCGTCGGGCAGGCGCTGGATGAAATCGTCCAGGTGCGCCAGACGCACCGCGCGCCGGATGGCCTCCTCGGAGGCCTCCGGATCACCATAGGCGATGTTGTAGCGAATGCTCGCGTTGAACAGCACGGTATCCTGCGGGACCACGCCGATCGCACTGCGCAGGCTTTGCTGGGTCACCTCGCGGATATCCTGGCCGTCGATAGTGATGCGCCCGTCCGTCACGTCGAAGAACCGGAACAGCAGGCGTGCGAGCGTGGACTTCCCGGCCCCGCTGGGCCCGACGACCGCCAGCTTGTGCCCGGCTGGGATTTCCAGTGATACGTCCTCGAGGATCGGGCGCTCCGGCTGGTAGTGGAAGGCGACCTGCTCGAAGCGCACATGCCCCTCCGCGACGTCGAGATCCGGCGCGCCGGGCCGGTCCTCGACCTGTACCGGTTTTTCCAGCAGGCCAAACAGGCGCTCGATGTTCGCCAGCGACTGGCGGATCTCGCGGTAGACGAAGCCGAGAAAGTTCAGCGGCATGAACAGCTGGATCATGTAGGCATTGACCATCACCAGATCGCCCAGTGACATCTGTCCCGAGGCCACCCGGCTGGCGGCCAGCAGCATCATCACGGTGATCGCGGCGGCGATGATCAGGGCCTGGCCGGAGTTCAGCAGCACCAGCGACAGTACGTTCTTGGTGCGCGCCTGTTCCCAGGTGGCCAGGCCCTCGTCGTAGCGCCGGGCCTCGAAGCCCTCGTTGCCGAAGTACTTCACCGTTTCGTAGTTCAGCAGCGAGTCGATCGCGCGGGTGTTGGACTCGTTGTCGCGCTGGTTGGCCTCGCGCACGAAGCGGGTACGCCACTCGGTAATCCATACCGACCAGGCGATGTAGGCGGCCACCGCGAGGATCACGGTGACGGTGAAGACCGGACCGACCGCCACCAGCAGGATCACCGCGACCAGCGCGATCTCGATGATGGTCGGCAGGATGTTGAACACCATGAAGCGCAGCAGGAAGCTGATGCCGCTGGTGCCGCGCTCGATGTCGCGTGCCAGGCCACCGGTCTCGCGCGCCAGGTGGAAGCTCAGCTCGAGCCGGTGGAGGTGCTCGAATACCCGCAGGGCCGCGCGCCGCATGGCCCGCTCGGCCACGCGCACAAAGACCGCGTCGCGCAGCTCGCCGAACAGGGTACTGCCGAAGCGCAGCAGGCCGTAGGCGATCACCAGCGCCACCGGGACCGCGACCAGCGCCTCGGTGCCGCCGTCCTCGAAGTGGTCGACGATGTACTTCAGCGCCAGCGGGACCAGCACGGTTGCCAGCTTGGCCAGGCCCATCAGGCCCAGGGCCAGGAACAGCCGGCCGCGGAACTCCGCGAGATAGGGGAACAGGGAGCGAACGATGCGCCAGTTGATCGCGTCGTCGGGCGCATCGTGCACGCTGGAGTGACCGCGCATGGAGGAATCCGGGGCTGGGTAGGCTGCCTACTTTAGGGAGACGCTGATATAAACGCACGTCCGCGTTGGTGCCCCCTGTTTTCCGAGACAAGGTGCGTCGTGCAGCGGGTAGTGGTTCTACCCGCCCGTTTCTGATGGATTCGGGGCGCAACGCAGGATCGGGGAACAGGGGGCACCAACCCCACAAGCCATTGAAAGCAGCGGCTCGGCCGCCCGTTGTTGATCAAAAACGGGCGCGGGAACGGCGTTGCGGTTCCCTTGTGCAGAATGACTGCACGGCAGTCACCGCGCCTTGTTCGCACGCAAAAGCGACTCGAGCGCGGACGTGCGATTAAATCAGCGTCTCCCTAGGAGGTCCCCGCCGGGTACGCACATGGGCGCGCGTTCCGTGGCGGCTCCCCGGCCCGGTGCGGCCCGGCCGCGCATCTCACCGGTGGATGCGGAAGCCCTCGCCCCGGTCCTGTTCCAGGTCGATCCGCAGGCGCTGGTGACTCCAGCCGTCCTGCGAGCAGCGGGCCTCGATCTGCAGGAAGCGCGTGTCATCGGGGATCGACAGCCGGCGCAGGCTGCGGGTAAACGGCTGCTCGTTGACATGCGGGTGGTGCAGGATGCGTTCACCGAGGACGTTCCCATCGGCGTCCAGCACACGCCAGGCATCGGCATAGTGATCCCAGCCGGTATCGGGATGCTCCACGGTGACGGCGACCCGCCACTGGTTCGGGCCGCTGGCATGCAGCTGGGCCTCCAGGATGTCGACCGGGTTTGCCTGAGCGGGCAGGGCCAGAAGGCCCATAAGGGTGGCGAGGGTCAGTCTCTTCGTGCACATGGCAAGGCTCCTTTTGCCGATCGGGGTGAATGCGTTCCTGCGGTTACCGGGCGGGACGCCCCCGGGGCCGGATTGATTTCACGCGCCCTGGACCCGGTTGCGCCCGGCGTGCTTGGCCGCGTACAGGGCACGGTCGGCCCGGTCTACCAGGGACTCAGCGCTCTCGCCGGGCTCCAGCTGGGCGACGCCGAAGCTGGCGGTCAGTGGCTGTCCGGTCTGGAAGTCGTGGATCTCCAGGCACTGGCGCAGGTCCTCGGCCAGCCGGACTGCGGCGGCGATGTCGTCTTGCGGGCAGAGAATGAGGAACTCCTCGCCACCCCAGCGCGCGGCCCGATCAGTGGCGCGGATACGGCCCGTGATCAGCCGCCCGACCGCGGTCAGTACCGCGTCGCCGCGACCATGTCCCAGGGTATCGTTGATCGGCTTGAAGTGATCAAGGTCCAGCAGGATTACGCTGAGCGGGCTCGCGTGACGCTCGGCCCTCAGGATCTCTTCGGCCAGGGCCTCGCTGGCCTTCATGCGGTTGTTCAATCCGGTCAGCGGGTCGGTGGTGGCGAGGTGTTCCAGGTGTTGCTGGGCGGCCTCCAGGGAGTGCGTGCGTTCCCGTACCAGGCGTTCGAGCACCTGTGCGCGCTCCTCCAGCTCCTTCACCGGGTAGGGTTCGTCGTCTCCATGGACGCTCGCGGGGAAGGAGCCATGCAGGTGCTCCAGGCGCCAGCCGTCGGCGGTCGCGTGCAGCACCAGGCTGGCCCGCAGGCCGTTCAGTCGGACCCGCTGCCCGCGGGTATCCAGGATCATGTCGAAGATCAGCATGATCAGCGCCACGTCATCCGTCAGCAGTCGGATCTCCTCGCGGTGGATCGCGAAGTCGAAGGGCTCCGGTACCTGTTCGATGTCGCGCCCGGCGATGCGTTCGACCTCTTCGGGGTTGAAGGCGGCCTCGTCGGCACCGGTGCCAAAGCCGCTGACCCCAGGGGTGTGAAAGCGCAGCAGGGCCGCGAGATCGCGCTGGCGCAGCCAGGCGTCCAGGTAGGCGTGAACCGTGCCGCGGATCGCCTCCGTGCGTGGATCTGTCATGTACGGGTTGTGTTCAGTCGATGCCGACGGCGCGCTGTTCCTGGCGGATCCAGGCGATGATGTGGGCGGTCTCCTCACCGGTGACCCCGGCCACCGGCGGCATGTCGCCAAAGTCCCAGTGGTGCGCGTGCACGCCCAGGGCCACGGCGCGATGGAAGGTGATGTCCGGGTGGTGCGAAGGCTCGTAGATGCGGTGGATCAGCGGCGGGCCCTGGTCGGTGCCGCGGGCGTCCTCGCCGTGGCACTGCATGCAGTTGGCGCGGAACAGCGAGCGCCCGGCCTCGGGGTCGGCGGCGAAGTCCTCTGGCGGCAGGCTGTAGTCGAGCTGCGCGGTGGAGCCGGAGGCCGCGCTCGAGTCTTCGCTGGATGCCTGCGCAGGCGGCTCGGCGGCGGTGTCCGGTTCCGGGGCGTCGGAACAGGCGGTCAACGCGAACAGGGCCAGCAAGGCGGCGGGCAGGAGGCGGGCGGTTGTCGGCATCGGGCATCCTGGATTTTGGTATTCAGGTGGGGAGTTTATCGCGGCGGGTCACGGCGGGCGACTGCGCACCGGGAGGGATTGCGGCCGGCGCGGGGCGGTTGTGGCGCTGGTGGCTTGCAGCGGTGGCGGGCATTCGGCAGTCTTCGTGGCTTGTCTTCCCGTCTGGAGTACGTCCATTGGAACCCTCGGGTCTTGCAGCTGGAGAAGCGCAGGGAAGCGCTCCGGCGGCGGCGCCACTGGAGATCCTGCGCGAGACCTTCGGCTACACGGAATTTCGCGGTCAGCAACAGGCCATCGTCGAGCATGTGACCGCGGGTGGCGACGCCGTGGTGCTGATGCCCACCGGCGGCGGCAAGTCGCTGTGCTACCAGATCCCCGCGCTGGCGCGGCCCGGGTGCGGCATCGTGATCTCGCCGCTGATCGCGCTGATGCAGGATCAGGTGGCGGCCCTGCGCCAGAACGGCGTGGCGGCCGCCAGTCTGGATTCCGGCCAGAAGGCGGACGAGGCCCGCTCCGTGCTGGCCGCGCTGCATGCGGGCGAACTGGATCTGCTGTACATGTCGCCGGAGCGCCTGTTCGCCGCGGGCATGCTGGAGCGCCTGGAGGGTATCGAGCTGGCGCTGTTCGCCATCGACGAGGCCCACTGCGTCTCGCAATGGGGGCATGACTTCCGCCCGGAGTACAGCCAGCTGGCGGTGCTGGCCGAACGCTTCCCGCAGGTGCCGCGTCTGGCCCTGACGGCGACGGCGGACGGGCCCACTCGCCAGGAGATCCGCGAGCGGCTGCGCCTGGAGCAGGCCCGTGCCTTTGTCAGCTCGTTCGATCGCCCCAATATCCGCTACCGCATCGCCCAGGCCGACGGGGGGCGCGGCGGTTCCGCACGCGACCGGCTGCTGCGCTTCATCCGCGAGGAACACGCGGGCGAGGCCGGTATCGTCTACTGCCTGTCGCGCAAGAAGGTCGAGGCCGTGGCCGAGTGGCTGGTGGAGCAGGGCATTACCGCGCTGCCCTATCACGCGGGTCTGCCGGCGGCGACCCGCGCGGCTAACCAGACCCGATTCCTGCGCGAGGAGGGCGTGGTGATGGTGGCGACCATCGCCTTCGGTATGGGTATCGACAAGCCGAACGTGCGCTTCGTGGCTCACCTGAACCTGCCCAAGAGCCTGGAGGGCTACTACCAGGAGACCGGCCGCGCCGGGCGCGACGGCCTGCCCGCGAATGCCTGGATGGTCTATGGCCTGCAGGATGTGGTCACCCTGCGCCAGATGCTGGAGGGCTCGCAGGCCGGCGCCGAGCGCCAGCGCATCGAGCAGCAAAAGCTGGAGGCGATGCTCGGGTTCTGCGAGATCACCAGTTGCCGGCGCCAGGCCCTGCTTGCCTACTTCGACGAGCGCATGCCCGAGCCCTGCGGGACCTGCGACAACTGCATGCAGCCGCCGGCCACCTGGGATGCCAGTGTCCCGGTGCAGAAGCTCCTGTCCTGCATCTACCGCACCGGCGAGCGCTTCGGCGCGGGGCACGTGATCGACGTGCTGCGCGGCTCCGCGAGCGAACGCCTGAGCCGCCTCGGTCACGACCGCCTGAGCACCTTCGGGATCGGCAAGGAACTGGACAAGGCGCAGTGGCGCGGCGTGGTGCGTCAGCTGCTCGCCCGCGGTCTGCTGCGTCTGGACGAGGAGGGCTACGGCGGGCTGAAGCTGGACCCGGCCTGTCGCCCGGTGCTGCGCGGCGAGGATTCGATCCACCTGCGCGAGGAGGTGGCGCGCCCGGAACGCGAGGCGCGCACGGCCCGCCCGGCCCGCCGCGACACCGCCCGCAGTGTGGCGGCGATGGACAGCGAGGACCGCGCGCTGTGGGAGGCCCTGCGCGCATTGCGCACCGACCTTGCGCGCGATCAGGGGGTGCCGCCCTACGTGATCTTCAGTGATGCCACGCTGCTGGAGATGGTTGCGGCCGCCCCGCGCAGCCGTGACGAGATGGCCGGGATCTCCGGGGTCGGCCAGCACAAGCTGGAGCGCTATGGCGATGCCTTCATCAAGGCCATCGAGGGGCATTTCGGGCTATAGTGGTGCGAAAAACCACGCCGCAATACGATTTCGGGGAGACCGCGTGACCGACAAAAGCTTCCTTGAGGATTTCTACCGCCATCGCGACGGTCAACTGGTCGTGACCCCGGAGCAGGGCAGTGACTTTGCCAAGACGCTCGCCGGCGATTTCAATCCGATTCACGATGCCGACAACCGGCGCTTCTGCGTGCCGGGCGATCTGCTGTTCGCGCTGGTGCTGGATACCTACGGCGCGAGCGCGAACATGCACTTCCGCTTTACCGGCATGGTGGGGGGCAACGTGCCGCTGATCTTCCCGGAGGCCCCGGGCGAGGCCTTTGCGATTACCGACGACAATGGCAAGAGCGTGATCGAGGTCGAGCGCTCCGGCGCGGTGATCGACGAGCCCAACGCGATTGAATCCCTGATCCGCAGTTATGTGAGCTTCTCCGGGCAGAACTTCCCGCATGTGCTGGTGCCGCTGATGGAGGAGCACGGCGTGATGGTGAACCCGAAGCGCCCGCTGGTGATGTACGAGCGCATGGGCTTCCGCCTGCCCGAGCCGCTGGCCGCCAGCGCCGGGGTGCCGGAGCCGCGCCTGAAGGATGCGGTGATGACCGTCAACGGCAAGCGCGGCGAGATCCGCCTGGACTACGAGCTGGTGATCGATCAGTCCGTAGTCGCCGACGGCAGCAAGCACCTGGTGCTGAGCGGCCTGCGCCCGTTCGATGCCGCCGACGTCGAGCAACTCGTCGCCGACTACGAGAGCTGGAAGGCCGCCTACTTCAACCAGACCGCAGCCCGCGCCCACGCCTGAACGTTTTTATTCACCACGAAGCGCACGAAGGCACGAAGAAGGTCAAGGGCTTGGAGCGGACAGGAAGGCGGGAAGATCGGAAGAAAGGCAAGATACGGCTGATCCGGGCGATGCAGTTAATAGCCCTCGATGGCCGGCCGCCCCCCGAGTCCATCTAACCGATCGTTTTTACTTCTAGTCTTCCCATCTTCCTGTTAACCGCCCTTGACCTGGCCCTTCTTCGTGCCTTCGTGTGCTTCGTGGTGAAAAAAGTCA
Organism: Thioalkalivibrio sp. ALE30; assembly: GCF_000377465.1. Taxonomy (NCBI): domain Bacteria; kingdom Pseudomonadati; phylum Pseudomonadota; class Gammaproteobacteria; order Chromatiales; family Ectothiorhodospiraceae; genus Thioalkalivibrio; species Thioalkalivibrio sp. ALE30. Next base: position 154,902 of record NZ_KB898173.1, on the reverse strand, counting down.
GTAGAACTGGCCGAGTGCGGAGCGGACCTGGACCTCGGTCTCGGGCGTCAGGTGGTCGGCGAGCTTCAGCGGATGGTCGGGCAGCAGCACCACCACCGAGGACCCGAGGTTGAAGCGGCCCATCTCGGCCCCGCGTTCCAGGGTGATATCGCGGTCCGGATACTCGCTTACGCTGATCTCGCGCCCGCGCGGCGGGGTGACCTCGCCGGCCCAGACGGTCTCGATGGAACCGACGTTCTGGGCACCGATCAGGGCCATGGCCATGGGTCCGACAGGCGTGTCGAAGCAGGCCACGACCCGCTCGTTGCGGGCGTAGAGCCGCGGTACGTGGCGCACGATGCGCGGGGCCACCGAGAACAGCCGCCCGGGCACATGGATCATGTGGGTCAGGGTGCCGGTCAGCGGCATGTGCAGCCGGTGGTAGTGGCGCGGTGACAGATACAGGGTGACGAAGTGTCCGTGGCGGAAGGCCTCCGCCAGATCGTCCTCGCCACCCAGCAGCTCGCGCACGGTGTAGTGATGGCCCTTGGCCTGGAAGATCTGGCCGGCCTCGATGCGCCCGGCCGCGCTGACGCGCGAATCGGCCGGGCTGACCACCGTGTTGGCGTCCCCCTCCAGCGGCCGCGCATCCTCGCGCAGGGCCCGAGTGAACAGTGCGTTGAAACTGGCATAGGCCGCGAGGTCCGGCTCGGCGGCCTCGTCCAGGTTCAGGCCGAAGCGGCGCACGAAGGCGCGCAGCAGGGGCTGCAGGCGCGGCGACTCGATGCGCGCCAGCCAGTGCACGCCGCGCGAAAGGGCGTGCTGGGGCAGCAGGTGCGACAGACGCGCCAGCCAGGGGTCGATCTTGCTCATGCGGAGTCCGTGGGTGGGTTACGTACAGGGCGGTAGCGAGACGGTATGATGACCGCCCTCGCACGTAACGGAAAGACCGGGCATGGATTCGACCACCGGATTGCGCAGCCTGCGCGACTTCATTCGCTTCGGCGCCAGTCAGTTTCGCGGCGCCGGCCTGAGCTTCGGGCATGGCACCGACAACGCCTTCGACGAGGCCGCCTGGCTGGTACTGCACACCCTGCATCTGCCGCTGGATCTGCCCGAGTCCTGGTGGGATGCCCGCCTGAGCGAGGTCGAGCGCACGCGGGTGGTCGCGGTGCTGCGCGAGCGGGTCGCCACGCGCAAGCCCGCGGCCTATCTGACCCGCGAGGCCTGGTTCGCCGGATTGCCGTTCTATGTCGACGAGCGCGTGCTGGTGCCGCGCTCGCCGCTGGCCGAGCTGATTGCCGCAGGCTTCGAGCCCTGGGTCGACCCCGATGGCGTGACCCGCGCGCTGGATCTGTGCACCGGGGGCGGGTGTATCGGGATTGCAATGGCCCTGGCGCTGCCGCAGGCGCGGGTGGATCTGGCGGATGTGTCGACGGATGCGCTGGCGGTGGCGGGGATCAACATCGAGCGCCACCGGGTGGGCGATCAGGTGCGCGCTGTGCAGTCCGACGTGTTCGACGGGCTGGAACCCGGGGATCGCTACGAGCTGATTGTGTCCAACCCCCCATACGTGGATGCCGAGGACATGGCGGCCCTGCCGGACGAATACCGTCACGAACCCGCGCTGGGGCTGGCCGCCGGCGGCGACGGACTGGATATCGTGCGCCGCATCCTGGACGGGGCCCGCGAACACCTGACGGAAGACGGCGTGTTGATCGTCGAGGTCGGCAACAGTCAGGCCGCGGTGGAGGCGGCCTTCCCGGACCTGCCGCTGATCTGGCTGGAGTTCGAGGCGGGCGGGCACGGGGTGTTCCTGGTCTACGCCCGCGATCTCCCCGGCGCCTGACGGCGCTACGGGCGGGAACGCTCGAACGCACGCGAATCCGAAAACCCGCCGGACGGCCCTGTAAACGGCACCGGTGGCGATGCATACTGCGGGGCTATGGAATCACGTCTGGTGGATATGCAGAGTCGGTCCGAGGAAGAGCGGGCCGAGGTCAGCCTGCGCCCGAAGCGGCTCGCGGACTACACCGGCCAGCCCCGCGTAGTCGAGCAGCTGGGGCTGTTCATCGAGGCCGCCCGCCGGCGCGACGAGGCCCTGGATCACACCCTGGTCGCCGGCCCGCCCGGGCTGGGCAAGACCACGCTGGCGCACATCGTCGCCAACGAACTCGGCGTGGGCCTGCGCCAGACCTCTGGTCCGGTACTGGAACGCGCCGGTGACCTGGCCGCCATCCTGACGGCCCTGGAGCCGCGCGATGTCCTGTTCGTCGACGAGATCCACCGCCTGCCGACGGTGGTGGAAGAGGTGCTGTATCCGGCCCTGGAGGACGGCCAGCTGGACATCGTGATCGGCGAGGGCCCGGCGGCGCGCTCGATCAAGGTGGACCTGCCGCCGTTCACGCTGGTGGGCGCGACCACCCGCGCGGGGCTGCTTTCGGCCCCGTTACGTGACCGGTTCGGTATCGTGCAGCGTCTCGATCATTACACTGTCACCGATCTCGCGCATATTGTGGATCGCGCGGCCGGTTTGCTGGGCGTGGGGATCGAGGCCGAGGGGGCCGCGGAGATCGCCCGCCGGGGCCGCGGCACGCCGCGGCTGGCCAATCGCCTGCTGCGGCGGGTGCGGGATTTCGCCCAGGTCCGGGCCGATGGCGTGGTGACCCACAACGTGGCAGCGCAGGCGCTCGACCTGCTGGCGATCGATGCCTCCGGGCTGGATGCCCAGGACCGTCGCCTGCTGGAGGTGCTGGTGGAGAAGTTCGACGGTGGCCCGGTCGGGGTCGAGAGCCTGGCCACGGCGATGAACGAGGACCGTGGCACGCTGGAGGATGTGGTCGAGCCCTTCCTGATTCAGCAGGGCTACCTGCAGCGCACTCCGCGCGGGCGCCAGGCGACCCGGCGTACCCTGGCGATGTTCGGCCTGACCCGGATGGACGAGGGCGATCTGCTGACGCCCGCGGCGGAGGGCCCGCGCCAGCCATGACCGCAGCATTCGAGTGGCCGGTGCGGGTGTACTACGAGGATACCGACGCCGGCGGCGTGGTCTATCACGCCAATTACCTGAAATTCATGGAGCGCGCGCGTACCGAATGGCTGCGTGCCCTCGGCTTCGAGCAGGACCGGCTGCGGTCCGAGTATGGAATTGTGTTCGCCGTGCGGCGTCTGGCTGTGGAGATGCAGCGTCCCGCGCATTTCAACGAGGCCCTGACGGTCACCTGCCGGGTCACGCGCATGCGTCGCGCCAGCGTGGAGTTCGCGCAGGTCGTGCAGCGCGAGGCGACGGCGCTGGCAACCGGCGAGGTCGCCATTGCCTGTGTCGATGCGGCCCGGCAGGCGCCGGTGGCGATCCCCGATGAAGTGGCGCGCGCGATGCGGGCGGCGGACGGAACAACGGCATAACGGGAGATGGACAAGTGACAGTCGACTTTTCGATGTACCAGCTGATCATGGACGCCAGTCTGATCGTGCAGCTGGTCATGGTGATCCTGGTGATCGCCTCGGTGCTCTCCTGGCTGGTGATCATCATCAAGGCGCGCTCGCTGAACGCGGCCCAGCGGGCCAGCGACGAGTTCGAGGAACGGTTCTGGTCGGGCGCGGACCTCTCGCACCTGTACGAGGGCGTACGCCGCAAGTCCGAGATGTCCGGTATGGAGCACGTGTTCTCCTCCGGCTTCAAGGAATTCCTGCGTGCCCGCCAGCACGGCATGGTGGCCGGCGAGCCGGCCCATCGCGCGATGCGCGTGGCCATCGCCCGCGAGACCGACGAGATGGAGCGCTACCTGCAATTCCTGGCCACGGTTGGCTCCACCAGCCCGTACATCGGCCTGTTCGGGACCGTGTGGGGCATCATGCATGCATTTCTCGGGCTCTCCGGGGTGCAGCAGGCCACACTCGCCATGGTCGCCCCGGGGATCGCCGAGGCGCTGATCGCGACCGCGCTGGGCCTGTTCGCGGCCATCCCGGCGGTCATCGCCTACAACCGCTTTGCCGGGGACGTCGATCGCGTGGCCTCGCGCCTGGAGAACTTCAGCGACGAGTTCGTGGCCCTGCTGAACCGCCAGGGCGCGGGTAAGCCGGCCGAGGGCGCCGCCGGGGCGCCGGCCTGAACCATGGCCGAGTCGCGTCGCAACAGCCGCCGCCTGCGGCGGCCCATGTCGCAGATCAACGTCGTGCCGTTCATCGACGTGATGCTGGTCCTGCTGATCATCTTCATGATCACCGCCCCCATGCTGCAGCAGGGGGTGGAGGTCGATCTGCCGGAGGCCGATGCCGAGGCCCTGGACGAGGATCCATCCGCGGCCGAGCCACTGGTGGTCACCGTGGATGCTTCCGGGGCCATGAGCCTGAACCAGGGCCCGTACGTGAACGAGCCGCTGGCGCCGCAGGAGATGACCGAGATCGTGCGCGAGTTCCTCGCCGAGAATCCGGGCACCCAGACCTTCGTGCGCGGGGACCGCAACGTGGACTACGGCCGGGTGATCGATGCAATGGTCGCCCTCCAGCGCGCCGGGGGCGGTCGTGTCGGCTTGATCACCGAACCGCCACGTAACAACCAGGACTGAGCCACACGCCGTGTTCGAGCTCCTGCGCCGTCACCCCCTCAGCCTGCTCCTCGTCCTGATCCTGCACGGGGTGCTGTTCGCGGCGTTGCTGCTGAACGTGAGCCTGGTGTCGCCGACCTCGACCCGGGCGGCGGTGGAGATCGCGGTGCAGGAAGATATCGAGGTGATCGACGCGGTCGCGGTGGATGCCGAGACCTTCGACCGCGTCGAGCACCAGCGCGAGGTGGCGGAACAGGAACGAATCGCGGAGGAGCTGCGCGCGGAAGAGGAGCGCCGCCGTGCCGAGGAGCAGGCCCGGCGCGAGGAGGAACGTCGCCAGGCCGAGGAACAGCGCCGCCGCGAGGAAGCCGAGCGCGCGCGCCAGCAGGCGCTGGAGGAGGCCGAGCAGGCGCGCCGCGAGGCGGAGGAAGAACGCCAACGCGCACGCGAGGAGGCCGAGGCCGAACGCGAGCGCATTCGCCAGGAACGCGAGGCTGCGGAGCAGGCGCGGCGTGAGGCCGAGGAGGCGCGCGAACGCGAGGAAGCCGAGCGGCGGGAGCGCGAGGAGGCGGAGCGCCAGGCGCGGGAAGAGGCGGAGCGGCGCGAACGCGAGGAGGCCGAACGCCGCGAGCGGGAGGAGGCCGAGCGTCGCGCCGAGCAGGAGCGTGAACTGGAAGAGCAGCGCCGGCGCGAGGCGATGGAGCGCGAGCGCGAACGTCTGGCCGAGGCACAGGCGCAACGCGAGGCCGCCGAGCGCCAGGCGCAGCTGGATCAGGAGCTGAACGAATGGCGTGCCCAGGTGCAGTCGGTGGTGCAGCGGCGCTGGCGCCAGCCCTCGGGTCTGGATGCGTCGGACCGTGCCATTGTTCTCGTGCGTGTCAATGAGACCGGGCGTATCATCAATTTCGATATCGAGAGCTGCTCGGGCGGGTCCGCCTTCTGCGAATCGGTCCGCCAGACCATGGACCGTTTGTCCTCGCTGCCGCGTCCGCCCGACGCGGATGCCGTGCGCGGCGGGGTGCGCATCCGTTTCGAGCCCGACTGACCGGCCCGCTCCCAACCGGGCCACGAGGAGCACCATGCAACGAATGATTCACGCGATGCTGCTGGGGCTGGCGCTGCTGTGGTCGGCGCAGGCTCACGCGGTGCTGGAAGTGACCGTGACCGAGGGTGTGACCGGGGCCATTCCGGTCGCGGTCGCACCGTTCACCTGGGAGGGTGAGGGCCGCCCGGACGAGGATGTGGGGCGAATCCTGGCCGCGAATCTGACCCGTAGCGGTCTGTTCGACGTCGAGCGCGAGGGGCTGCCGCGGGCCCCCTCGGGCCCGGCCGACTTTATCGCGCAGCCCTGGGCCGACGCCGGCATGGAGTACCTGGTGGTGGGCTCCAAGCGCCCGGACGGGGACAACGTGATCGTGGAGTTCCACGTGTTCGACGTGCTGGCGGAGGAGCGCCTGGGTGGCTGGCGTATCCCGGTGCCGGCGGACATGCTCCGGAGGGGCGCCCACCGCGTATCGGACATCGTTTACGAACAGATCACCGGCGACCCGGGCGCCTTCAGCGCGCGTATCGCGTTCGTCAGTGTCGAGCGCCAGAACGACTCGCGCGAGTTCCGACTGGAGGTGGCCGACTCCGACGGGGCCAATCCGCGGACTCTGTTCCGCTCCGAGGATCCGATCATGTCGCCGGACTGGTCCCCGGATGGCCGCGAGCTGGTCTACGTCTCGTTCGAGAACCGCCGTTCCGAGGTCTTTCGCCAGAATGTGGAGACCGGCGAGCGCTCGCGCATCGCCAGCTTCACCGGGATCAACAGTGCCCCGGCCTGGTCCCCGGACGGTCGCCAACTGGCGCTGAGCCTGTCGCGCGACGGCTCGCCGAATATCTATGTGATGGACCTGGCCTCCGGGGAGCTGCGGCAGCTGACGCGTTCCAGCGCGATCGAGACCGAGCCGGTCTGGTCGCCGGACGGCGAGACGATCTATTTCACCTCCGACCGGGCGGGGGCCCCGCAGATCTACGCCCAGCCAGCCGGCGGCGGGAATGCGCGGCGTCTGACCTTCGAGAGCGGCTACGCGGCCGCCGCCACCATCTCGCCGGACGGGCGGTCGCTGGTGTATGTCCATGGGGGTGACGGCGGATTTCAGCTGGCCCGACTCGATCTGGATGACCGCCGTGTGACGCGCCTCACGGACGGACGCGATGCAGAGTCGCCAAGCTTTGCCCCCAATGGCAGCATGATCCTGTATGCCATGACCGACGGGGGGCGGGGCGTGCTCGGTTCCGTCAGCCGCGACGGCCAGGTGCACCAGCGTCTGGCCGCCCGCGAAGGCGAGGTGCGCGAGCCGGCCTGGTCACCCCTGAACTGATTTTCGGACCCTTTGACTGTCACCTTCTTTCGAGGAACCAACACCATGAACAACGCGTTTCGTCTGACCCTTGCCGCCGTGGTGATCGCGGCCCTGTCGGCCTGTGCCACCCCGACCCGCGATGCCGAAGATGCCGAGCGTGCTGCCGAGCGCGAACGCGCCGCCGAGCAGGCGCGGGCCGAGCGCGAGGCGGCCGAGGCCCGCGGTATCGGTCGCGATCGGGAGTTCGATGCCGCCGCCCTGGACGACCCGGACAGCCCGCTGGCCGAGCGCCTGGTCTACTTTGACTTCGACCGTGACGAGGTGAGGTCCGAATTCATGCCGATGCTGGAGGCCCACGCGGCCTACCTGGCGGAGAACCCTGGCGCGCGCATGCGCCTGGAGGGGCATACCGACGAACGCGGTACCCGCGAATACAACCTCGCCCTGGGCGAACGCCGCTCGCAGTCCGTGCGTCGGGTGCTGAACCTGAACGGCGCCTCGGATGACCAGCTTGAGGTCATCAGTTATGGTGAGGAAATGCCGGTGGCCTTCCAGCAGAACGAGGAGGCCTGGGCCAAGAACCGCCGGGTCGAGCTCGTCTACGAATCCCGGCGCTAAGTCAGGGTAGTAAACCCGGGAAGCCAGATGCGATCGATGTTCAACACGTCTTGCGGAAATGCCCCCTCGGGGGCATTTCTGTTTCGCTGCCCGGGCCGCCCGGGGTCTTTCCTGGCGGCCACGCTGGCCGCGGTCTTCGTCCTGGCCCCGCTGGCCCTGATACCCGGGACCGCCGGGGCCCAGGACGACACGGTGTTCGCGACCCAGTCGCAGATTCGCCAGCTGGATCGACGCCTGGACCGCATCGAACGCGTGCTGGACTCCAGCGCGATGAACGAGCTGCTGCAGGTCTCCGAGTCGCTGAACCGGGACCTGCGCGAACTGCGCGGGGAGGTGGAGACCCTGCGCCACGAGGTGAACCGCCTCAGTACCCGTCAGCGCGACCAGTTCCGCCACCTGGACGAGCGCGTGGCCGCCGTCGAGGGCGGAGGGCCGGCGCCGGATGCGGCCCCGCGCGAGGAGGTGGTCGAGCTGGATCTGCCGGAGGCCGACGAGCAGGCCGCCTATCAGGAGGCCTTTGACGACCTGATGGCCGGCGACTTTGCCACCGCCATGCGCAAGCTGGAGCGGTTCATCGAGGATTACCCCGAGGGGAGCTTTACCGCGAATGCGTGGTACTGGCTGGCGGAGGCGAAGTACGCCAGCGGCGAATTCGAGGCGGCGCTCGAGGACTTCCAGCGCCTGCGCGAGGATTTCCCCGAAAGCGACAAGAGTGGGGATGCACTGCTGAAGATCGGGTACTCCCACTACGAGCTGGAGGACTTCGATGCGGCCCGCGAGGCCCTGGAGGCAGTGCGTGCCGACTATGGCGGTACGACACTGGACCGCCTGGCCCGCGAACGCCTGCAGCGGATCGATCGCGCCCAATGACCACCGCCCCGTTGCGTGACGCCCGTGGCTCGGGGGTCGTCGACCCGGCGTCGGTGCGGCTGCGGATCAGCGAGATGTTTGTCTCGCTGCAGGGCGAGGCGGCGCAGGTCGGCTGGCCCACAGCCTTCGTGCGCCTGACCGGTTGCCCGCTACGCTGCCGCTGGTGCGACAGCGAATACGCCTTCGAGGGCGGCGAGGCGCTGATGTTGCCGACGGTCCTCGACTGGGTCGGGCGCACCGGGGTGCGGCATGTCTGCGTGACCGGTGGTGAACCCCTGGCCCAGCCGGGCTGCCTGCCGCTACTGGAGGCACTATGCGACGCCGGGTTCACGGTGTCGCTGGAGACCAGCGGGGCGATGGACATCGCCGGTGTCGACCCCCGGGTCGCCATCGTGATGGACTGGAAGGCGCCGGGCTCGAAGGAGGCCGAACGCAACCTCCCCGATAACATTCCGCGGCTGAAGGCCGGGGACCAGCTGAAGTTCGTGCTGGCCGGGCGCACAGACTTTGACTGGGCCCGGGCCGAGCTCGAGCGCCTGGGGCTGGACCCGGAGGTCGAGGTCCTGTTCTCGCCCGTGTTCGGCGAACTGGAGCCGCGGACCCTGGCTGACTGGATCGTGGCCGAACGTGTGCCGGTACGCTTCCAGGTTCAGCTGCACAAGCTCCTCTGGGGCGATCAGCCGGGCCGCTGATATGAACGAACGCGCGGAACAGGCCGTGGTGCTGCTCTCGGGCGGGCTCGACTCGGCGACCTGCCTGGCCATGGCGCGCGCCGAAGGCCTGGAGTGCCATGCCCTGTCCATTGACTATGGACAGCGCCACCGGACCGAGCTGGAGGCTGCGCGGCGGGTCGCCGCGGACCAGGGCGTGACCGACCACCGCGTGGTGGCGGTGGACCTGAGCGCCATCGGTGGCTCGGCGCTGACAGACACGGCGATCGACGTACCGACCGCGCCGACCGAGGGCATCCCGGTGACCTACGTGCCGGCGCGCAACACGGTGTTTCTGGCCCTGGCCCTGGGGCTGGCCGAGACCCTGGACGCGCGGCTGCTCTACGTCGGCGCCAATGCGGTGGACTATTCCGGTTATCCGGATTGCCGTCCGGCCTTCATCGACGCGTTCCGCGACCTGGCCCGGGTGGCCACCCGCAGCGGGGTCGAGGGCACGCCCTGGGAGGTGCGGGCGCCGCTGATGCACCTGTCCAAGGCCGAGATCATCCGGGCGGGCAGCGAGCTCGGGGTGGACTACCGCCACACGGTCAGCTGCTATCAGGCCGATGCCGAGGGGCGCGCCTGCGGCCGCTGCGACAGTTGCCGCATCCGGGGCGAGGGCTTTGCTGCGGCCGGCGTGCCGGACCCGACCCGCTATATCCCCGCGTGATGCCCGCCGGCAGCCCGCCGGCTGCATGTTCGTTCCCGCAGGAATGAAAACGGGCTCGATCTCGTCTAGCGTCCGATGTATGCTGCGCACCCCGTGGGTGCAGGCCTGCCCTGAAATCTTTCGTCGAGAGGATACGTGATGGAATTCTCCAGTTTTTCAACTGCCGCGATGGCGTTCCTCGGTGGGGCGTTCATCCTCGCCTTCATCATGGGGGCCGTGGCGAACAAGACCAACTTCTGCACCATGGGCGCCGTCTCCGACTGGGTGAACATGGGTGATACCGGGCGTATGCGCTCCTGGCTGCTAGCGATCGCCGTGGCCATGCTGGGCGTGGCCATCCTCGAGTTCTTCGGGGTGCTGAGCGCCGACGGTTCCTTCCCGAACTACCGCATGAGCGAGTTCCAGTGGGTCGAGCATGCCCTGGGCGGCTTCCTGTTCGGGATCGGCATGACCTACGCCTCCGGCTGCGGGAACAAGACCCTGGTGCGCGTCGGTGGCGGCAACATCAAGTCGCTGATGGTGCTGATCGTGATCGCGATCATCGCCTACTACATGGTGCGCCCGCTGCCGGGTACTTCCGATACCCTCTATTCCCTGCTGTTCATGGACTGGACCACCGCGCTGGCCATCTCCACCCCGGCGGGCCAGGACCTGGGTACCCTGGTGGCCGGCGAAGAGAACGGCCTGACCGCCCGCCTGGTGCTGGGCGCGGTGATCGGCGTGCTGCTGCTGGCCCTGATCTTCAAGGCCGCGGACTTCCGCAAGAGCTTTGACAACATCCTGGGCGGTCTGGTGATCGGCCTGATGGTGCTCGGCGCCTGGTGGCTGACCAGCAACATCCAGATCGACGATGGCATGGACACCTATACCCCGCAGGCCTACGTGGCCGATTGGGACTTCGTGGCCGATGCAGACGCGGGTGAGCGCCCGTCCGAGAGTGCCCCGTGGGCCAACCAGTCGTTCACCTTCATCAATCCGATGGGCCAGAGCCTGCGTTACGTGTCGAGCGGGTTTGACAACACCGTGCTGTACTTCGGCGTGATGGCGCTGGCCGGCGTGATCCTCGGCTCCTTCTTCTGGGCCCTGGTTACCCGTGCGTTCCGCTTCGAGTGGTTCGCCTCGGTGCGCGACTTCGTGAACCACTTCATCGGCGCGATCCTGATGGGCTTCGGTGGCGTGCTGGCGATGGGCTGCACCATCGGTCAGGGCATCACCGGGATCTCCACGCTCGCGCTGGGCGGCTTCCTGACCTTCATCATGATCGTCTTCGGGGCCGCGCTGACCATGAAGATCCAGTACTACAAGATGGTCTACGAAGACGAGGCCTCCTTCGGCAAGGCGCTGATCACCTCGCTGGTGGACATGAAGCTGCTGCCGGGTGGCATGCGCAAGCTGGAAGCCATCTGATGGCGTAGCGGCGGGGGCGCCTTGCGTTTTCCCCGCCGCGCCGTAAACTACGCGGCACTGGAGGCCCGGTGATCCCGGGCCTTCGGTTTTGCAGCTCGGCCAGGGCGACCCGCGGGGTCGCCGCCGGCCAAACCGAAAAGGGTCGTTAGCTCAGTTGGTAGAGCAGTTGGCTTTTAACCAATTGGTCGTAGGTTCGAATCCTACACGACCCACCATTTTCTCCGGTCCCCGCGCCGGCACAAGGGCCCGTTCATACGGGCCTTTTGTGTTTGTGGGCGGGGAACACGCTAGAATGCGCGGCTAACGCGCGAACACAACAAGAGTTTTCTGCAAGATCGCGAAAGTGGCGGAACTGGTAGACGCGCTGGGTTTAGGTCCCAGTGGGGTAAAACCCGTGAGAGTTCGAGTCTCTCCTTTCGCACCACAGTCCGCATTTCCCAACGCCATGAAGGTTACCACTGCGATCGGCAGGGATGACCGATATCCGAACTATGACGAGGCCCTCCATGCAAGTTTCTGTTGAAGCCACCGGCAACCTGGAACGCAAGATGACCATCCAGGTCCCCTCCGAGCGGGTCGACACCGAGGTCGACAACCGCCTGAAGTCCCTGGCCAAGCGGGTCAAGCTGGACGGGTTTCGCCCGGGCAAGGTCCCGCTGAAGGTGGTGCGCCAGCGCTATGGCACCGGCGTCTACCAGGAGGTGCTGAGCGAGGTCCTGCAGGAGAGCTACCGCGAGGCGGTGCAGCAGGAGGGCCTGGAACCGGCCGGTAACCCGAGCATCGAGCCGACCAGCCTGGAGGGCGGCGACGCCATCGAGTTCACCGCCAGCTTCCAGGTGTTCCCGGAGGTGCAGGTGGCCGACTTCGCCGACGTCGAGATCGAGCGGCCGAAGGCCGAGGTGGCGGACGAGGACATCGACCGCGTAATTGACTCGCTGCGCGAGCAGAACAAGGAGTGGGCCGAGGTCAAGCGCAAGGCGAAGAAGGGCGACCGTGTCACCCTGGACTTCGTCGGCACCCTGAACGGCGAGGAGTTCGAGGGCGGCAAGGCCGAGGACTTCCAGGTCGAGGTCGGCGCCGGGCGCCTGATCGAGAGCTTCGAGAAGCAGCTCAAGGGCGTGAAGGCCGGCGAGGAGCCGACCATCGACGTCACCTTCCCCGAGGATTACCCGGCGGAGAACCTGAAGGGCCAGACCGCGCAGTTCGCCCTGACCATCAAGCAGGTCGAGGGGCCCAAGCTGCCGGAGGTCGACGAAGAGTTCGCGAAGAAATTCGGCATCGAGGACGGCTCGGTGGAGAAACTTCGCGCTGATGTGCGGTCCAATATGGAGCGGGAACTGCGTCAGGCCCTGAAGGGCCGGGTGAAGCAGCAGGTCCTGGAGGCCGTGGTCGACAAGCACGACTTCGACCTGCCGGACGCCCTGGTGAAGTCGGAGATCAACCGTCTGCGCGAGGAAGCCGAGAAGCGTTTCGGGGGTGCCGAGCAGACCCAGCCGCTGCCGGACAGCCTGTTCGAGGACGAGGCGAAGCGCCGCGTCCGCCTGGGGCTGGCCCTGCGTGCGATCATCGACCAGAAGGGGTTCGAGGTGGACGCCGAGCGCGTCGAGCGCGATCTCGAGGAGATGGCCGCGACCTACGAGGACCCGGAAGAGGTGAAGAACTACTACCGCTCCAATCCCCAGGCCAAGAGCAACCTGGAGTCGCTGGTGCTGGAAGACCAGGTGGTCGACTGGGTGGTCGAGCAGGCCAAGGTCACCGAGAAGGAAACCAGCTTCCAGGACGTCATGAATCCGAACAAGGAGTCGACTGAATGAGCCACGACATGGCCGACCAGGGTGCGCAGCATGCCCAGGGCCTGAACCTGGTCCCGATGGTGGTCGAACAGACCGCCCGCGGCGAGCGCGCCTACGACATCTATTCCCGTCTGCTGAAGGACCGGGTCATCTTCTGTGTGGGTCCGGTCGAGGACTACATGGCCAACGTGATCGTGGCTCAGCTGCTGTTCCTCGAGTCGGAGAACCCGGACAAGGAGATCAGCCTGTACATCAACTCCCCGGGGGGCGCGGTCACCGCTGGCATGGCGATCTACGACACCATGCAGTTCATCAAGCCCGAGGTCAGCACGCTGTGCGTGGGCCAGGCCGCGAGCATGGGCGCTGTTCTGCTGGCGGGCGGGGCCCCCGGCAAGCGCCATACGCTGCCGCACTCGCGGGTGATGATCCACCAGCCGCTGGGCGGCTTTCAGGGTCAGGCGTCGGATATCGATATCCATGCCCGCGAGATCCTGAAGATCCGCGACGAGCTGAACCGCGTACTGGCCCACCACACCGGCCAGCCGATCGAGAAGATCGAGCAGGACACCGATCGCGACCGTTTCATGACCGCGACCGACGCCAAGGAATACGGCCTGGTCGACCACGTCCTGACCCACCGCAACTCCGCGGACGACTGATCCCCTCGTCCGCGCCGATCGCAACCGCGCCCCGGAAACCGGCTCCGGGGCGGGGCCTCAATACCGGACTTCTGCTTGGCCCGTTTGCAACTCACAGGCAAACGGGGCATGTTTTGAAGAACACTGAAATCGCAACCGAGGCAAACGGATGAGCGACGAAACCACCCCCTCCGCCGACGGCAAGCTCCTGTACTGTTCTTTCTGCGGAAAGAGTCAGCACGAGGTGCGCAAGCTGATCGCCGGGCCATCCGTATTCATCTGCGACGAGTGCGTCGAGCTGTGCAATGACATCATCCGCGAGGAGATGCAGGAGGCCGGCCACACCGAGCGGGATTCCCTCCCGACCCCGCACGAGATCCGCGCGATCCTGGACGACTACGTGATCGGCCAGAACTCCGCGAAGAAGATCCTCTCGGTCGCGGTGTACAACCACTACAAGCGTCTGCAGGCCAAGGCCGGCAAGGACGATGTCGAGCTGTCCAAGTCGAACATCATGCTGATCGGCCCGACCGGCTCCGGCAAGACGCTGCTGGCCGAGACGCTGGCGCGAGTACTGAACGTCCCGTTTACCATCGCCGACGCGACCACGCTGACCGAGGCCGGTTACGTGGGCGAGGATGTCGAGAACATCATCCAGAAGCTGCTGCAGAAGTGCGACTACGATGTGGAGAAGGCCGAGAACGGCATCGTCTACATCGACGAGATCGACAAGGTCTCGCGCAAGTCGGACAACCCCTCCATCACCCGTGACGTCTCGGGCGAGGGTGTGCAGCAGGCGTTGCTGAAGCTGATCGAGGGCACCACCGCCTCGGTCCCGCCGCAGGGCGGGCGCAAGCACCCGCAGCAGGAGTTTCTGCAGGTCGATACCAGCAACATCCTGTTCATCTGCGGCGGGGCCTTCTCCGGGCTGGAGAAGGTCATCCAGCAGCGCGCCGAGAAGGGCGGCATCGGCTTTGGCGCCGAGCTGCGTACCACCGAGGCGGCCAAGTCCGGTGGCCAGTGGCTCAAGCAGCTGGAGGCCGACGACCTGGTGCGCTATGGCCTGATCCCCGAGTTCGTGGGGCGCCTGCCGGTGCAGGCGACCCTGGACGAGCTGGACGAGGACGCGCTGATCACCATCCTGACCCAGCCGAAGAACGCCCTGGTCAAGCAGTATGCCCGCCTGTTCGAGATGGAAGGGGTGGAACTGGAGTTCCGCGACGACGCCCTGTCCGCGATCGCCCACAAGGCGATGGAGCGCAAGACCGGGGCGCGCGGCCTGCGCACCATCATGGAGAACATCCTGCTCGACACCATGTACGAGCTGCCGTCCATGGAAGGCGTCAGCAAGGTGGTGATCGACGAGGCGGTGATCCGCGGCGATGCCGAGCCGTATCTGGTGTACGAGAACGACTCGTTCGCCAAGAAGCAGGCGGCCGCGGATTCCTGAGCGGAAGTGTTGCGGCGCCCTTGAAATGGGCGCCGCCGCCCCCACTTCCTTCTGTACATTCGTCCAGCCCTGAGGGGGCAACATGACCGATACCCACTCCTCCCAGAACGAGGTGGACTCCCCCGTCAAGCGCGTCGCGGTGCTGCCGCTTCGCGATGTCGTGGTCTATCCGCACATGGTCATCCCGCTGTTCGTGGGTCGCGAGAAGTCGATCCGCGCGCTGGATTCGGCCATGGCCGAGAACAAGCAGGTCCTGCTGGTCGCCCAGAAGAGCGCCGAGGTCGACGAACCCGAAGCCGGCGATCTGCACGATATCGGTACCCTGGGCAACATCCTGCAACTGCTGCGCCTGCCCGACGGCACCATCAAGGTGCTGGTGGAGGGGGCCCAGCGCGCCCGCGTGATGGATGTTTCCACCACCGGCGATGCGGAGAAGGAGGAGGACTACTTCGTCTCCGACATTCGCCTGATCGACGAGGAATACGACACCGAGGACAAGGAACTCGAGGTCCTCGGGCGGTCCGCGCTGAACCAGTTCGAGCAGTACATCAAGCTGAACAAGAAGGTCCCGCCGGAGATCCTGACCTCGCTGGCCGGGATCGACGACACCTCGCGCCTGGCCGATACCATCGCCGCGCACATGTCCCTGAAGCTCGAGGAGAAGCAGCAGGTCCTCGAGATCGCCAATGTGCGCGAACGCCTGGAGCACCTGGTCGCCAAGATCGAGGGCGAGATGGACGTGCTGCAGATCGAGAAGAAGATCCGCGGCCGCGTGAAGCAGCAGATGGAGAAATCCCAGCGCGAGTACTACCTGAATGAGCAGATGAAGGCCATTCAGAAGGAGCTGGGCGACCTCGAGGACGCGCCGAACGAACAGGAAGACCTGGCCGAGAAGATCGAGAAGGCCGGGATGCCGGAGGAGGCCAAGAAGAAGGCCACCGCCGAGCTGAACAAGCTGAAGATGATGTCGCCGATGTCGGCCGAGGCCACCGTCGTGCGCAGCTACATCGACTGGCTGGTCAATGTCCCGTGGAAGAAGAAGACCCGGGTCAGCAAGGATCTGGCGCGTGCCGAGAAGATCCTCAACGAGGACCACTACGGCCTGGAAGAGGTCAAGGAACGCATCCTCGAGTACCTCGCCGTGCAGTCGCGAGTGCGCAAGCTGAAGGGCCCGATCCTGTGCCTGGTGGGCCCGCCCGGCGTCGGCAAGACCTCGCTGGGTCAGTCCATCGCTCGTGCGACCAACCGCAAGTTCATGCGCATGGCGCTGGGCGGGGTGCGTGACGAGGCCGAGATCCGCGGCCACCGTCGCACCTACATCGGCTCGCTGCCGGGCAAGATCATCCAGAACCTGGCCAAGGTCGGGGTGCGCAACCCGCTGTTCCTGCTCGACGAGATCGACAAGATGGCGATGGATTTCCGGGGCGACCCCGCCTCGGCCATGCTCGAGGTGCTGGATCCGGAGCAGAACCACACGTTCAGCGACCACTATCTGGAGGTCGATTTCGACCTGTCCGACGTGATGTTCGTGGCCACGGCCAACAGCATGCACATCCCCGGGCCGCTGCTGGATCGCATGGAGGTCATCCGGCTGTCCGGCTACACCGAGGACGAGAAGGTCAACATCGCCCACAACTACCTGCTCGACAAGCAGATCAAGGCCAATGGCCTGAAGCCGGCCGAGATCCAGATCTCCGATGCGGCGGTGCGCGACATCGTGCGCTATTACACCCGGGAGGCCGGTGTGCGCTCGCTGGAGCGCGAGATCGCCAAGGTCTGCCGCAAGGTGGCCAAGCAGCGCCTGCTGGCCAGCGAGAAGGAGCGTGCGCGGACCACGTCGGTGACCCCGAAGACGCTGGAGAAGTACCTGGGCGTGCGCCGTTTCCGCTTCGGCCTGGCCGAGGAGAACGATCAGATCGGTCAGGTGACCGGTCTGGCCTGGACCGAGGTCGGGGGCGAGCTGCTGACTATCGAGGCCAGCGTGGTCCCGGGCAAGGGCAAGACCCAGCAGACCGGGAAGCTCGGCGACGTGATGCAGGAATCCATCCACGCGGCGCTGACCGTGGTGCGCTCGCGTGCCGAGGCCCTGGGGCTGGAGGAAAACTTCCACGAGAAGAAGGACCTGCATATCCACGTGCCGGAGGGTGCGACGCCCAAGGACGGACCATCTGCCGGTATCGGCATGTGCACCGCGATCGTCTCGGCACTGACCGGGATCCCGGTGCGAGCGGATGTGGCGATGACCGGGGAGATCACCCTGCGCGGCCAGGTCCTCCCGATCGGCGGGTTGAAGGAGAAGCTGCTGGCCGCCCATCGCGGCGGGATCCGCACGGTCCTGATCCCCGAAGAAAACGAGAAGGATCTGGTCGACATCCCGAAGAACATCAAGCAGAAGCTCGATATTCGCCCGGTGCGCTGGATCGACGAGGTCCTGGAGGTGGCGCTGACGCATATGCCGGAGGGCAAGGCGGGCGAAACCCCGGAGAAGGTCGAAGAAGTCGTCAAACCGGCCAAGGAATCCGGCCGTCGCCGGGTTCGGCACCACTAAGCGTCTGTAAACGGACGGAAACCGCGGGGACCCGCAGACCGGGGCTCCGCGGTTTTTTGTGGACTGGATCACACCCGTGCGGGGGCGGTCAGGAGATCGCGTTTGACTCGTTTTCCGGGGGCTTGCTATAACCCCATCCGCATCACCTGATTTCTCGCCGAGGGCAGTTGCGGGGCCATGGAGAAAAGGCCTCCGGCTGGTGTAAGCTAGGCCCAGTCCGGCAGAAAGCCTGAGTCACCACTGAGATAAGGAAGCGCTTCATGAATAAATCCGAACTGATCGACGCGATCGCGGCGGAAGCCGATGTCCCCAAGGCCCAGGCCGGCCGGATCGTGGATGCCATGGTAAGTGTTGTTGGCGACACCCTCGCCAAGGGTGACCAGGTCTCCCTTGTCGGCTTCGGTACCTTCCTGGTGCGCGAGCGTGAGGCCCGCACCGGTCGTAACCCGCGTACCGGTCAGACCATCCAGATCGCCGCTTCGAAAACGCCTTCGTTCAAGGCTGGTAAAGCGCTCAAGGATCGAGTAAACTAGCGCGCTTTATCGGGTGCTTAGCTCAGTTGGTAGAGCGTCGCCCTTACAAGGCGAATGTCGGCGGTTCGAACCCGTCAGCACCCACCAAGTGCAACCCTGACCCTGGTTGCACTGCAAGAATACGGAGCGGTAGTTCAGCTGGTTAGAATACCGGCCTGTCACGCCGGGGGTCGCGGGTTCGAGTCCCGTCCGCTCCGCCATCTCCGAGAAAGGCGCCCTTGTGGCGCCTTTTTCTTTTCTTGGCGATTGGGATCCAGGAGAAAAGAAGGTCAAGGGCGTTTGCACCACAGAGGACACGAAGGACACGGAGAAGGGCAAGGAATTCGGGGCCGCGGCAACACGCGGCGTTCCCCCCCTGACACAACTTCATCCTTCCAATCCTACGATGCTCTGTCCTTCCCGCGGATCGCTATCGACTTTCTCCGTGCCCTCCGTGTCCTCTGTGGTGCAAACGCCCTTGACCTGGCCCTTCTTCGTGCCTTCGTGCGCTTCGTGGTGGATAACCCAGGCGCAGACGCGCGCGGGCGCGCCTGCTACCATCGGCGGTCGATTCCCGATTTCCTCTCCACGGCGGAGTGAGCAGAGACCATCATGTTGCAAGCGATTCGTGACCGGGCGAGCGGCTGGCTCGCCTATGTGATCATCGGCCTGATCACCATCCCCTTTGCCCTGTGGGGCCTGGGCGAGTATTTCGGCGGGGCGGGCCCGCTGGTGGCGGCCGAGGTGAACGGCACGGATATCGCGGTGCGCGACGTGCATCAGGAGGCGCGCGCCCAGCGCGACGAAATGGCGCGCATGTTCGGCGGCGAGATCCCCGAGGACGTGCTCGACGAGCAGGGTATCCGCCTGCAGGCCCTGGAGACGCTGATCCGGCAAGAGCTGTTGCGCCAGGCGGCGGATTCCGCGGGCTTCAAGGCCGCCGGAGACAGCGTGCTGCGCGAGATCCGCGGCATGCCGGTGTTTCAGGAAGAGGGCCGCTTCAGCCGCGAACGCTATAGCCAGCTGCTGAACGCCCAGCGGATCAGTCCCGCGGACTTCGAACAGGACATCGCGCGCAGCATTGTCCTGTCGCAGATCCAGCGGGGGATCCAGGCGACCGGCGTGGTACCGGAAAGCCTGGTGGAAGACTACAGTCGTCTGCGCAACCAGACCCGCGTGGCCAGCTGGCGGGTCTTCTCCGCGGACGAGTTCGACCGTCCGGACGTGGTGGACGAGGACGCCATCCAGGCGTACTACGAAGCCAATCCCGATGAGTTCACCACCACCGAGCGCGTACGGGTGAGTTATCTCCGGCTGGATCCGGAGGGCCTGGAGGCCGGGGTCGAGGTCACCGAGGACCAGGTGCGCGAGCACTACCGGGTGAACCGCAGCCGCTACGAGCAGCCGGAGCTGCGCGAGGTGCGCCAGATCCGTATTCAGGACACGGGCGAGGAGGGCGAGGCCCGCATCCGCGAGCTGCGCGAGCGGCTGGAGGCCGGCGAGGACTTTGCCGAGCTGGCCGAGGAATACTCGGAGGACAGCCTGACCGCCGACCGTGGCGGGCGAATGGGCGAGATCGCCCGGGGGGACCTGGGCTCGACGCTGGAGACCGTGATCTTCACCCTGCCGAAGGATCTGATCAGCCAGCCGGTGCGCACCGAGCGAGGCTGGTTCATCCTGGAGGTGACCGCGATCCAGGAGGCCCAGCCGCAGCCGTTCGAAGAGGTCCGCGACGAGGTCGAGCAGGATCTGCGCGATCGCACGGCGGAGCAGATGCAGATTGACGCCCTGGACGACATGATGGCGCTGGGGATCGAGTTCCCCGACAGCCTGGAGCCGGCGGCCGATGCGACCGGGCTGGAGATCCAGACCAGCGACTGGTTCTCGCGGGGCTCCGGGGACGGCATTGCGCGGCACCGCTCCATTCGAAACGCGGCGTTTGATCCGCGGGTGCTGGAAGACGGCCACAACAGCGAGGCGATCGACCTGCAGGACGGCTCCACCGTGATCCTGCGGATCGACGAACACCAGCCGTCCGAGCTGCGCCCGCTGGCGGAGGTGGAAGACACGATTCGCGAGCGCCTGCAGCGTCAGGCGGCGGCCGATGCTGCCCGTGAAGCCGGCGAGGCCCTGATCGAGCGCCTGACCGCGGCGGAGGACTGGGCCTCAGAGGCGGACGAGAACGGGGCCTGGAGTCGCTCGGTCGAGGTCACCCGCGAGCGCGCCGCGGAACTGCCCACCGGCTTGCAGGACCACCTGTTCCGCCTGCCGGCCCCGGGCGAGGGCGCGGTGGAGATCGCCGGTGCCCGGATCGGCGACGGCGACTTTGCCGTGACCGTGCTGGAAGAGGTGCGTATGGGCGAGGACGCCGCCGATGCCGCTGCACGCCAGCAGGAGCGTGACCAGATCGGTAATGCCTATGGCAGCGCCGAATTCCGGGCCTACCTCGCCTGGCTGGAAGAGCAGGCCGACATCAAGCGCTTCCCCGACGCGCTCGACTAGCCTGAGTCGTTGTTTGGAAAGGCCAAGGGACGTAACACCACGGAGGACACGGAGCCCACGAAGAACGTCGATTGTGACTGACTGGACGGGGCGCGGGGAGCGATGCGTTTGTCCTGTCTCTCGGAATACCTTCGCGCTAAGCAGTCCCTGCGAATTCTCCGTGTCCTCTGTGCACTCTGTGGTTCAACGCCCTTGCCTTATGGCCGCTAATGCCGAGCGGGTTTGATTGGCCGAGACCGGTTGCAGCCCGAAAACAAGAAAGCCCGGCTCCGCTCATGCGGGCCGGGCTTTTCCATGTCTGCCACGGGAAGAGGCGGCATCGGGGCCGAAGCCCGCGAGCTACTTGTTGTCGAGGCCGATCTCGGCCGCGCCCAGGCCCACCGTGTTGTAGCCGGAGTCGACATACATGATCTCGCCGGTGATGCCGGAGGCGAGATCGGAGCAGAGGAAGGCGCCGGCGTTTCCGACCTGTTCGGTGGTCACGTTGCGCCGCAGCGGGGCATTGGCCTCGACGTGGTCGAGGATGCGCTTGAACTCGCCGATCCCGGAGGCCGCGAGGGTGCGGATCGGGCCGGCGGAGATCGCGTTCACCCGGGTGCTCTCCGGTCCCAGCGTATAGGCCAGGTAACGGACGTTCGCCTCCAGGCTCGCCTTGGCCAGACCCATCACGTTGTAGTTGGGCATCGAGCGTTCGGCGCCCAGATAGCTGAGGGTAAGGATGGAGGCGTCTCGATCCTTCATCATCGCGCGGCCGGCCTTGGCAAAGGCCGCGAGGCTGTAGGAGCTGACGTCGTGCGCGATGCGGAAGCCGTCGCGGGTCATGTTGTCGAGGAAGTCGCCTTCCAGTTGCTCCTTGGGTGCGAAGGCCACCGAGTGCACCAGGATGTCGACGCCGTCCCAGTAATTGTCCAGGTGCTCGAAGACCTGTTCAATCTCGCGGTCATCCTCGACGTTGCAGGGCACCAGGATGTCGGAGTCGAAGTCCGCGACCAGTTTCTCGACGCGATCGCGCAGGCGTTCGTTCTGGTAGGTGAAGGCGAGCTCGGCGCCCTCGCGATGCATGGCCGCGGCAATGCCGTAGGCGATGGAACGGTTGCTGGCAACGCCGACGATCAGTGCGCGCTTGCCCTTCAGAAAACCCATGTGACACTCCTTGGTTCGGATCCGTGCGGACGTACCCGGGCGGGCCGTCTCGACGGCGCCCGCCCGGCTGCGGAACCGGGGACGGGCGCGACTGTCTCCGGGATCATACCGATGTGGTGCTAGTGCGGCCAGCACCCGATGAGCCGAAGCAGGTGGCTTGCTATAGTGCCAGCACCCGCGGTCCCCGCGACCGCTCGCCCGTCATGCCGAAAACAGTGTGGCGGGCGGCCAGCGCAACAACCCGGAGGTCTTGTGAGTCGTCATTTCGGTTGGATCGTGACCCTGATCGTGCTGGGCATCCTGTTGCTGCTGGTGATGGTCCAGATCGACCGCCAGTGGCAGCGCATGGCCTCCATGCAGAACACCATGAGCGAGCAGGCTCGGGACCTGCGGGCGCTGCGGCGCAGCCTGCAGGGGCTGGAGTCGGACCTGGCCTCGGGACGTTTCGCCGGCATGGAGGCCGAGCAGGCCCCGCGGGCGGACGCGGTCCCGTCGGCCTTCCGCCGCGCGGCACGGGCCGCGGAGCAGGAGGACTACGCCGAGGGTGACTGGCTGGTGCAGGCCTTTGGCACGGGGCTCGCGACCATTACGCCGTATGTGTCCTCGGATGCCTATGCCTCCGAGGTGCAGAACTATGTGCTGGAGTCGCTGGTGGTTCGCGATCCGGACACCCTGGAATGGCAGGGTCTGCTGGCCGAGTCCTGGGAATTCGACGACAGCGGGACGGAGCTGACCTTCCGCCTGCGTTCGGGGCCGCAGTTTTCCGATGGCGAGCCACTGACCGCGGAGGATGTCGAGTTCACCTTCGATTTCCTGATGACCGACGCCATCGCGGTGCCGCGGGCGCGTGCCTTCCTGGAGAAGGTCGAGGCCGTGGAGGCCGTGGACGAACGCACCGTGCGCTTCGTGTTCGAGGAACCGTTCTTCGATGCGATGCGGGTGGCCGGGGGCCTCGATGTGCTGCCGAAGCACTTCTACGAGCGCTACCTGGAGGACCCCGAGACCTTCAACGAGTCGCGCGGCATCCTGCTAGGATCCGGCCCCTACCGGCTGGAGGACCCGACCGGCTGGACGCCGGACGCCGGGCGCATCGAGCTGGAGCGCAACCCGCGCTACTGGGGCCCGATCGAGCCGCCATTGGATCGCCTGGTCTGGCGCGTAATCCAGAACGACAGCGCGCGCCTGACCACCTTCCGCAACCGGGATATCGATGTCTACGGCGCGCGGCCGCGTGAATACGCCCGGCTACGTGACGACGAGGCGCTGCGCGAACGCGCGGACACCCACGAGTACATGAGTCCGACGGCGGGCTATTCCTATATCGCCTGGAATCAGCAGCGCAACGGCGAGCCAACGCGCTTCGCCGATCCGCGGGTGCGCAAGGCGATGAGCTACCTGACGGACGTCGACCGGCTGATCGAGGAGGTCATGCTGGGGTATGCCGAGCGGGCGATCTCGCCGTTCTCGCCGCGCAGCGATCAGCACAATCCGGATCTCGAACCCATCCCCTTTGATGTCGAGCGGGCCCTGGAGCTGCTCGCCGAGGCCGGCTACCGCGAGCGTAACCGGGACGGCGTGCTGGTCAACGAGGACGGGGAGCCGTTCTCCTTCGAACTGGCGTATTTCCAGGACAATGAGGACACCCGACGGATCGCTCTGTTCCTGCGCGATCTCTATGCGCGTGCCGGAGTGGAGATGCGACCCCAGCCGACCGAGTGGTCGGTGATGCTGGAAAAGCTCAGTCGCCAGGACTTCGACGCCATCACGCTGGGCTGGACCAGTGGCGTCGAGGTGGATATCTACCAGATGTTCCACTCCAGCCAGACCGTTTCCGGCGGCGACAACTTTATCCACTACCAGAACCCCGAGCTGGACGCGATCATCGAGGCGGCCCGCGGCGAGGTGGACGAGCCGGCGCGCATGGAGCTGTGGCGCGAGGCCGAGCGCATCCTGCACGAGGACCAGCCCTACACCTTCCTGATGCGGCGCCAGACGCTGGCCTTCATCGACCGGCGCATCCAGAACCTGGAACAGACCGCGCTGGGGCTGAACCTCGGGGCGGTGCCGCTGGAGATCTACGTGCCCTTCGAACTCCAGCGCTACGGGCAGTAGTCGCCCATGGGCCACGCAGTGGAATCGATCGGCAGGCGGCGCGCGGGATGCTGACCTATATCCTGCGCCGCATGATCCTGATGGTGCCGACCCTGTTCGGCATCACCGTGGTCGTGTTCGCGGTGATGGCGGCGGCGCCCGGGGGCATCAGCGCCCTGACCCTGGTGGAGGGGCAGGGCCTGGAGCCGCAGGCGCAGAAGGCGATGGAGGAGTACTACAACCGCCTCTACGGCCTGGATCAACCGGCGCCGGTGCAGTTCGGGCGCTGGCTCAACAACATCTCGCCGATCGGATTCGCCCAGGACGCGGACGGTTCGCTGACCGGATGGCCGCACTTCAAGGCGCCCAACCTGGGGACCAGTTTTCGCTACGGCCGCCCGGTGGTCGACCTGATCGCGGAGCGGTTGCCGATTACGCTGCTGCTGAACGTGCTGTCGATCCCGCTGATCTACATCGTCGCGGTGGCCGTGGGGGTGCGCGCGGCCACCCAGCACGGCCAGGCCTTCGACTCGCAATCCGGCGTGGTGTTGCTGGCGCTGTGGTCGGTGCCGACCATGCTGGCGGGCGTGCTGCTGATCGGCTTCTTCGCCTCCGACCAGTTCTGGCAGTGGTTTCCCACCGGGGGCATCAGCCAGCGCGCGGCACTGGACATGACCTTCCTGCCGACGGTGGAGGTGGTGTGGGCCCTGCCGCTGCTGCTGGTCCTGCCGTTTCTGGGCGCGGCCCTGGGGATCTACCTGGCGCGAACCCTGCCGGCGCGGATCCGTGGCGGGCTCGGGGCCGTGCTCGGGGCCCTGTGTGGCTGGCTGATGTTCCGCGACCTGGCCGTTGCCGGGACGGTCAGTACCGGGGTCGCCATGGGGGTCGGCGCCGCGGTCGGCTGGCTGATGGCGCACAGTGACTGGGGGGTGCTGCGCGGCTTCTATCTGGGCACGCTGGGGCTGGGCGCGGGGCTTGCGCTGGCCCTCGGACTGGCGCCGGGCAGCATGGTGCCCGGCTTCCTGCTGGATCGGGCCTGGCACCTGGTGCTGCCGGTGCTGTGTCTGTCCTACGGCGGGCTGGCGTTCCTGGCCAAGCTGTCGCGCTCGGCGGTGCTGGAGAACCTGACCTCGGACTATGCGCGCACCGCGCGGGCCAAGGGGGTCGCCGAGCACGACGTGCTGTGGCGCCACGTGTTCCGCAACTCCCTGCTGCCGCTGATCACCGTGTCCGCCACCCTGTTGCCCTCGCTGCTGGCCGGTTCGGTGATCGTGGAGGCGATCTTCTCCATTGACGGCATGGGCAAGCTGGCGGTGGAGGCCGTGCAGACGCGCGACCGCGAACTGGTGCTGTCGATCACCCTGATCTCCGGGGTGCTGACCCTGGTCGGCTACCTGCTGGCGGACCTCGCCTACGCCATCGTCGATCCGCGGGTGAACTATGACTGAGCCGAGCCGCCATCCGGAAACCGGGGGTCGCCGCAGCCGCTCCTGGGCGCGGCGCGTGGTGGGCGAGGTCCTGCTGCGCTGGGGCGCGCGCCTCGGGATTGGCTGGATCGCGCTGCTGACCCTGGTGGCGATCCTCGCGCCGGTGCTGGCGACCTCCCATCCGCTGCTGGTGCAGACCACCGACGGCGAGTGGGCGATGCCCTTCCTGCGCTATCTGACAGCGGCCGACGTGACGCTGTTCGGTCTGCTGGTGCTGGCGCTGGTCTTCTGGCGCCTGCCCGGGCGGCCCTGGCGACGCTTCGGACTGTGGGCCGCGCTGGGCGCGGTGCTGGCCGCGGTGGCCTGGCAGACGGTCTCGCCGCCGTCGCTGGTGATCCACGATCAGTACCGCGAGGCCGAGCGCATGGGCGAATACCAGACGGTGATTCGTGCCCCGATCCCGTATTCGCCGCGCGACTACCTGCGCGACTATGCCGATACCGGCCTGGAGGCCCCGCGCGAGGCGCCGGACCGGGTGCACTGGTTCGGCACTGACGACACCGGTGCGGATGTCCTCTCGCGCATGATCCACGCCTCGCGCATCGCGCTGTCCATCGGCTTCATCGCCACCGGGATCGCGCTGGGGATCGGGGTGATCCTGGGCGGGCTGATGGGCTACTTCTCGGGGATCGTGGACATCATCGGCATGCGCCTGGTGGAGATCTTCGAGGCGATCCCGACGCTGTTCCTGCTGCTGACCTTCGTTGCCTTCTTCGGCCGCTCGCTGTACCTGATGATGCTGATCATCGGCCTGACCTCCTGGTCCGGCTACGCGCGCTATGTGCGCGCGGAGTTCCTGCGCCTGCGCCAGCAGGACTTCGTGCAGGGGGCGATCGCGTCGGGTCTGTCGCTGCCGTCGATCCTGTTCCGGCACATGCTGCCGAACGGGATCGCGCCGATCCTGGTGGCAGCCAGTTTCGGGGTCGCCTCGGCCATCCTCGCCGAGGCGACGCTGTCGTTCCTCGGCCTGGGTCTGGTGGATGATCCCTCCTGGGGGCAGATGCTGAACCAGGCGGTACAGAGTTCCACCTTCAACTGGTGGATGGCGGCCTTCCCCGGCGGGGCGATCTTCCTGACGGTGTTCGCCTACAACCTGATCGGCGAGGCCCTGCGCGACGCCGTGGACCCGCACGCGCGCTCGGCCGCGCGCAGTGCCAATCGCGATGCCGGCGCGCGTCCGGCGGCCGGTGCCACCAGCGCGACCAGCGGCGGGGTGCGCTGAACATGCTGGAGGTGCGCAACCTGCAGATCCGTCACCGTGACAGCGAGGCACCGCTGGTTGCGGAGGCGAGCTTCGCCATCCGCGGTGGCGAACTGTTCGCGCTGGTCGGGGAGTCGGGTTCCGGCAAGTCGATCACCGCGCTGGCGATCATGCGCCTGCTGGACGAGGGCTTCGAGCGCCCCACGGGCGAGGTCTGGCTGGCCGGGCGCGAGGGACGCCAGGAACTGCTGGGGCTGCCAGCCCCGGCGATGCAGCAGGTACGCGGCGACCGAGTGGGGATGATCTTCCAGGAGCCGATGACTTCGCTGAATCCGGTGCTGACCGTGGGCGATCAGATCGAGGAGGTGCTGCGTCTGCACCGCCCCCAGATGAGCCCGGAGCAGCGCGCCGCGCGCACGCTGGAGGTGCTGCGCGAGGTGCAGCTGCCGAACCCCGAACAGCGCCGCGACGAGTATCCGCACAAGCTCTCCGGCGGGCAGCGCCAGCGGGTAATGATCGCGATGGCGCTGGTGGCGGAGCCGGACCTGCTGATCGCGGACGAGCCGACTACCGCGCTGGACGTGACCATCCAGGCCGAGATCCTGAAGCTGATCGACCGCCTGCGCGAGAAGAACGGCATGGCGGTGCTGCTGATCACCCACGACTTCGGGGTGGTGGCCTCGGTGGCCGACCGGGTGGCGGTGATGCGCGAGGGGCGGCTGGTGGAGCAGGGCGAGTGCCTGCCGTTGTTGCGCGACCCGCAGGATGCTTATACGCGCAAGCTGATCCAGGCCCTGCCGGAGAATCTGCCCCCGCTGCCGCCGGTGCCGGGCGCCGGACGCAATGCGCTGCTGCAGGTCTCCGGGCTGCAGGTGCACTTCCCGGTGCTCAAGGGGCTGATGCGCCGCCAGGTCGACGTGGTGCGCGCGGTGGACGATGTCAGTTTCGAGCTGGAGAACGGCGAGGTGCTGGCGGTGGTCGGCGAATCCGGCTGTGGCAAGACCACCCTGGGCCGGGCCATCCTGCGCCTGGTGGAACCGACCGGTGGCGAGGTCCGCTACCGCGGCGAGTCGCTGACCCGCATGCCGCGCAAGCCCCTGCGCCGACTGCGGCGCCACCTGCAGGTGGTGTTCCAGGACCCGGCCTCGTCCCTGAATCCGCGCCTGAACGTGCTGACGCTGCTGACCGAGCCGATGGCGGTGCACGGCATCGGGGCGGACGTGGACGAACGCATCGCCCTGGCCGGGCAGGTCCTGCAGCAGGTGGCGCTGCCGGAAGATACCCTGTGGCGCTATCCGCACGAGTTCTCCGGCGGTCAGCGCCAGCGCATCGCGATCGCGCGGGCCCTGGTGCTGGATCCGGACGTGATCATCTGCGACGAGGTCACCAGTGCGCTGGACGTGTCGGTGCAGGCCGAGGTGCTGCAGATCCTCGCCCGGCTGCGGGCCGAGCGGCGTCTGGCGATGATCTTCATCACCCACGACATGGGCGTGGTCGAGTACTTCTCCGATCGCATGCTGGTGATGCACGACGGGCGCATGGAAGAGATCGGCGCCACCGCGGAGGTGCTGGCCAGTCCGAAGGCCGAGTACACCCGCCACCTGCTGGACGCCGTGCCCCGCGTCTCGCGCTACCTCTGAACCGGGCGAGCCGGCGGCAATGTGCCTTGGTGCGGTCGTTTTGATTCACCACGAAGTGCACGAAGGCACGAAGAAGGTCAAGGGCATTTTTGCACCACAGAGGAGACCGAGTGCACGGAGAAGACCAAGGGCGGTTTGTAGTGGGCTGGCAATCGGTCTTGTCCTGGGTGATATCCAGGCTCTCCGCTTCTCGAGGGTTGGTATGACCGCGATCACACTCCATACCAGAAGAAACCTTCGCGAGCTTCCTGTCTTCCTGTGACCCGCCCTTCTCCGTGTCCTCCGTGCCCTCTGTGGTAAAAAAGCCTTTCGCGGCCTCCAGGCCACAGCGGGCGGCTATTTCTGGCAGGTGGGGCAGTAGCTGCTGGCGCGCTGGCCGATGCGGCGGGTGCGCAGTACATCGGCGCAGACGTGGCAGGGTTCCCCGGCGCGGCCGTAGACGTGCAGGGACTGGCGGAAGTAGCCGTGGGTACCGTCCTCGCGGAGGAAGTCGCGCAGGGTGGTCCCGCCCTGCTCGATGGCCTCGGCCAGTACGGCCTTGATGTGTGCGGCCAGGCGCTGGTATTCCGCGCGGGTGACCCGGCCGGCCGCGCGACCGGGCCGGATGCCGGCGAGGAACAGGGCCTCGGTGGCGTAGATGTTGCCGACCCCGACCACAATGGCCTGGTCCATGATGAAGGCCTTCACCGGGCCACGGCGGCCGCGGCTGCGCAGGAAGAGGGTGTCGCCATCGAATGCGGGGTCCAGGGGTTCCGGGCCGAGCTCAGCCAGGAGCGGATGCGGGGTGCCGTCGTCTGGTAGCGGCAGACAGCAGCCGAAGCGGCGCGGGTCATGCAGTCGGACCTGATAGCCGTTGTCGAGGTGAACGATCAGGTGGTCGTGGCGTCGCAGTGGTGTCTCCGGCGGGCAGTGGCGCAGGCTGCCGGACATCCCCAGGTGCAGCAGCACGCCGGCGCGATCCGTCTCCAGCAGGAGATACTTGGCCCGGCGGGCCAGTCGGTGGACCTGCGCGTCGGCCAGCCGCGTGGTCAGGTCTTCGGGGACGGGCCAGCGCAGGCGTGGCTCGCGGACCTCGAAGGCGGTGATGCGGCGCTCGGCCAGCAGGGGTCCCAGACCGCGTCGGGTGGTCTCGACCTCGGGCAGTTCAGGCATGCACGCCCTCGATCTCCAGCAGCAGCTCGCGGCGGCAGATGTCGCCGCGCACCCACTGCACGATCGGACCCGGGTGGGCCGCGTTGTAGTGTTCCGCCAGCACGGCCGCGACCCGGGGGCGGTCCTCCGGGCGGCGCAGGTAGACACGCAACCAGGACGGCCGGGGCAGCTTGCGCCCGGCGGTATTGTGCAGGGCCTGGAGGTTGGCGAGGGTCTCGCGCGTCTGGGCCACCACGTCGTCCGGGTGCCGGCTCTCGTGGCCGACGATGCTGGCGGTGCCGGAGAGCAGGATCAGCGGGCCGTCGGCCGTATCCAGTCGTGTGGCGCGGGCAAAGGTCGGGCTCTTCGGGCTGTAGCGCGCTGGGTAGTGGTAGGCGCTGACCTGGCGCGGGTTCTCCAGCGGTTTCGCCGGTGTCCGGGTGGCGATCAGGTAGATCACCAGCTGGCGCCGGTCGCCACCGATCGCGGTGGCGGCCGGCATGCTGGCCAGCGGGACCTGCAGAGCCTCCAGGGCGGCGGCGCGCCCGACACAGAACGCCTGGTAGCGTTCCAGTCCGTCCTCTTCGCCGTGGATATCGCCGAAGAAGTTCCAGATGCGCGCCAGGTGTTCGTAGCCGCGCGTGCGGCAGGCGGCCAGCAGCGACTGGTAGGCCTGTTCGGTCTGCTCCCGCAGCCCGTGGTCCGGGCCGGTCCAGCTCGCAAACAGCACATCGTCGTGTTCCAGCAGGTACACGGGGCCCTCGCGGGAGGAGCGCGGCGTGCCGGGGGCGGTCCAGTATTCGACATAGTCATCCGGCGCCAGGGGGCTCAGTCCCGGATGGATCTCGAGGGTGCCGCGCGCGGCCTCGATCCCTGCGGGCTCGCGCAGCCGGATCCGCAACCCCGTGTCGGGGCCTGTCGCGGCTTCCGGCATCAGCTGGCTGCGCAGGGTGAGGGTCATCGTCTAGGGCTCCGCCAGGGATGCGAGAAGGTCCTCGGTCCAGCGTACGGCTTCCAGGTAGAGCCGGCTGGAGACCGGCGCGGGGACGGGGGCATTCTCGCTGTCGGGCGGCAGCGCCGGGCCCTCGAAGGCGGCGATGGTCGCCAGCAGCGGCGCCAGCGGGCCGCTCCCCTCCAGCAGTGCCTGTTCCATCTCCGTGGACAGGTGGAGTTCGCCGAGGATGCGCCGCAGCGGCACACCCAGCACTCGGTCCAGGCCGGACAGCATGCCGAGCGTGAAGTAGCGCTCGCATTCCTCCGGGGGCAGGCCCAGGGCGCGGGCCATCAGCATGCCCATGCGGGCGCGGATCATGACCTGTTCGAGACCGTGGCTCTGGCCGTCGGCGCCGCGCAGGACCATCAGCATCGCCAGGCGCTTGATTCGCCCCTGGCCCAGCCGCAGGATCGCGTCGTACAGGGAGTCCGTGGCCCGCCGGCCCCGGTAGGCTGGGCTGTTGGCGAGGCGCAGCAGCTGGATCGCCAGCCCCGGTTCGGCGGCGATCAGGCTCTCCAGTTCGGC
This sequence comes from Thioalkalivibrio sp. ALE30, assembly GCF_000377465.1. Lineage (NCBI taxonomy): Bacteria > Pseudomonadati > Pseudomonadota > Gammaproteobacteria > Chromatiales > Ectothiorhodospiraceae > Thioalkalivibrio > Thioalkalivibrio sp. ALE30. The sequence goes on along the minus strand of NZ_KB898173.1, from coordinate 124,098 downwards.
CGGCGTGGGGTCGGGTGCCTGCAGGGCCTTCAGCAGGCGGAGCAGGGCGAGCTCCAGGCTCTCCAGGCGCTGCCCCTCGATCACGTGGGGGAAGGACAGGTGAAAGCCCTGGAACAGGCTGAACCCGAGGTGTCGGCAGCGCGCATAGTCCTCGGCGGTCTCGACCTTCTCGGCCAGCAGTTCCACTCCGAAGCCGCGCAGGGTGTCGACTTCCTGCTCCAGGCGTTCGCGGCCCAGGGTCAGCACGTCGAGCTTGACGAGATCGGCCAGCTCGACCAGTTCCGCGTGGCTCTCCTGGAACTGGTAGTCGTCGAGCGCAATGCGAAAGCCCCGGGCCTTCAGGCGGCGCACGGCGGCGACCACTTCGGCGTCGATCTCGACATCCTCAAGGATCTCCAGCACCACCTGCTCCGGTGGCAGGCTGGTGATGACGTCGTGCTCGAGGAAGCCGCGGGTCAGATTGACGAACGCCAGGTGCTCGCCGACGAGATGCTCCAGCCCGATGTCGATAAAGGCGCTGCGCAGGAGATCGGAGGTGGCCAGGTCGCCGTCGGTGACCGAGGCGGTATCCATATGCCCCGCGCGAAAGAGGAGCTCGAAGCCGACCAGGTTCTCCTGATCGTCGAAGATGGGTTGCCGGCCGACAAAAATTGGTTGCATGCTTGCGTCAGGTGAACACGATCAATCACGGATGGGCGGCCACGACGAAGTGCGGCAGGCCGGCTCGGGAGGAACACACGCACCATGGATTCGATTGATGCGCCATTTGGCGAAGTCGTGGAGTTGCGCCAGATCCTGCACGACTCGGGGGTTCCGTTGCTGCGGGTTATTATCCGCGATGGCGAACGTTATACCAAGATCGAACTGGACCCGGCGACCGCGCATCGTTGGGGGCGCGTGATGACGCGCTGGGCGGAGACCGCTGCGGAGGGCAGCGCGGCATCCGGGAAGGGTGGTCAGCCGGATCCGGTCTGAGGATGGGCCCCGGGTGCGCGTTGCGGTGCATCCGGGGCTTCCGGCCACGCAGACACAAAAAGGGCCCGGCACCGCGTGAGCGGGCCGGGCCCTTTTTCGCCCGGGATCAGGCAATCGTGCCGGGGGGCGCGATTACTTGATCTTGGCTTCCTTGTACATCACATGCTTGCGGACGACGGGATCGAACTTCTTGATCTCCATCTTCTCGGGCATGTTCCGCTTGTTCTTCGACGTGGTGTAGAAGTGGCCGGTGCCGGCGGAGGACACCAGGCGGATCTTGTCGCGTGCGGACTTGGCAGCCATCGTGAAGCCTCCTTAGACCTTTTCACCGCGGGCACGGCAGTCCGCCAGGACCGCGTCGATGCCGCGCTTGTCGATAATGCGCATGCCCTTGCTGCTGACGCGCAGGCGTACGAAACGGTTCTCGCTCTCCACCCAGAAACGGTGGGAGTGCAGATTGGGCAGGAAGCGCCGCCGCGTCTTGCGGTGGGCGTGCGAAACGTTGTTACCGGTCGCCGGGCGCTTGCCGGTCACCTGACATACTCGGGCCATCGGGGGACTCCGGAATTTGGGTCTACCAGAAAGACGGCGGACTATAGCGCAGCCCCGGGGCCGGTGCAAGGGAGAAACGGGTCTGGCGCGGCGCGCTCAGTTGGCCCCGGGGGCGCAGTGGGCTCGGACCCGGGGCGCCACGCCGCATTCGCGGGCCCAGGCAAGCGTTGAGTCCAGCGGCATCGGACGGGCGATGCCGAAGCCCTGGGCCGCGTCGCAGCCCCATTGTTGCAGGGTGTCCAGGGTGGCGGCGTCCTCCGCCCCTTCCGCCACCACCTTCAGCCCGAGGTCGCGGGCGAGACTGATGCTGGCGCGGGTGATCTGCGCATCCACCGCGTGTTCCAGCATCTGGCGCACGAAGGCCTGATCGATCTTGAGGGTGGTGACCGGCATCCGCTTGAGATAGGCCAGCGAGGAGTAGCCGGTGCCGAAGTCGTCGATGGCGAGCGCCAGCCCGGCGGCGGTCAGGCGGTTGAGGGCGGTGATCACCTCGTCCGGATCGGCCATCAGGGCGGTCTCGGTGAACTCGAGCTCCAGGGCGCAGGGGGGCAGGCCGGAGGCGTGTACCTGTTCCAGCAGATCATCGGCGAATGCCGGGTCGAGGAAATTGCGTGCGGAGATGTTGATGCTGACCGGCATGGTCAGGCCGTGCTCGCGCAGGGTGGCGAGGTCCGCGAGGGCCAGGCGCAGGACGCGGCGCGTCAGCTCGTGGATCAGCCCGGTGCGCTCCGCCTGCGGGATGAACTCGCCCGGGGAGATGCGTCCGCGCGTGGGGTGTTCCCAGCGCAGCAGGGCTTCCAGCCCGATCAGTTGCCGGGTCTCCAGGTCCACCTTGGGCTGGTAGTGCAGGTGCAGCTGGCCGTCGTCCAGGGCGCCCTGGAGCTCGCCGAGGAGCTCGACCGTATGCAGGCTGTGGTCGTCGCTGCGCCGGTCATAGCTGCGGTAGCGCCGGCCCGAATGGCTCGCCTGGTGCATGGCCATCCAGGCCCTGGTCAGCAGCCGGGTCGGCTCGTCCTGCTCGTGGAAGGGGAAGGACGAGATCCCCGCGTGGGCCCCGAGATAAACCGGGATGTCGTAGACCTCGAAGGGGGCCTGCAGGGCGTCGATCACCGCCTGGGTTACCGCCAGGGCCTCCTTGCGCCCGCGGTGCGGCAGGATCAGGGCGAAGTGGTCGTCGTGGATATGAAACACGTCGGCCCCGGCAGGACCGGCCACGCCCTGCATGCGGTCGGCAATGCCGCGCAGCAGGGGACGCTCGGCGGCCAGGCCCAGGGCGCTGATGCTGTCCTGGTAGTTGTCCATTTGCAGGCTGATCACGAACACCCGTGTGGCGGCGGCCTGCGGGGCCTCCGCCTGGCGCATCAGCTGCTGGACGTACTGTTCCAGCGACTCGCGGTTGGGCAGGTTGGTTACCGGGTTGGTGTAGGCCTGCTCCAGCAGACGGCCGGAATGCCGCCGCAGGGTGTCGAAGAGCCAGCCGGAGAAGCCGCCCAGCACCACGTAGATGCCCGTGCGCGTGAGCCAGTTCAGGGCGGGCTGGGCCGCCCCGGTGGTGGTGTCCAGGGGCATGAAGGGCCCCAGGGAGACGCTGATTGAATCGCACGTCCGCGCTCGAGTCGCTTTTGCGTGCGAACAAGGCGCGGTGACTGCCGTGCAGTCATTCTGCACAAGGGAGCCGCAACGCCGTGCGCGCGCAAAAGCGACTCGAGCCCCTGATTTCGATGGCTTGTGGGGTTGGTGCCCCCTGTTCCCCGATCCTGCGTTGCGCCGCTTGCGGGTAGAACCACTACCCGCTGCACGCCGCGCCTTGTCTCGGAAAACAGGGGGCGCCAACGCGGACGTGCGATTCAATCAGCGTCTCCCTAGGAGCAGGCCGGCCAGCAGCCCGAAGGCCAGCCCGCCCCACAGGCCGAACAGGGCCGCCCCCAGCAGCACCGGGATCAGGATGAAGTTGAGGTAGGCCGTGGAGGTGCCGCCGGTCTGATAGACCAGCAGGGTGACCAGTGCCATCAGGAGCGTGGCGGCGGCAGTCCCGGCGACCCTCCAGCGCTTGTGGATGCCTTGCGAGCGCCCATGCGACCAGGCGTGGTACGGGGATGCCCCCATTCCGGTTCCTTCGGCTTGCGCCATGATGTCGTGATTCCCTTATAGACGTTTCTCGCGCGGGCGGGGGTATGATCCGGGTCGATGCATCCGGGCGGCGGGTCGCTGTTGCCCGTCGCGGGGGCTTGGTAGCATCCGGGGATGGTACGGACTTTATTCTCCAGGACGGGGCGGCATGGCTGATCGGCGGTTGCAGGTCTTTCTAACGGTTGCGCGCCTGTTGTCCTTCACCCGCGCCGCCGAAGTGCTGCACATGACGCAGCCGGCGGTGACCTTCCAGGTGCGGCAGCTGGAGGAACAGCTGGATACCCGGTTGTTCGATCGCAATCACAATCGGGTCACACTGACCGATGCCGGGCGGCTCGTGCAACGCTATGCCGAGCGCATCTTCGACACCTACGGCGAGCTGGAGGCCGCCCTGCGCGAGCTGAAGGGCGCGAATGGCGGGGCGCTGGTGATCGGGGCCAGTACCACGGTGGCGGAATACATGCTGCCGGCGCTGCTGGGGGCCTTCCGTCGCGAGCATCCGGATATCGGCATCCGCCTGCGGGTGGGCAATACCGAGAGCGTGGTGCTCATGGTCGAGGAGGGCAGCGTGGATCTCGGCATTGTCGAGGCCCCGGTGACCCACCGCAGTCTGCAGGTACAGCCCTGCCTGGTCGATCAGTTGCGCCTGATCGTGCCGCCGGATCACGAACTGGCCACGCGCGAGAGCGTCCGCGTCGCGGACTTCATCGAGCGCCCATTCATATGCCGCGAGGAGGGTTCCGGGACCCGCGAGGTCATCATGGAGTACCTTGGGCGCGCCGGGTACGACCGCAGCAGCCTGCGGGGCTGCATGGAACTGGGCAGTTCGGAGGCGATCAAGGGTGCGGTAGTGGCCCGTATGGGGCTCTCGGTGCTGTCCGAGGCGGTGGTGGCCAAGGAGCTGGAACTGGGCGAACTGGTGGCACTGCCACTGTCACCGCCGCTGGAACGGCCGATCTCCCTGGTGCACGCGCGGCAGAAGTTCCGCGTGCCCACGCTGGAGGTGTTGATGCAGTTCCTGCGCGGATACTGCACGGCAGAGGAAAACCGGGATTGAGGTACGCGGTGCGGTCCGCGATGCCGGGCAACCGCACGGCCGTCATGTGCGTTGTTCGCCGGTCGGAGTGACGCCGCCGCGAGCCGGCCCCGATCCGTGTTTTCCTCGCCCGGACCCGAATACAAAATCAGGATAGACGCGACATGAAGAACTACTGCGTAGTGCAGCATACCTATTCCGAGTTTCTCGGACTGATCGAGTCACAGCTGGAAAAACGCGATATTGGCTTTTCCTACTATCGGCCGTTCGTGGGGCAGGATCTGCCCGGTTCCGCGGCCCAGTTCGACGGGCTGTGGCTGCTGGGCGGCGCCTGGCCGACCGCGGATCACGAGGAGAACCCGCAGGTCCCGGACGAGCTGTCGCTGATCGACATCTTTCGCCGTTCGAAGCGCCCGGTAGTCGGGATCGGCATGGGCGGATTGCTGGTGGCCGAGCAGGCCGGTGGCACCGCGCACGAGGACCCGATGTATCGCGCGCGTTTCGTGACCGCACACAAGACCGCGGCGGGCGAGGGCGACGAACTCGCCGAGGCCCTGGATGGCCGACGGGTGCTGCAACTGGTCAATGGCCGGGTCGACCTGCCGGACGGCGTGCAGCCGGTGCTGGTGGACGACGACGGCGACTGGCTGGCGATCCGGCCGGACGAACTGACCTATGGCATGCTGTTTCGACCCGAGATGAAGCCCGGGATGCTCGAGGACATCATCATGGAGGCGCGTCACAACCCGCCGCCGAACATGGGCGAACTCCTGGGCGAGGCGCGCGTGGAATGGGGCGAGATGCAGAAGGTGACCGAGGACGTGATCGTGGCGCTGGTGAAGGCGCTGGGCCTGATGCAGGAGCGCCGCAAGATGCCGGTATTCAGCCTGAAGATCGAGGACGAGGGATGATCCCTCCACTGGGCATGGGCAGCGATGGCGGTCTGTCGGGAGGCGATCTCGGCTCGGTGCTGGGGGGCGCGCGCAAGAAGGGCCGCGAGGACCCGGCGCGGGCGATCGCCGAGATCGCGGCGCGGCTGTCGCCCGAGGACCAGGCCAGCCTGCTGAAGTTTGCCCGCTTTCTGGAGCAGGAATCGCCGGCCCCCGCACCGGAGCCGGTGCCCGAGCCGGAGCCCATTCCGCGGCCGGAGAGCGAGTCGGTGATCAAGGCCATGCGCCGCCTGTCGGCGACCTACCACATGCTGGATCGCTCCAAGCTGCTGAACGAGACCTCGGCCCTGATGGGACAGCACGTGATGCAGGGGCGTCCGGCGGTGGAGGTGATCGACGAGCTGGAGGTCGTCTTCCGTACCCATTACGAGAAGGCGGTGGCCCAGGACCCGACTCGTTCCGCGGAGGGGGATGACCCGGAGGCGGGAGGAGCGTCGCGATGATCGACATCCTGCGTCAGTGGTACCAGCGTCATTTCACCGATCCGCAGGTGGTGATCCTGGCGTTTCTGCTGCTCGCGGGATTCCTGGTCATCATCTTTGCCGGGCGCATCCTGGCGCCGCTGCTGGCCTCGCTGATCATTGCCTACCTGCTGGAGGGCGCGGTGCGGAGGCTGGTCCTCTGGCACATCCCGCGTATCCTCGCGGTCACCTGCGTGCTGCTGGCCTTTCTGGCACTCACCGTTGCGGCGCTGTTCAGTGTGGTGCCGCTGATGTCGGCCCAGGTCACCCAGCTGGTGCGCGAGCTGCCGGGCATGATCTCGGAGGGCCAGAAGCTGCTGCTGCAGCTGCCCGAGCGCTACCCGCAGCTGATTACCGACGAACAGGTCCTCGAGCTGATGGGGGCGATCCGCGCCGAGGCGACCCTGCTGGGGCAGCGTGTGGTGTCCTTCTCGCTGTCCTCGGCGCGGCACATCGTGGACGTGGTGATCTACCTGATCGTGGTCCCGCTGATGGTGTTCTTCATGCTGAAGGACCGTGACCTGATCCTCGGCTGGGTGCGCGGGTTCATGCCCCGGGATACCCACCTGGCCAGCCAGGTGTGGCGCGAGGTGAACCTGAAGATCGCCAGCTACGTGCGCGGCAAGTTCATCGAGATCGTGATCGTCTGGGCGGTCACCTTCCTGACCTTCAACTGGTTCGGGCTGGAATACGCGGTGCTGCTGTCGTTCATGGTGGGCATCTCGGTGATCATCCCGTACATCGGGGCGGCGGTGGTGACCATCCCGGTGGCCGCGGTCGCCTATTTCCAGTTCGGCCTGAGTTCCGAGTTCGCCTGGGTGCTGATCGCCTACGGGGTGATCCAGTTCCTCGACGGCAACGTGCTGGTGCCGCTGCTGTTCTCGGAGGTGGTCAACCTGCACCCGGTGGCGATTATCGCCGCGGTGTTCGTGTTCGGCGGCATCTGGGGGCTCTGGGGGGTGTTCTTCGCCATCCCGCTGGCGACCCTGGTGCATGCGGTGATCAAGTCCTGGCCGCGAGCCCAGCACCCGCCGCCCGAAACCTCGACGGACGGCGAGGCCGGTTCGGCCGAAGCCGTCACCAAGTAGCCCGAAATCCCGGACCTCCGCCGCGCCCGCCCGCGGGCCCGGCGGCTGGTTGGTCCCCATTCGATAACAAGAAGAACGCATGACCGGAACCGAGATCCTGATGAATGTGACGCCCCAGGAGAGCCGTGTGGCCCTGGTGGAAAACGGCGTCCTGACCGAGCTGCACCTGGAACGCACCCGTCGCCGCGGGATCGTGGGCAACATCTACAAGGGTCGGGTGGTGCGCGTGCTGCCGGGCATGGACGCAGCCTTTGTCGACATCGGCCTGGAGCGTACGGCCTTCCTGCACGCCTCCGACGTGGCGCCGGTGGAGCGCGAGGAGCTCAATGGCAATGCGCTGTCGGGCGGGGATGCCCCGGCAACCGCCGCGGGCAACGGGACCGCCAATGGCGGCGCGGCGCCGGCGCGCGAGGGCATCCGCGAACTGCTGCGCGAGGGGCAGGACGTCCTGGTCCAGGCGGTCAAGGACCCGCTGGGGTCCAAGGGCGCGCGTCTGACCACCTACATCACGCTGCCGTCGCGCAACCTGGTGCTGATGCCGAACCAGTCGAATGTCGGGGTGAGCACGCGCATCGAGGACGAGGGCGTGCGCGCGCGGCTGCGCGAGTCCATCGAGCAGCTGCGTGACGAGCTGGCCCCGCAGCACGGCTTCATCGTGCGCACCGCCGCGGAGCTGGCCGACTACGAGGCCCTGTACAACGATACCGCCTTCCTGAAGAAGGTCTGGGACAGCCTGCAGGAGCAGGCCGCCAGCGCGCCGCCGGGGACCGAGGTCTACGCCGACCTGCCGCTGGTCGAGCGCATCCTGCGCGACATGGTGGGAGTGGATATCGAGCGCATCCGTATCGACTCGCGCGAGACCTATCAGAAGGTCTGCAGCTTCGTCGAACGCTACCTGCCGGAACTGATCGGGCACATCGAGCATTACCCCGGCGAGCGCCCGATCTTCGACCTGTTCAACGTCGAGGAGGAGATCCACCGCGCCCTGGAGCGCAAGGTGGAGCTGAAGTCCGGTGGCTACCTGATCTTCGACCAGACCGAGGCGATGACCACGGTCGACATCAACACCGGCGGCTTTGTCGGCCATCGCAAGCTCGAGGAGACGATCTTCAAGACCAACCTGGAGGCGGCCCAGGCCATCGGGCGCCAGCTGCGCCTGCGCAATCTCGGCGGGATCATCATCATCGATTTCATCGACATGCAGGACGACGAGCACAAGCGCCAGGTGATCCGAGCGCTGGAAAAGGCGCTGGAACGGGATCACGTGAAGACGCAGATCTGCGACGTCTCGCCGCTGGGGCTGGTGGAGATGACCCGCAAGCGTACCCGCGAGAGCCTGGAGCACCAGATGTGCGAGCCCTGCCAGGTCTGTGGCGGGCGCGGCTACCTCAAATCGGCGGAGACCGTCTGCTACGAGTTGTTCCGCGAGATCCTGCGCGAGGTGCGCCAGTACGACGCGCGCGAGCTGCGGGTCCTGGCGTCGCAGAACGTGATCGACCTGCTGCTGGACGAGGAATCCGCCGCGCTGGCGGAGCTGCAGAGCTTTGTCGGCATCCCCATCCGCTTCCAGGTGGAGACGCTCTACACCCAGGAACAGTTCGACGTGGTCTTCGTCTGAGCTATACCTAGTCTAGATGCTCGCCCGGTGCGGGCGATTGTCGCCAGCGGGGAGGGAGAGACACCAAGGTGAAGCACGCGTGCGGACCCAGCATGGATCGGGGTCCCGGTCGGCCGGGCAGGCCGCGCTGTGATTGGACGGGTGAGAAATGAGCATCCGTTCACAAAGTGTACGGGTGGCCCTGGGGATCCTGCTGGCCCTGGTGCTGACACTGGTGATCGCCATCCTGGCATTGCGCCTGGCGTTGCCGCACTGGGACGGCCTGCACGCCTGGGTGGAGGCGACCGCCAGCGAGCAGCTTGAGCGCGAGGTCTCCGCCGCGGGCATCGAACTGGGCTGGGCCGGCTGGTCCCCGGCGCTGGTGGCGCGGGAGGTCCGGGTGGCGATGCCCGAGGGCGAGCCGGTTGCCATCGAGCGCCTCGGGATATCGCTGAGTGCCGGGGCCAGCCTGCGCAGCCGGCATCCGGCGCTGGCGGTGCGGGTCGAGGGGGTGGACCTGCGCCTGGTGCGCCATGCCGATGGCCGGTTTTCTCTCCACGGGCGCGAGATCGGCATGGGCGAGGGGCGGCTGCTCACCATCCCGGTGGCGCAGTGGCCCGATGTCGAGGCGGAGGCGATCCGGCTGATCTGGGAGGACCGCGGCGCGGGCCTGGAGTCCGCCGCGCGGCTGGACCGGGCGGCCCTGCGCACGGCGCACGACGGCTCGCTGCGGCTGTTTCTCGACGGGGCCCTGGACGCGCCGGACGCGGGTGGGCATTTCGTGCTCGGGTTGCAGGCGCCGGCGGCCGATCTGCGCGATGCGCGCTTCTTCCTGGAAGCGGATGCGGTGGACCTGACCGCCTGGCAGCCGTGGCTGGCCTACCTGGGCTGGCCCGCGCCCGAGGGCACCGCGACACTGCGCCTGTGGGGTGCGCTCGACGATGGCCGCATGGCCTGGCTGCGCGGGGATCACGAGACGACTCTTAGCCTGGCCGGGGAACCGGACGGTCCGGCCATCGGCCATCGATTCGACTGGCGGGTCCGGGACGGTCGGCACCGGTCGTCCTGGAGCGGGACGCGGCCGGGTTCCGGGGACCTGCGCCTGGCCTACCGCCTGGAGGGCGAGCCCCGCGAGCTGGTGGTGGATGCGGTGGAGCTGGCGGCCCGCGATGTCGACGTCGAGCCCTACGCACCCCTGCTCACGCTGCTGCGCCAGGCGGCGCCCGAGCTGGCTGAGCGTATCGCCGACCTCCATCCGCGCGGGACACTGGACCTGGCCCGGTTCGAGGCACGCCGCGAGTCGGACCGGCTGCAGCCGGTCTGGGCCGAGGCCGATGTGCGGGATCTCGGCTGGCGCGCCGCCGGGCATGGGCTCGGGGTGCAGGGGGCGGCGGGCTACCTGCAGTGGCGTCGCGGCGGCGTGGAGCTGCTTCTGGACAGCCGCGACCTGGAGATCGACCTGCCGCGGGTACTGGCCGAGCCGGTGGTGCTGGACACCGCCCGTGGCCGCCTGCGCGCCGAGCGTGACGACTCCGGGCGCTGGCATCTGGCGGGCGAGGGCCTGAATGCCGCGAATGCCGACGCCGCGGTGCGCGGGCGCATGCGGATGCGGCTGGACGGGCATGCGGCCGGCCCGCGGGTCGATATCGCCATGGACATCCTGCGCGCCAACGGCGACCGAACCGCGCGCTACCTGCCGCTGTATCACCTGCCGGAGAACACCTATCAGTGGCTGGTGGACAGCATCGTGACCGGGGTCTCCACGGGGGGCGGCATGGCCTACCGCGGACGCGGAGAGGACTTCCCGTTTGCCGACGGCGAGGGGGTGTTCGACCTGTGGGCGGATGTCGAGGCGGGCATCCTCGACTACCAGGAGGGCTGGCCCAGGGCCGAGGGCGTCGGCGGGCGGCTGCTGTTCCACAACGCGGGCTTCCGCGCCGAGGACGCGCGGGGCCGCATCCTCGACACCGAGGTGCATGCCACCCGGATCGGGATCGAGGATATGGAGAACGCGGTCCTCGAACTGGAGGGCACGGCCGACGGTGATGCCGCCGATCTGCTGACCTATCTGCGTCAGGCCGACCTGCTGGCGGAGGCGGCGGAGCTGCGCGATCAGGCACGTCTGGAGGGTCCGACCCGGCTGGGGCTCTCCCTGAGCCTGCCATTGCAGGAGGGGCGCATGGACCAGACGCGGGTCGCCGGCACGCTGGATCTCCAGGGCACGCGCGCCGAGGTCCCGGGCTGGCCCGCGGTGCTGGAGGCGGTGGAGGGTCAGGTCCGGTTCGATACCGCCGATCGCATCGCGGCGGAGGATGTGACCGCGCGTGTCCATGACGAGACCGTCACCCTGGGGGCGGACTGGCCCCTGGATGGCGAGACCGCACGGCTCACGGTGCGCGGGAGGCAACCCCTGGGGCCCTGGCTGGAGGATTTTCCGGAGCTGGCCCCCTATCTGGAGGGTTCGGCGCAGTGGGAGGCGCAACTGCGCCTTGGCCAGGCGGTGGATGGCGTGCGTCTGGATCTGAGCTCGGATCTGGTGGGTGTGGCGATCGACTGGCCGGAGCCGATCGGCAAGCCGGCGGAGGAGGCCCGTGCGCTGGAACTGACGCTGCCCTTGGGGCATGACGGCGCGGGCATTGGCCACCTGACACTGGGCTCGGTCCTGCGGGCCCACCTGCGTCTCTCCCCGACTGCCGCTCCCGAGGATCCGGCCGTGCGTGGCGCCGAGCCCCGCACGGCGGCGCGCGGGGTTGCCCTGCAGGCCCTGGCGCTGGAGATCGGCGCTCCCCGGGCTAGCGCCCTGGCCCTGCCGGGGGCGGGTGTGTCGGTGCGTGCCCGCCTGCCACGGCTGGAGGTGGACCCGTGGCTCGAGGCCCTGGGCGAGGCCCCCTGGGGCGGTGCGGTGGATCTGGGCGCGGCCGGCGACGGAGCCGAGGAGGCGGAGCAGGCCGTGGCGCTGACGCGCCTGGAACTGGATATCCGCGACCGTATCCGCTGGGGCGGGCGGGACCTGCCCGGGCTGCGCTTTCTGGGCCGGCGCGGGGACGCGGGTTGGGATCTGGAGGTGGCGTCCGACTGGCTGGCCGGCGAGGCCCGCTGGCGCCCGATGGCCGCTGGCGGGCGTGATCGCTGGGAGGCGCATCTGCGTCACCTGATTCTGGACGATCTCGAGTGGACCGGCGCTGGCGAAGAGGCCGAAGCGGAGGTGCAGCCCGTCACGGCCGGGAGTTTCGAGGATCCGCGGGCCTGGCCGGCGGTGGACCTGACGCTCGACAGCCTGGCGCTGGGCGATTACCGTTTCGCGGATATCGAACTGGGCCTGGAGCCGCAGTCCAGCGGTCTGGTGATCCGGGACCTGGAGGTCCGTGCCCCGGAAGGCGATCTCCACGCCGACGCCGTCGGCATCTGGCGGGTGTCCGGGGAGGGTCTGCCGGAGACACGCCTGGATGCGACCCTGTCCGGTGACGACTGGGGCGCGGCCCTGCGGTCGGCGGGGCTGTCGCGGGCCCTGGTCGGGGGCGCCGGCGACGGGTCGCTGTCGCTCGTCTGGCCGGGGCCGCTGTACGCCCCGAGCCTGGCGCAGCTGACAGGGTCCGTGGAGCTGTCGCTGTCCGACGGGCGCCTGGCGGATGTCGAGCCGGGGGCGGGTCGCCTGCTGGGGCTGGTCAGCCTGGACGTACTGCCGCGGCGGTTGCGGCTGGATTTCCGCGACGTGTTCACCGAGGGTTTGACCTTCAGCGAGCTGACCGCGGACGCCGTGCTGCGCGACGGGGACCTGCATGTGCCCGACCTGCGCCTGGAGGGACCCTCGGCCAAGGTGCGTCTGAGCGGCCGCACCGGGCTGGTGGCACGTGACTATGATCACGAGATCGTGGTCGTGCCGAGCCTGCGCACCGCGCTCCCGATCGTCGGGGCCCTGGTGGGCGGCCCCGTGACCGGGGTTGTGGTGCTTCTTGCGGAACGCGTGCTGGGGATCGGGGATCAGATAGAAGAGGCGGCCCGCGTCGAGTACGCGGTGACGGGCCCCTGGGACGACCCGCAGGTACGCGTGCTGGTGGAGCCGGCAGCGGAGACCGACGGGGCCGACAACGACTGATACCGGCGCGGGCAGTGGCGCCCCGACCGGTCTCGCAACGGACAAGCGGAGCAACATGACTCAGGTAGCGGCCATCCAGATGGCCTCCGGACCCCAGCCCCAGGCGAACCTCCTGGAGGCCAAGCGACTGCTGCAGGAGGCGGCCGACAAGGGCGCGCGCCTGGCGGTGTTGCCGGAGAACTTCGCCTTCATGGGCATGCAGGAGACCGATGTCCTCGGCATCGCCGAGGTCGCCGACGGGGCCGGTCCGCTGCAGGCCTTTCTCGCCGAGCAGGCCCGGCGCCTCGGGCTGTGGATTGTCGGCGGGACCATCCCGCTGCAGACCGCGGGTGGCGACCGGGTGCGGTCCGCCTGCCTGGTGTTCGACGATCAGGGGCAGCAGGTGGCGCGCTACGACAAGATCCACCTGTTCGACGTGCGCCTGCCGGACAGCAGCGAGGCCTATACCGAATCGAAGGTCTTCGAGCGCGGCGACCAGGTGGTGGTCGTGGATACGCCGGCCGGCCGCATGGGCCTGGCGATCTGCTACGACCTGCGCTTCCCCGAGCTGTTCCGGGCCCTGCTGGATCAGGGGGCGGAATGGGTCGCCCTGCCGGCGGCCTTCACGGCGCAGACGGGGCAGGCGCACTGGGACGTGCTGCTGCGGGCGCGCGCCATCGAGAACCAGTGCTACATGCTGTCGGCGGCTCAGGGCGGGTTCCATGTGAACGGCCGCGAAACCTATGGCCACAGCGCCCTGGTGGATCCGTGGGGCCGGATCGTCGGCCAGCTCCAGCGCAACCCGGGCGTGCTGCTGGCCGATCTGGACCGGGCCCAGGCCGCGCGCATCCGCAACAGCTTCCCGGCCGTGGAGCATCGCCGCCTGCCGTGCCCCGGGACCACCTGATCCGGCGACATAAACCCGCAACGCCGGCGCGCTTGAAAGCGCGGGCGGTGCCCCAAGCTCCATACTGAAACAAAAAGTGCTGCCCCGCCTGCGAGTGCGGCGGGGCAGTCGATCTCCGAACCCGAGAGGACTGCATGATCGACCGTCTTGCGCAACAGACCCTGCTCGACCCCGCCGGTCTCGGCGACAGCGAGCTGAGCACCCTTCTGGGTACCACCTTCGGTCACGGCATCGACGGGGGCGACTGCTACTTCCAGTTCGCCAGCCAGGAGGGGTGGTCGCTGGAGGATGGCATCGTGAAGTCCGCCAGCTTCAATATCGAGCGCGGGGTCGGCATCCGCGTGGTGCGTGGCGAGCAGACCGGGTTCGCCTATTCCGACGACATCGCGATGCCGGCCATGCTGGAGGCCGCGAAGACCGCGCGCAGCATCGCGAGCGCCGGTCAGAGCGGGCGCATCGCTGTGGCCTCGCGGTCGCCGTCGCGCCCGGCGCTGTACGCCCCCGACAACCCGCTGGATTCGCTGGACGAACAGACCAAGATCGACCTCCTGAAGGAGGTGGATGCCGTGGCCCGCGCCGAGGATTCGCGCGTCACCCAGGTGATGTGTTCCCTGGCCGGGGTGCACGAGGTCGTGCTGGTGCTCAACGCCCGCGGCGAGCTGACGACCGACGTGCGCCCGCTGGTGCGCCTGAACGTGCAGGTCATCGTCGAACAGGGAGGGCGTCGCGAATCCGGGACCTCGGGCGGCGGCGGACGCTTCGGCTACCAGTACTTCCGCGAGTCGGACCGGGCCGCCGGCTATGCCCGCGAGGCCGTGCGCCAGGCGCTGGTCAACCTGGAGGCCCGCGAGGCCCCGGCCGGGACCATGAAGGTGGTGCTCGGCCCCGGCTGGCCGGGCGTGCTGCTGCACGAGGCGATCGGCCACGGGCTGGAGGGCGACTTCAACCGCAAGGGCACCTCGGCGTTCTCCGGGCGCGTCGGCGAGCAGGTCGCGGCGAAGGGCATCACCATCGTCGATGACGGCACCCTGGAGGGGCGGCGCGGCTCGCTGAACGTCGACGACGAGGGCAACCCCACCCAGCAGACCGTGCTCATCGAAGACGGCGTACTGCGCGGCTACATGCAGGACGAGATGAACGCCCGCCTGATGGGCACGCGCTCCACCGGCAACGGCCGCCGCGAGTCCTATGCCCGGCTGCCGATGCCGCGCATGACCAATACCTACATGCTCGGCGGCGACGCCGACCCGGAGGAGATCCTGGCCTCGGTGGACGACGGCCTGTACGCAGTCAATTTCGGCGGCGGCCAGGTGGACATCACCTCCGGCAAGTTCGTGTTCTCCGCCTCCGAGGCCTATCGGGTGGAGAAGGGCAAGGTGACGTACCCGGTCAAGGGTGCGACCCTGATCGGGAATGGCCCGGATGTGCTGACGCGGGTATCGATGATCGGCAACGACATGAAGCTCGATTCCGGTATCGGGACCTGCGGCAAGGAGGGCCAGGGCGTGCCGGTTGGCGTGGGTCAGCCCACGCTGCGGATCGATGGCATGACCGTGGGCGGTACCCAGGCGGCGTGAGCGCTGCGGGACCGGAGAATCGGCGTCGAAACGGCGACAAGGAGGCAACAGATGAATCTCGATTTCCTCGAACAGGAACGTTCCCTGCCGGAAGGGCATGGCCACGACCAGATCGTGCAGTGGCATGTGTTCCGCGCGCGTGACAAGGCCGAGCAGTTTGCCCACCACGTCGAGCTGGGCGAGGGCCAGGACCTGGTCGGCGGCTGGACCCGGGACAGCGTTGGCATGCTGTACTGGGTCGGCGTGCATGTCGACGACCTTGAGCGCTGGGGCAACGCCGGCGCGGTCCACAAGCACGGCGCCCGGGTCGACTAGATCGCCCGGCACCGCATGCGGTTCCGGGCTGAATGGCCCGGGGCCGCTTCCCTGTTTCTGTATCCCTGACGGATATCCCCGACTCGTCCCTTTATAGCGGAACCCTGCATGAGTACATCTCCCGAACGCGTGAGCCCGGAATCCCTGTCCCAGGACGGCGAGGTCCAGGCCCTGTCCCATTCGCCGGAATCCCTCCAGGCACGGGTCCAGCGCACACTGGAGGCGGCGCGCGAGCGCGGGGCCTCGGACGCCCAGGCGGTGGTCAGCCACAGCGTCGGGCTGGAGCTGGGTGTGCGCAAGGGGGAGATCGAGAGCCTGGAGCACGAGCGCGACCAGAGCCTGTCGCTGATCGTCTACTTCGGCCAGTCCAAGGGGGCGGCCTCCACCACGGACTTCAGCGACCAGGCCCTGATCGACACCGTCGAGGCCGCCTGCCGCATCGCCCGCTACACCGAGCCGGATCCGTATGCCGGGATGCCGGACCCCGCGTTCAAGGCGAGCGACTGGGAGGACCTCGACCTTGACCACCCCTGGGGCTGCAGCGCCACTGAGGCGACCGAACTGGCCCGCGCGATCGAGGCCGCGGGCTTCGCGGCCGACGACCGGATCGAGAACTCCGAGGGCGCCAGCGTCAGTACGCGGCGCGCCATGGCCTTTCTCGGCGACAGCCAGGGCTTCATGGGGGGCTATCGCAGTACCCGGCACTCGCTGTCCTGCGCCCTGGTGGCGCGCGACGCGGCCGGCATGCAGCGCGACTATGCCTACACCGTGGCCCGCCACGCGGGCGACCTGACCGCCGCCGAGGCGATCGGGCGCGAGGCGGCCGAGCGCGCCGTGCGCCGGCTGGGCGGGCGCAAGCTCTCCACCCGCACCTGCCCGGTGCTGTTCGCGCCGGAGATGGCGCGCACCCTGATCGGCAGCTTCACCCGCGCGATCTCCGGGCCGGCCCAGTACCGCGAAAGTTCGTTCCTGTTGAATGCCGTGGGCGAGACCGTGTTCCCCGCCTGGATGCAGATCGAGGAACGCCCGCTGACCCCGCGCGCGCTGGGCAGCGCACCCTTCGACGGCGAGGGGGTGCGCACCCGCAACCGGCCGCTGATCGCCGATGGCGTCCTGCAGAGCTATACCCTGGACAGTTACGCTGCGCGTCGGCTGGGGCTGGAGACCACCGGCAACGCCGGTGGCGCGCGCAATGTGACCGTGGCCCCGGGGGACAAGGACTTTGACGCCCTGCTGTCCGAGATGGGTACCGGCTTCCTGGTGACCGAGCTGATCGGGCAGGGCGTGAACATGGTGACCGGCGACTACTCCCGCGGGGCTGCCGGGTTCTGGGTCGAGAACGGCGAGCTGCAGTACCCGGTGGAGGAGATCACCATCGCCGGCAACCTGAAGGACATGTTCCGGCGCATGGCGGCCGTGGGCACCGATGTCGACCGCCGCGGCAACATCCACACCGGCTCCATCCTGATCGAGTCGATGACCGTCGCCGGCGACTGAGCCGCCCTCGCGGCGCGCGCCCGGCAGTGGGCGTGCGCCGCGCATTCCCCGGTACCCTCCACGCTGCTACGCTCGTCGTGTGGCTGCATGGCCGTGACCGCCCGATCCCTCGAGGCGGCGGCCTAGGGAGACGCTGATTGAATCGCACGTCCGCGTTGGTGCCCCCCAGTTTTTCGAAACAAAGCGCTCCGAGACAAGGCGCGTCGTGCAGCGGGTAGTGGTTCTACCCGCCCGTTTCTGATGGATTGGGGCGCAACGCAGGATCGGGGAACAGGGGGCACCAACCCGACAAGTGATTGAAAGAGCGGGCTCGGCCGCCCGTTGTTGATCGAAAACGGGCGCGCGCACGGCGTTGCGGCTCCCTTGTGCAGAATGACTGCACGGCAGTCACCGCGCATTAAACGCACGCAAAAGTGACTCGAGCGCGGACGTGCGATTCAATCAGTGTCTCCCTAGCGCGGGCGAGGGACAGCCATGAACTTTTTCGAACAGCAGGACCAGGTGCAGCGCAGGACCCGCTGGTTGCTGGTTCTGTTCGCCCTGGCGGTGCTGGCGGTTGTCGGAGTGCTGGGCATTGCGGTCTGGCTCATGGGCGGCGGCGGTGCGGCGATTGCCTGGACCATGGGGATCACGGCGGGGCTGATCGTGCTCGCGAGCCTGTACCGGGCCTGGCAGCTGCGGGCCGGGGGTGGCGGCCTGATCGCGCAGGAGATGGGCGGCGTGCGCATCGCGGGCAACCCCGCCGACCCCCAGTGGCAGCGGCTGCGCAACGTGGTCGAGGAGATGGCGATTGCCTCCGGGATGCCGGTGCCCGAGGTCTACGTGCTGGAACAGGACCTGGGCATCAACGCCTTCGCGGCCGGGTTTGCCCCGAATGACGCGGTGATCGCGGTCACCCGCGGCGCCCTGGACAGCCTGGAGCGGGCCGAGCTGAAGGGGGTGGTCGCGCACGAGTTCGGACATATCCTCAATGGCGACATGCGCCTCAACATGCGCCTGATCGGCATCCTCTACGGCATCGAGGTCCTGGCGCTGCTGGGCCAGGGCGGGCTGGCGCGCCGGCGCCGCCGCCACAAGGGGGATGTCGCGGATACCGGGGTCGGGGTGCTCAGTGTCACGCTGATCGTGGTCGGCTATGCGGGGTTGGCGCTGGCGCGCTGGATCCGCGCGGGCATCTCGCGCCAGCGCGAATACCTGGCGGATGCCCACGCGGTGCAGTTTACCCGCGAGCCGGACGGCCTGGCCGGCGCCCAGAAGAAGGTGGCGGCGCGCTATGCCGGTCTCAACGGCAATACCGAGGAGATCACCCATATGCTGTTTGCCAGCGACGCGATCGGGCAGCTCTTCGAGACCCATCCGCCGCTGCTGGAGCGCGTACGCATCCTGCAGCCGCAATTCGATCCGGAGGAGCTCAAGGGCCTGCGCGAGCGGCTCAATGCCCGCGTGCGCGAACGGGCGCGCGAGCGCGCGGTGGATGGCATGCAGCGCGAGCGCGAGGGGCGTCTGCCCGGGGCGGAGGCCGTGGAGGACGCCCTGGGTGGCCATCCGGCCCTGACCCACATCCTGGGGGCGGGGATGCTGCTGGCCGCCATCCCGGGGCCGCTGGCCTGGGCCGCGCGCTCGGAGGCGCGGGCGATCGAGGTGGTGCTGTATCTGCTCCTGAACCCGGACCCGGAGGTACGCGAACGGCAGCTGGCGGTGATCGGCGAGGCGCTGGGTGGTGACCTCCAGGAGGCCGTGCGTCGCCTGCAGACAGCGGAACCCGAGCTGCGGGACGATCTGCGCCTGCCCTTGCTGGAGCTCGGATTCCCGGCCCTGCGGCGCCTGGACGCGGACGACAGGGCACGCCTGCGGTCCCTGGTCGATCGCCTGATCCATGCCGACGGGCGAGTGGCGGTCTTCGAATACGCGCTGGGGCGTCTTCTTGACCGGCAGCTCGGGGACATTCAGGACCCGGCCGCCGCGTCCCGGCCGCGCCACGCTGCCCTGGAGGACCACCAGGAGGGCGCGCATTTCCTGCTGGCGGTGCTTGCCCATCACGGTCACGCGGCGGATCCGGCCGCGGCGCGCGCGGCGCTGACGGCCGGCGTGGGTGTCCTGACCGGCGCCCTGCCGCTGACAGTCGAGCTTCCAGAGGCCCTGACCGGTCCCTCCGGGGCCCGCGCCTGGGCCAGTGTGCTGGACCGTGTGCTGGAGCAACTGGATGGCCTGCGCATGCGCGACAAGGACCAGCTGATCCAGGCCATGGTTACCACCGCGAGCCATGGCGGGCAGGTGGTGACCGCCGAGGTCGAACTGATGCGGGTGATGGCGGCCGCGCTGCATGTCCCGTTGCCGCTGGCCGTGGACGATTGGGCTGGATCCCAGCCGACCGGCGAGGGCGGCGTCTGAACGCGATGCCGGCAGAATCGCGGGTTTTGCGCTCGGTTGCCGCGGGGACGGTCTGGCCCGTGTGCGAACCGAAAAATAAATTCGCTGGCAAGTCACGGATCCCAAAGGGGTTTCGGGTCGGCGCCCGAGAAAACCCGAAAAAACACTATCAATGCACCGCGGTTTGGGCGGACAATGGCCGCGAGGTAACGGTAACAGGCTCCATGCAGCACCAGGCGACACCCCGCAAGGGGCGTTCAGATTCGCAGTTCCGGTCCCGGTTGGGGCCGCAGAGAATCACGATCAATCTTCACCGTCGTTCGGTTGCCCTCCAGTCTCTCCCCCCTCGAAATCCCAATCCAGTACGTACAAAACAGAGGTAACCGAAATGGCTACAGGTACAGTGAAGTGGTTCTCCGACGAAAAAGGCTTTGGCTTTATTACCCCGACCGATGGCTCCAAGGACGTGTTCGTCCATCACAGCGCCATCCAGGGTAGTGGCTTCAAGTCCCTGGCCGAAGGCCAGAGCGTCTCGTTCGACGTCGAGCAGGGCCAGAAGGGTCCGGCTGCCGCGAACGTCGAAGCGCAGTAAGACAACCCCGGCGCGCAAGCGCCAGGTTGTTGAAGAGCCCCGCCTTGTGCGGGGCTTTTTCGTGTGGGGCCGGGTGCGCGGGGGAGGGCTGATGCGGGCCGTGCCTGCACGGATCTGCCCCGAAACGGCCGCATTTTCGCGTGGTTCGGGACGCGGACCGTGCTACCGTTCGCGCATGAATGCTGTATTTCACCAGGCCCTTTTCCGGCCCCGCCGCGGATCGCTCGTCCGGGTGGGGCTGGTGGTCCTGTGCCTGCTGTTATTCGCGCAGCAGGCGGCGGCCCAGGGGCCCTACCGCGCGCCGGAGATGATCCCGGGCAGTCAGACCATCGAGGCCGCCGAGGCCTGGGCGCTGTTCCGCGCGGGGGTGCCGTTTGTCGACACCCGGTTGCGTGCGGACTACGAGGCGGGGCGGGTGCCCGAGGCGCGCAATCTGACCATCATGCGGGACCGGGACGACGAGCGGAATCGCTTTACCCGCGAGAACCTGCTGGACTTCATCGGCGATGTCGACGCGCCGGTGGTGATGTACTGCAACGAGCGGGACTGCTGGCGCACCGAGGCGGCGACCCGCCGCGCCCTGGAATGGGGCTTTACCAACCTCTACTACTTCCCCGGCGGCTTCCCGGAGTGGATTCGCTCGGGGTATCCGTTTGAATAATCGGGTGGTGTCCGCAGGCGCACCCACCGGCCGGCGAATCCGGCTCCAGACGATCCTGGCCGGGGTCATGTTCGCCGGGCTCCTGGTGCTGGCCGCGACTCTGGCCACGGGCACTCATCTCGCCGTGGGGCAGGCCGAGCAGCGCCTGGACCGGCTGGGCGTGGAGGGCCAGTCGGCCGCCTGGCGCCAGACGCTGGCGAACGAATGGCAGCGGATGCGCGCCGAGGCGACGGCCGTGACCCGCAACGAGGCGCTGATCGGAGCGCTGCGCGACGATGCCGGCATCCGGACCTATGCCGACCCCCTGTACAACCGGCTGCGCGCCGGGGGTATCGCGGACCGGATCGTGGTCGTCGATGCCCAGGGGGACGTGCGCTACGACTCCGCGGACAACCACGGCGAACGCGTCCCGCTGGCGCGCGCGGCGCTGGAGGACGGGCGCTTCCACGAGGGGCTGCATCATGTACCCGGGGAGCGGGTCTATGCCGGGTTGGCGATCCCGGTCTATAGAGGGGGCAATCCGATCGGTGCAGTCGTGCAGTTACGCGACCTGTCGACCTCCGCGCTCGAGTCCATGGCCGAAGCCAGCGGGGGACGCGCCGCGCTGCTGGACGAGCGCGGGCCGCTGGCGCTGACCGCGCCGTTCCTGATGTCGCTCGCGCCGGGCGAGCGACTGCACCAGCAGGCGGCGGCCAGCCGCGTTGACGCAGATGGCCGGCATTCCCAGTTGGTCTATCTGCCGCTGGTCCCGTTCGATGGCGAAGAGGCGACGGCCACAGTGGTCCTGGCGCGGGATCTGACCGAATCGGTGGCGACCCAGAACCTGATCAATGCCACGACCTACGTCGCCGCCTTCGGGATGCTCGTGCTGATTGCCGGCGGGCTGTACCTGTGGCTGGGGCGTACCCTGCGCCCGATGCGGCGGGCCATGGACACGCTGGACCGGATCGGGCACGGGGACTTCCAGACCGATCTGCAAGCCGACTCGCGCGTGGCCGAGATCGCCCGCCTGCAGGAGGTGACCCGGACCATGGCCGGCCGCCTGGGGCATATCGTGGAGATCGAGGAAGAGAATGCCCGGCTGGCCTTCCGTGATGCGCTCACCGATCTGCCGAACCGGCGGCTGCTGCTGGAGCACCTGGAGCACGCCATCCACACGGTCAATCGCACCCGGCGCCACGCGGCACTGCTGCTGATCGACCTGGACAACTTCAAGACGCTCAACGACACCTGCGGCCATTCCGCCGGCGACCGCCTGCTGCAGGCCCTCGCGCAGCGGTTTACCGCGCGCCTGCGCGATCAGGATATCGTGGCCCGTCTGGGCGGGGACGAATTCGTGGCCCTTCTGGAGGAACTGAGCCCGGATCGCTCGCAGGCCGGCGCGGACGCCCAGCGCATCGCGGGCGAGTTGCTGAAGGCCATGCGCGAGCCGGTGCGCATCGACGATATCGAGCACGTGATGTCCGGGAGCATCGGTATCACGCTGTTCCCGCGTGGCTTTGACACCCCGGAGGAGCTGCTCAAGCAGGCCGATTTCGCGATGTACCAGGCCAAGCAGCAGGGGCGCAACGGGGTGCGCTTCTATGATCCCGCCATGCAGCGCACGCTGCTGCGCGAGGCGGAACTCGAGCGCAAGCTGCGCCGGGCCCTGCAGGGCGAGGAACTGGTGATCCACCTGCAGCCCCAGGTCGACCCGGAGGGGCGGATCCTCGGGGCGGAGGCCCTGATGCGCTGGCCGCAGCCCGATGGCAGCTGGATCTCGCCCGGTGAATTCATCCCCGTGGCCGAACACACCGGCCAGATCCTCGAGGTTGGGCGCCTGGCGCTGCAGCAGGCCTGCCACACCCTGCGGGCCTGGCAGGGGCGCCCGGTTCTGGACACGCTGCCGATCTCGGTGAACCTGTCCCCGCATCATTTGCGCCAGCCCCGGCTCATGGAGGAGGTGACCACCATCCTGGACGAGACCGGGGCCGCCGCGCAGCGGCTGCATATCGAGGTTACCGAGAGCGTGATGGCGGATGCCTCGCAGCCCCTGATTGCCAACCTGGAGGCCCTGCGGGCCCGGGGCGTCGCCCTGGCGCTGGATGACTTCGGGACCGGCTATTCGTCCCTTGGCTACCTCAAGCGCCTGCCGCTGGACGTGCTGAAGATCGACCGTTCCTTTGTCCAGGACATCGAACACGACGCCGATGACGCCAATATCGTCGCGACCATCGCCGCCATTGCCCACAACATGGGGCTCAGCCTGATCGCGGAGGGGGTCGAGAACGAGGCCCAGCGGGACTTCCTGGTGCGCCACGGCTGCCATCGTTTCCAGGGCTATCTGTACCACCACGCGATGCCGGTGGCCGATTTCGAGGCCCTGGTTGCGGCCGGAACGGACGCCGCCGATCACGGGACGATTGATACCCAAGGAGAGCAGGAATGATTCGGATACGGCAGGGCAGGTGGCGGTCGCGGGTG
Source organism: Thioalkalivibrio sp. ALE30 (assembly GCF_000377465.1). Taxonomy (NCBI): domain Bacteria; kingdom Pseudomonadati; phylum Pseudomonadota; class Gammaproteobacteria; order Chromatiales; family Ectothiorhodospiraceae; genus Thioalkalivibrio; species Thioalkalivibrio sp. ALE30. The sequence continues at coordinate 100,852 of NZ_KB898173.1, read as the reverse complement.
CTTGCCGGATTGTGGATTGGGCTCCTGGCCGTTCCGGCCGCCCTGGTTCACGCGGAGGAGACCCCGGCACCCTGGGGAAGCGCCGCGCCGGTGGAGCAGGACTATGCGGGCCTGAAGGCCGTCTATGATGTGACGGCCGGTACCCCGGAGGCCCTGGAGGACGTGCTGGATCACGCCGCCTACCTGAGCCGCATGACGGGTGACGATCCGTTCGACAGTCACATCGTGCTGGTCATCCACGGGGACGCACTGGACCTGTTCGCGCGTGAACACTTTGCCGAACATGAAACCCTGATGACCCGCGCCCGCGGGCTCACGCTGAATGGCGTCATCGAGTACCGAATCTGCCAGGCCGGCGCCGCCCGCCGTGGCTATGGACCGGAGGACTTCCACGGCTTCGCCAGCGTGGTCCCGATGGCCGATGCCGAGATCGTGCGCTTGCAGCAACAGGACGGCTACGGTTACATGCGCTGAGCCCGGGGCTGCCGGGCACGCAACCCGGACCCAGAGGGATCGAACGCATGACGGACCGCCAGCAACCGGGATTTCTGGAAGCCATCGAGCAGGCGGGCCTGCTGGTGGAGATCTGGGAGCACTTCCCGGAGAACATGTTCCTGATCCGGGTCGAGGGGCCGGACTTCCTGGTCGAGGCGGCCAACCCGAAGATGACGGAACTGTTTGGGCAGGACTGCAGCGGCAAGCGCCTGCACGACTTCCTGCCCTGGTCGGTCGCGGAGGAGGTGGTGGCGCACTACCGCGAGTGTCTGCGCCAGGATGCCCCTCTGCGCTACGAGGAACACGCAACCTTTCACGATGCCCGTGGCCAGGAACGCGAGGGGCACTGGCTGACCCTGCTGGTGCCCGTACACGACCCGAACGGGACCATCACGCACCTGTTCGGGGTCTCCCAGAATGTCACCGAGCTGCGGCTGGCGCGCGCGAGCCTGGAGCGCTACAACCGCGACCTCGAGGCCGTGGTCGACGAGCGCACACGGGCCCTGAACGCGGTGAACCAGCAGCTCCAGGAGGCGAACCGGCAACTGGAGGCGCTCGCCTCGAGCGATACCCTTACGGGGGTGGGCAACCGCCGGCATTTCCAGGCGGGGGCCGAGCGCGAGATGGAACGCGCGCGACGGCATGGTGGCGCCTTGTCCCTGCTCATGTTCGACCTCGACGGCTTCAAGAGCATCAACGACCAGGACGGTCACGCGGCGGGCGACGCCGTGTTGAGAAAGGTAGCGGCGAGCGTGCAGACGACCCTGCGCGCGAATGACCTGTTTGCCCGCTATGGCGGGGATGAGTTCGTGCTGCTCCTCCCCGATACGCCCCTCGCGGCCGCGCGCCAGATGGGCGAGCGCCTGCGTACTCAGGTGCAGGAGGACGCGGGTGTGGCCCTGAGCCTGGGGGTCGCCGGTTTCGAGGCCGCCGATACGCAGCTCGAGATGCTCGTACAACGCGCCGACGCCGAGGTCCTCGCGGCCAAGCGCGCCCGCAAGGCGGAGTAAAGCCACTCACCTCGCGACTGTGGTTGGTTACGACCCGGGGATTGGGTTCTTAAGATGCTGCGTTGTCATGCCCTTCGTCGTTTTCTGGTGCGCTTTCTTCAGAAGACAGAGCAGACGCTGGGTCCCCTCTTTTGATTTTTGGTGGTGGAGGAACCCAGGCGCGGAGACGTTGCCCAGCCTGTTCGTAGAAGTGGGGGACGGCTCGCTCCAATTCTTCGATGAAGACTTTGCTGCCAGAGAATCGTGACGCCAGGTCGGACATGTAGAAGATTTCAAAGGCAGTCGGTACGACATCCGTGTTGCCTGGTTCCAGCGCATCGGCGTCTTCCAGGACGTCGGCCAAAGGCGCTTGAGTGGATTCGGCGCGGCCGGGCCGGATGGCCTTCACGAATAGTCCCGTGGTATCGATACCAGTGAGCTGACGGCGGAGCCAGTTGACGCGCGCACTGGTGCGTTTCTTGTCTTGCGGGGCCCCGACTTTCATGCAACAGACAATCACACGTTTGGCCAAGTCGGCCGTGACACGCAGTTCTGCCGCTGCGTTCGGGATTTCGAGTTCGCACTCCAGGATGTGCTTGCTGGCAAGTATCTCTGAATCGTCTTTGAGACGTTTCTTTGGGTCGGTGCGATGCGCGCGGGAAAGACGCAGCCGAACCGGTTGTGAAAGTTTCCGACTCATTACCAGGCTCAGGTCGCGCTGTTCCTGATGCCAGCTGGAGACGGTGTTCTCGACCTCTTCGCTGTTCTTATTGAGTGTGGCACCACTTTTGACTTTGGAGACGACCTCCTTCCACTCACGGTTCATGCTGTCGAAGCGGCTGATGCCGCTGGACTCATGCCCGAGGTAGCGGACCACTTCCTCAAGCAGGAAGTGCTGGTCGGACGACCCGACCTCGTTGCCCTCCAGTAGAAGTGTGGCTTGGGTCAACAGGTACATCCACGACCAGTGGTAGAGCTCGATGTTGCGTGTCTGGGTCTTCGGGAGTTTGACGGGGTGATGGGAAGGCTCGGCCACAAACTGATTGGTTATGGTGATTACCGCATCGATCTTATGTGCCCTGGCCTGTTCGAGATAGGCGGTTAATTGCTCTTCGCCGATTTCGGCGTTGCCGATCTTCGCCTCTATCAGGGCAGTCCATTTCTTGCGCCCAGTGTCCAGCACGATCAGCCCATCGGGCCGATCATTTTTGCTTCTCCGTTGCTTTCCCTTGCGTTCCTCCTTGAATGTTACTTCGGTCCAGGCGCCCAGATCGGCGCGATTGCCCACCCGCACATTGAGCGAGTGGAGCATTGTCTGTCTGAATTCGAAGACGCCACGCATTGCGGCAAGAACGACAGATGCAGCGCGTACCTCGCGATTGGAGTCTGCGGCGACCGGGATCAGGCGAGCAGTTTCGCCGCCCTCGACGTAGTCGGGTTTCGCGACCATGTGGCGTCCTTGTCTTGATGTGAACCCAAGAAGCTAGCTTCTCCGAAGCGGGAATGCGAGGCGAACCGCCCTCGCAACCCACTGCGTGCGAGGACGAATAGGTCCGGTCAGAGGCCGAAGATCTCGGACTTGAGGTTCCACTTGGAGGCGAGGGTCTCGGTGGCGTTGAGGAACTCCTCGGCGCGGGTCGGGTGGTTCCACTGGCCCTGGGCGATCCAGGCGAGCGCGGTGGCGCGGTCGGGGGCCAGGGACAGGATGTGGATCAGCTCGCCGGCATCACTGCCGATGACCTCGCCGCCCAGCAGGGCGCCGGTGTCCATGTCGCCAATCAGGCGGACGAAGCCCTCCGGCTCGTCCTGGCCCAGCGCGCGCGGCGAGGTCTCGAAGGCGGCGAAGCCGACCGCCGGTTCCAGTTCCTCGTCCTCGGCGTCGTCCTCGTCCATGCCAAGGCGCGCCATTTCCACCGCGGAGTAGATCGCGATCGGCACGAAGCGCTCGTCCTGCTCCCGAGTGTTGCCGTTCTGAATGTTCTCCACCGCGATGGTGGCGTCCGCCAGGGCGTGGTTCGCGGTCTGCCACTCGCTCGCGACATCGCCGATGGCGTAGATAGTGTCGACATCGGTCTGCAGCGTGGGGCGGCGCTTCACGAAGCCGCGGGCGTCGGTCTTCACCCCGATGGCGTCGAGGTTCAGGCCCTCGGTGTGCGGGGTGCGTCCGGTGCCGAGCAGGACCCAGTCGACCTCGAAGGTGTTGCCTTCGCTGTCGGTGATGGTGACGCCGTCATCCGAGGTCTCGACGCTTTCGTAGCCCTTGACCCGCACCGGCTCGATGCCGTCCGCGGCCAGCTGTTCCTTCAGCGTGCCCAGTGCCTGCGGGCTGAACTTCTGGTTGGACAGCGGCTTGGAGCGCGACAGCCAGGTCACCTGCTTGCCGAGATGATGGAAGATCCAGGCGAACTCGGTGGCGACAACGCCGGAGCCGATGATCGCGACTCGCTCGCCCGTAGGCGGTTTGTCGTCGAACAGCATGTCGGTGGTCAGTACGCGCCCGGGTTCGGCCGTGAACGGGGCCGGAACGGTGGCGGTGGCGCCAGTGGCGATGATGGTGTGGTGGGCGCTGACGGTCTCGATGCCGTCATCGGTGACGACCTCCAGGGTCTCGGCGTCGCGGAAGCTCGCAGTGCCGTGGCGGTACTGGATCTTCAGGTGCTTCATGTAGCCGAGGTAGGAGTTGCGGACCTCGGTGACCACGTCCTTCTGGTGGTCCCAGGCGCGATCCATGTCGGCCGTGAGGCTGCCGCTGATGCCGCGGCCCTCGAAGTGGCGCTGCGCGGCGACGGTGCGGGCGGTGTGGTACCAGTCCTTCTTGGGTACGCAGCCGCGGTTGAGGCAGCAGCCGCCCCAGTCGCCCTTCTCGATGATGACGACGCTCAGTCCGCGCAGGGCGCCCAGAACGGCGGCACGATAGCCCCCGGGGCCACTGCCGATGATGGCCAGGTCAAAGGTCTCGCTCATGGTGTCTACTCGGTCAGGTCAATGATCGGGTCGTGCCATTCCAGCTGCGTGAGGTTCAGCTCGAACACGCGGCCGTCGGCCTCGTAGTCGAAACGCACCGGGACGTGGCGCAGCTCGCGCGCAAACCAGGCGGACAGCGCAACGTCGCTGTCCTTGCTGCGGCGGTCGATGCGGATGGTCTCCACGCGGCCGATCGGGGAGTCCATGGTCTCGCGTCCGACGACCTCGAACTCGTATTCGCGCAGGCGGTCGCGTTCCAGCGCCTGGATGGTCTCGCGGTCCCCCGCGGCGGCCAGTTCGCCGGTCTCCAGGCGCTGCATCATCAGGTACAGCGAGCCGAGGAAGTCCAGGGTCTGTTCCGGGACCTCGAGATCGAAGCGCTCGCTATTGATGGTGCCGATCGCGCGGTTGCTCTCCCAGTCGAAACGCGTCTCGACCTTGCGCTCGCGGCGCGGGGTGATCTGCTGGCTGCGCGACTGCACCAGCTGGAGGTCGCCGTTGCGGCTGTTCATCAAGGCCTCGCGGCTCAGCTCGAAGCGGCCGAGGATGCGCAGGAAGCCGGAGACGTGGGCATCCATCGCCATGCGGGTCTGCACATCCTCGTGGTTGAGGGTGATGCGCGCCTTGAGCGTATTGCCCATGGCGCTGGCCTCGTAGCTGGCGGTGTACGGCGGGATCGGGCGCAGGTCGCGGTCCGCGGCTGCCGGGGTGGCCAGCAGGGCCAGTAGCAGGGCCGGCACCAGGGCCAGCATCATGGAAACAGCACGCCGGGTCATCGCGCGGCTAGCCGGCCGTGCGGGGCGGCGGGCTCCGGTCGTCGGGGCCTGAACGTTCATGGGTGTCCTCGTCGAGTTGCAGCGGTGCCTCAAGCGGCCTGCCGTCGCCTTGCAGGATCCGCCCGCACCACTGAATTTCGCCTGAACACACGCGCCGGACGACCTCGGGGTACAGTCGGTGTTCGGCCCGCTGCACGCGGGTGGCCAGGGTGTCGGGCGTATCGTCGGGCGCCACTGGCACGCGTGCCTGCATGATCACCGGTCCGCCGTCCAGCTCCGGGGTGACAAAGTGGACGCTGGCGCCGTGCTCGGTCTCGCCATCGGCCAGGGCGCGGGCGTGGGTATCCAGGCCGCGATACTTGGGCAGCAGCGAGGGATGAATGTTCAGCATGCGGCCGGTGAATCGGTCCACAAAACCGGGGGTCAGGATGCGCATGAAGCCGGCCAGGATGACCAGGTCCGGGGCATAGTCCTCGATCGCGGTGGCCAGGTCGGCGTCGAAGGCCTCGCGCGAGGGGTAGTCGCGATGGTTCAGGACACGCCGCGGGATGCCGTGCTGTTCGGCCAGTGCGAGCCCGCCGGCATCCGGCCGGTTGCTGATGACCCCGACCACCCGCGCGGGGATGCGGCCCTGTTCGCAGGCCTCGATCAGGGCGCCGAGGTTACTGCCGCGCCCGGAGATCAGGACGACCAGGCGCCGCGGAGTCGTGTCCGATTGCCCGATGGGTCCGCTCATGCGGCGGCGTAGGTGACGCCGGGCTGGTACTCGTCGCGTTCGCGGATCACGCCGATCGGCCAGCTGCGGATGCCGGCCCGCGCGAGCTGTGTGCTGGCGGCCTCAACCCGGTCCTCGGGGAGGATGACGGTCATGCCGATGCCGCAGTTGAAGGTGCGCAGCATCTCCTCGTCGGCGATGTCGCCGGCCTGCTGCAGCCAGTCGAACACCGGCGGCCGCGCCCAGCTGTCGGGGTCGATGCGTGCGCCCAGGGTGTCGGGCAGCACGCGCGGGAGGTTCTCGGTCAGACCGCCGCCGGTGATGTGAGCCATGGCGTGCACCGGGAACTGCTCCAGCAGTTCCAGCAACGGGCGCACGTAGATCCGGGTGGGGGCCATCAGGGCCTCGCCCAGCGTGATGCCGTCGGCGCCCGGCAGCGGTGCGTCGAGGCGCGTGCCGGCGTGCTCCAGTACGCGCCGGATCAGGGAGTAGCCATTGGAATGGGGGCCGCTGGCCTCCAGGCCGAGGACGACATCCCCGGCGGCGACTCGGCTGCCGTCGATCAGGGCGTCCTTCTCGGCGATGCCGACAGCGAAGCCGGCCACGTCGTAGTCCTCGCCCTGGTACATCCCGGGCATCTCGGCAGTCTCGCCACCGATCAGGGCGCAGCCCGCCTGTTCGCAGCCCTCGGCGATGCCGGTCACCACGTCCGCCGCGATGTCCACATCCAGGTGGCCGGTGGCGTAGTAATCAAGGAAGAACAGCGGTTCGGCCCCCTGGACGACGATGTCGTTGACGCACATCGCGACCAGGTCGATGCCGATGCGGTCATGCCGGCCGGTCTCCTGCGCCAGGCGCAGCTTGGTACCGACGCCGTCCGTGCCGGATACCAGGACCGGCTGCCGGTAGCGATCCATCGGCAGTTCGAACAGGGCCCCGAAGCCACCCAGGCCGGCCATCACGCCGGGGCGTCGGGTGCGCGCCGCATGCGGCTTGATACGTTCGACCAGCTCGGCGCCGGCCTCGATGTCGACACCGGCCTCGCGGTAGGTCAGGCCTGAACGGGATTCGGACATGGGTTCCCCGATGTTGAATGAGCGCGGGTGGAGGCCGCGCGCTGCGGCGGTCTCGCAGAACCCGGCATGGTAGCGAGCCGGGTGCGGGGGTGCAAAGCCGGGAAGCGTTTCGCGGCGAAGAAGGCGGGTGCGAACGGGCGGCGCTGGCGAGCCTTCTCCGGCGATGCCGGGGCGCATGCCTGTGGTATTTTGTGGCGCCTGTCGAACAACCGATCATGACCATGCCCCTGCATCCTCGAGCGCATTCCCGCCTGGCCTTCCTGCTGGGCCTCCTTTTCCTGGTGCTGACCCCGGCCGGGGCCGCCGATGACGCGCTGGTGGTGACGGTCACCGCCGAGGACGAGGCCCGGGCCCTGGAGCAGGGGCTGGAACAGGCGCTGGTAAGGTTGGCGGGGCTGCGTTCGGGCCCGGTGCTGGATCTGGCGGGCGAACTCCTCGAAGGCCGCGACGACGAGGGCTGGATCGCGGTGCTGGAGCGGCGGCAACAGGTCGAAGAAGATCGCTACCGCCTGGAGTTCGACCCGTTTCGTCTGCGCACCGCGCTGCGAGACGCGGGTGTGCCGGCCTTGCTGGGCGAGCGTCCGGCGCTGCTGGTATGGGCCGTACATGATGCCGGCGGGCAGCGTGACCTGCTCGGGGATGCGGTGGACGGCCCGGGGATCCTCGCGGCGCTGGACGAGCTGGCCGAGGCCCGGGACATGCCGTTGCTGTTCCCGCTCGGCGATCTGGAGGATCGCCGGTCCGCCCAACCCTCCGATATCGTGGGCGGTGTGAGCGAGCCGCTGGTTGCGGCCGCGCGCCGATACGAGGCCGACGGGGTTCTGCTGCTGCACGTGCGCGAGACCGCGAGCGGGGCCGAGGCGCGGGTGGTCGCGGTGCACGACACCCGTGAATACCGCAGTTCCGCCAGTGGGGACAGCCCCGCAGTGGCGGCCCGCGAGGCGGTGGCGCGGGCGCTGGACCGGGTGGCCGAGCCCCTGGCACGGGTCGCGGCCGAGCCGGAATGGCTGCGCCTGGGGTTTGCCGGGATCCAGGGCTTTGCGGCCTTCGAGCGCCTGCGCGCGGAATTGGCGCGGCTGCAGGCGGTGGAGGCGGCGCGTCTGGATGCGCTGGCCGGCGACAGCGTGGTGCTGCAGGTGCGCACCGGCCTTGATCGCGATGACCTGGTCGACCTGCTGCGCGGCTCCGGCTTTGCCCGGGCCGAGGCGCCGGATGCGGCACCCGAGGCCGATGCCTGGCTTGATCGGCGCTGATTGCTGTCACGGCGAACCGGATGCTGCCCCGCCACCAGATCCCCAATGCCGTCACGATCGGCCGGATCCTGCTGATCCCGCCGATTGTCGTGCTGCTGGCGCTGGAGCACTACCTGGTGGCGGTGGTGCTGCTGGCAATCGCCGGACTGAGTGACGCCCTGGACGGCTGGCTGGTCCGGCGTTACGGCTGGCATACGCCGCTGGGTGCCTGGCTGGATCCGGCGGCGGACAAGCTGCTGATGCTGGGGATCTATGTGGCCGTGACCCTGTCCGGACTGCTGCCCCTCTGGCTGCTGTTGCTGGTGGTGGGGCGGGATGTCTGGCTGACCCTTGGCTCCGCGTTGTACCGGGTGTTTGTCGGGCCCCTGGCCATTCGGCCGTTGCTGATCAGCAAGGTGAACACCTTCCTGCAGATCGCGCTGGTGCTGGTGGCCATCGTGAAGGTCGGTCTGCTGGCACTGGACCCGATCTGGGTGCAGCTGCTGATTATTGTCGTGGCCTTCACGACCCTGGCCAGCGGTCTGGCCTATACCGTGCAGTGGGGCCTGTATGCGTGGCGTTACCTGCGCGGCCAGGGCGGGTCGGACGCGGCGAACGGGAGGGCGTCATGAGCACGGGGATCGAGTTGCGCGAGCGCGTCGGCCCGGTCTCGGCCGCGACCCTGGCCGCCCTGGTCGGATTGCTGGTACTGGGCGGGGCGCTGTACCTGCTCGCGCCAATCCTTACCCCCTTCGTCGTGGCGCTGCTGATCGGTTATCTGTTCAATCCGCTGGTGACACGTCTGGCGGTGCGCACCGGGCGTTCGCGCACCCTGGCCACGGTGGTCATCTTCCTGCTGGTGATGCTCGGGCTGGCCGCGCTGATCCTGATCCTGATCCCGCTGGCGATCGCCCAGTTCGAACGACTCACGCTGGCGCTGCCGCAGATCCTCGGCTGGTTCGATGCGCAGGTGCGGCCGTGGCTGGAGGAACTGGCCGGGGACGGCCTGCCGCCGCTGGACGCCGGTGCGCTGCAGGGGCTGGTCACCGAGCACTGGCGCGAGGCCGGCGGGCTGGCCGGGGGTGTACTGCAGTGGATCGGCAGCTCCACCGGCGCGCTGGTGCTGGGGGTATTGAACCTGGTGCTCATCCCGGTGGTGAGTTTCTATCTGCTGCGCGACTGGCCGCGCCTGCTGGACGGATTGCGCGACCTGCTGCCGCGGGCCTGGCGTTCGGCGGTGATGACCTTCGCCGCGGAGTCGGACGAAACGCTGGGGGCCTTTCTGCGCGGACAGATGCTGGTGATGCTGGCGCTGGGCCTGTTCTATGCGGTCACCCTGACCGTGGCCGGGGTCGAGATGGGGCTGGCGATTGGCCTGATCGCCGGGCTGGTCAGCTTTATCCCCTATGTTGGCGTGATCGTCGGGGTGCTGCTCGCCAGCGCCGCCGCGCTGGTGCAGGGCGACGGCTGGACCCTGCTGCTGATCGTGCTGGTGATCTTCGCCGTGGCCCAGGTGCTGGAGTCCATGGTGCTGACGCCCTGGCTGGTGGGCGACCGCACCGGGCTGCATCCGGTCGCGGTGATCTTTGCCGTGCTGGCCGGCGGACAGCTGTTCGGCTTTTTCGGCGTGCTGCTGGCGCTGCCGGTGGCGGCGGTGCTGGCTGTCGGCGTGCGCCACCTGCTGGTGCACTACCGGCGCCTGAATGCCGGGGAAGCGCCCTCGGAGCCGGGAGGTCCCGGGGAATGAGTGCCGGCCAGGGTCGCGAGGCTGCCCCGCAGCGCCAGCTGCCGCTGGACCTGCGCCTGCGGGATACGTCGCGCTTTGCCGGCTTCTATCCCGGCGGCAATCCGCTCGCCCGGGATGCCGTCGAGGCGCTGGCCGTCGGGGTTGGCATGAGCGAGCCACAGATCCTGCTGCACGGGCCGTCCGGCGTCGGCAAGACCCACCTGCTGCAGGCGGCCTGCCATCAGAGCCACGAACGCGGCGATCCGGTGTCCTACCTGCCGCTGGGCGAGGTCGCATCCGCCCCGCCGCTGGCGGTGCTGGACGGCCTGGAGGGTGCCCGCCTGGTGGCACTGGACGATCTCGACGAGGTGGTCGGGCAGGGCGACTGGGACGAAGCCCTGTTCGGGCTGCTGAACCGCCTGCGCGACAGCGGCTGCCGGGTACTGCTGGCGGCGACCCATGCGCCGGACGGGCTGGGCAGTCGCCTGCCGGACCTGACCTCGCGCCTGGCGTGGGGGCCGGTGTTCCGGATGCAGGCACCGGAGGAAGACGACCTCAAGCGCATCCTCGCCCAGCGCGCCGCACTGCGCGGGCTGGAGCTGCCGGAGGCGGTGGCCGACTACCTGCTGCGCCACTACCGCCGTGATCTGGTGGCCCTGCTGGCCCTGCTGGACCGCCTGGACCTGGCCGCCCTGGCCGAACAGCGGCGTCTGACCATCCCCTTCGTCCGCGACCAGCTCGCGCGTTCCTGATCTTCACCACGAAGCACACGAAGGCACGAAGAAGGGCCAGGTCAAGGGCGTTTAACAGGAAGACGGGAAGGACGGAAGATTCTGGATGGGGCGTACCGGGAGGCGGTCCTCGGCCCGGGGATGCTGGCTGGGCGCCTCGCTCCGGCCGAAGCGTGGGTACATTGCGCACCGGAAAGGACTTTCCCGCAACCTCCTGTAAACAAAATGCCCTCTTCCAGCCTTCCCGTCTTCCTGTGAACGGGTTTTGACCTTCTTCGTGTCTTCGTGCGCTTCGTGGTGAAAATCAGGAAGTAAGCTTGCGAGCGCGGCGGGCGTCGAGTTTGACGTAGAGCAGGCAGCCGGCGAACCAGGCGAGGCTGGCGGCGGTCATCAGCAGCCCGTACAGGCGCGCGTCGGCCGCCGCGGCCAGCGTGATCCCCAGGGTCACGTAGGCCAGCGCCAGCAGGCTGGACCAGGCGTGGGTGTAGCGGCGCCCGTGCAGCATCCCGCGCAGCGGGAACAGCAGCGGCAGGACCAGGATCACCAGCGCCAAAGAGACCGGCACGATCTCCGGCCGGTCGATCCAGGTGGTCCAGACCAGGATCAGGCCGATCAGGGCCAGATAGGCGACCAGCGCCAGCGCGCGCGCCGCGAGGATCATGCCGATTCCCCGTTCTGCAGGCGGCGCGTGATCCGCCCGACCCGCTCGCCCAGGGCCGTGGCGATGCGCTGCTCCTCGCGGGTCACCGGGTGCTCGCCCTGGCCACCGGCGACATGGCTGGCGCCGTAGGGCGAGCCCCCGGAGGTCGTGGTGCTCAGTTCCGGCACGGTGTAGGGCACGCCGACCCAGAGCATCCCCTGGTGGATCAGGGGCAGGGCCATGGTCAGCAGGGTGGTTTCCTGCCCGCCGTGCTGGGTGGCGGTGCTGGTGAACAGCCCGAACGGGCGATCGACCAGGCCGCCGCTGGCCCACAGGCCGCTGGTGCCGTCGAGGAAGTGCTTCAGCGGCGCGGCCATGTTGCCGAAGCGCGTGGGCGAGCCCATGACCAGCCCGGCGCATTCCTCCAGGTCGCGGGTCTCCGCGTAGGGCGGGCCGTCGGCGGGAACCGCCGGCGCCTCGCCGGTGATGTTGGTGCTCACCGGCGGCACGGTGCGCACGCGGGCGACGGCGCCGGCGCGCTCCACGCCGCTGGCGACGTGGCGGGCCAGCTCGGCGGTCGCGCCGTAGCGGCTGTAGTACAGCACCAGGACCTCGGGGACCGCGCTCACGACAGGATCTCCAGCACCTGCTCGGGCGGACGCCCGATGCGGGCGCGCTCACCCACGACCAGGATCGGGCGTTCGATCAGTTTCGGATGCTGCACCATGGTCTGGATCAGCGCCTCGTCGTCCAGCTCGGCATCCTTCAGGCCCAGTTCGCGGTACTCCGCCTCGCCGGTGCGCAGGAGATCGCGCGGGGCGATGCCCAGCCGGTCGACGATGGCGCGCAGGGTGGCGGCATCCGGCGGCGTCTTCAGATATTCGACAATCTGCGGCTCCACGCCCTGCTCGCGCAGCAGTGCCAGGGTCGCGCGCGACTTGCTGCAGCGCGGGTTGTGGTACAGCGTAGGGGCATCGGACATGAATCCACTCCGGAGGACGAAAAATGACGGAGGCCAATGATAACCATGCCCGCCGCTGGCGTGTCAGCGGTCAGGTGCAGGGGGTGTTCTTCCGCGCCTCTACCCGCGACGAGGCCCGGCGGCTCGGGTTGACCGGTTATGCCCGTAATGAGCCGGACGGCAGCGTCGAGGTGCTGGCCGTGGGCCCGCGCAGGGCGCTGGACACGCTGGAGGAGTGGCTGGCCGACGGGCCGCGCATGGCGCGGGTGGATGCGGTGGAGGCCGAGGAGCTGGAACCCCCGGAGCCGGCGCCGCGCGAGTTCTCCACGGGCTGACTCGGCGGTGCCTCAGTAGCGCCGCAGCGGGCGACCCGGTGGCGGAATGACCTGGACGAAGGCACGCACGTCGCGCAGCCGGTGCGGACCTTCCGACCGGATGCGGGTCTCGGCCCCCTGCATCCAGGCGCCGTCCCAGGCGAGGCGGGCCGCCCCGGTGCGCGAATGGCGCGGCAGGTCGATCAGCAAGAGGCCGTCTTCATAGGCGACCTCGAGCTCACTGCGGTAGCGCTCGGCGTGTACCTCGATGCTGCGGCTCTCGCCACTGGCGAGGGTAAAGGCCGTTGGCTCCAGCGCGCGTTCGCGACCGCCGATCCGCAGCGTGCCGCCGCTGAGACTGACGCGGATCAGGTCTCCGGGCAGGCCGGCCTGGCCACTGCGGATGGCCGCGACCCGCTCGGCGCGTTCGGCTGCCCGTGCCGCCTCCTGCTCGGCTTCGGCCTGCAGCCGGGCCTCGCGGGCCTTCTGCACCGATTCCCAGGCGCGGATGGCCTCGACCCGTTCGGCCTCGCCCATGGCGTCCCATTGTTCTTCGCTTACCCCGTAGATCCGCGGGCTGCAGGCGGCCAGCAGCAGTGCCAGGGCTGCCAGGACCGGGTACAGACGAAGCGTTGCGGGCATGCGCGATTTCCGTGTGGGTTTGTAGCCGAGTCTGTCCGAGTAGCCTGTACCGGCCCTGAACCGGGCTGAGGGAAACACTGTTTCCCTCAGAACAGCAGGTTGATGACGAGCAGCGAGACGACCATGAACAGCAGGGTCACACCGGCGCCGGCGCGCAGGTAGTCGGCCACGCGGTACCCGCCGGGATCCATGATCAGGGCATTGACCTGGTGGGTGGGCAGGATGAAGGAGTTGGATGCGGCGATCGCGACGATCAGCGCGAACACGCGCGGGTCGGCGTCGATCCCCATGCCCTGGGCGACGCTCGCGAAGCTGACCGCCAGCGGGACCAGCAGAACCGTTGCCCCGACGTTGGACATCACCAGCGTGAAGAAGGTGGTCAGCAGGAACACCGCGACCTGCAGCACCCAGACCGGCATCCCTTCCAGTTGCTGCATGCCGTTGGTCGCGATCCACTCACCGGCGCCGGAGTTCTCCACCGCCAGCCCCAGCGGGATCAGCGAGGCGAGCAGGAAGACGGTCTTCCAGCTGATGCCGCGATAGGCCTCGTCCATCGTGATCACGCCGGTGAAGATCATCCCCAGGGCCCCGCCCAGCAGGGCCAGTGCCAGCGGCAGGTCGGTGAACAGCACCAGCCCCAGCCCCAGCGCCAGGGAGCCGAGCGCGGCCAGCGGCCGGTGGGTCTTTGAGGCCTCCTGCTTGCGTCGTGGATAGCGGCTGGTGACCACGACGAAGTCGCGGTCGTCCTCCAGCGCCTGCAGGTTCTCCCACGGGGTATGCACGACCAGGGTGTCGCCGGCCTTCAGTGGGGTATCCGGGACCTCGTCGACGATCAGGTCATCACCGCGCTGGATGCGCAGCACCGAGATGCCGTAGCTGCGGCGCATGCCCTTGTCGCGCACGGTCTGGCCGATCAGGTCGGAGCCGGGCGGGATAATCACCTCCGCGATGCCGCCGTGGCGAGCGGACAGGGCGCGGGCGAACACGTCCAGTTCGTCCTTCAGCACGGTGCCGGTGTGGTCGCAGGTCGTCTCGATGGTGGTGACCGGGCCGAGGATGGCGAGGTGTGCCCCGCGCTCCAGCTCCACGTCCCGGTTGGGTTCGATGCGGGTCTCGTCGCCCGTGGTGACGCCCACGACGTGCACCCCGAAGGCCGCCTCGAAATCGCCCACACGCATTCCGGCCAGGGAGCTGTCCTCGTCCAGGCGTGCCTCGCGCACGCCGAAATCCATGCCGTAGACATCGCGGAACCAGGCCGAGGTCGTCTGCACCCGGCTCTCGTCCGGGTCCTCGGTCTGGGGATCGCGGGCCGGCAGGACCCAGCGTCCGAACAGCGCGAAGTAGAGGATCAGCGTACCCAGCAGGGCGAGTCCGATCGGGGTGACGTCGAACAGCCCGAAGCCCTCGACATCCCGCGGCAGCAGGTCGTTGAGCAGGATCAGCGGGCTGGAGGCCACCAGCGTCAGGGTGCCGCCGACGATCGCGGCAAAGCCCATCGGCATCAGCAGGCGCGAGCGCGGGATGCGCGCGGCGGCCCCGATGCGGTTGATCACCGGCATGAACAGGGCGGCGGCACCGATGTTCTGCATGAAGCTGGTGATGATGCCGACGGCCCCCGAGGTGGTGGCCATCACGCGGCGCTCGGTCTGCCCGCCAAAGCGCAGGATCAGGTCCGCCAGGCGGTTCATGACCCCGGAGCGGTCCAGCCCCTTGCCGATGATCATCACCGCGATGATCGCGATCACCGCGTTCGACGCGAAGCCGGAGAACAGCGCCTCGCCCTCGACGATCGGCGCCACCCCCGGCACCAGCGCGACCATGCCGAGCAGGAACAGCACGCTCAGCGCCGCCAGGTCGATCCGGATCACCTCCGTCACGAACAGCAGGATCGTCAGCCCCAGCAGGCCGAACACGATCCCCATCTCCAGGGTAAAGGCGACCGACCCCATCAGAAGCGGCCCTGTTTGCGGGGATCGGTTGCGGCGGGGCAGTCGATGAGGGGGCCGCGTGAATCAGGCAACGCGCGGATGTACTTCTTGTTCAAGCCGAGGCCCCAGGGACTGGCGGGCCTGCTCGAGCTCGAAGTGATCCTGGAGGTTCATCCAGAACTCGGGCGAGGTGCGGAAATAACGGCCCAGGCGAAGCGCCGTATCCGCCGTGATCGCGCGCTTGCCCTGCACGATCTCGTTGATTCGGCGGGGGGGCACGCTGATGTCGTGCGCCAGGCGGTACTGGCTGATGCCTGCCTCCTCGATGAATTCGGCCAGGTGCTGGCCCGGATGGATCGGGGCCTCGATATCCTGTGCTGTCATCGTTGCCTCCCTGGTGGTCGTCGGATCAGTGGTAATCCACGATCTCGACGTTGTAGGCGTGACCGTCTCGCCATTCGAAACAGATGCGCCACTGGTCGTTGATCCTGATGCTGTATTGACCCGCGCGGTCGCCTTTCAGTGCCTCCAGTCGATGCGAGGGAGGCTGGCGCAGATCCTCGAGGCGGGTGGCAGCGTGGATGCGCGCCAGACGCATTCGTGCCCGGCGCGTTACCTCGTCGGGCAGGCGGCGTGCCCTCTCGCCCCGGGCCAGCCGCGCGGCTTCCTTGCCGCGGTAGCTCTGGATCATGGATAAATGTTAACGCGCTGCGTTATTAGCGCGCAAACGGTTGTCGAACCGGACTCTCCCGGGAAATACCGGTCCCGAATACGCCCGTCACTTCGGCGCTGTTTTCTGCGGGCGAGGCACGGTGACCGCCGAGCCCTTATTGCAGGCGTTGGCGCAGGGCGTCGAGCAGGCCATCCATCGGGAGGTGTTCGGCCTCGGTGGCCGTGCGTGCCTGGTATTCGAGTTCGCCGGCGTCGAGGCCGCGCTCGCCGATGACCAGGCGGTGCGGGATTCCGATCAGCTCCATGTCGGCGAACATCACGCCGGGGCGCTGTTCGCGGTCATCCAGCAGGACCTGGAAGCCGGCGGCCTCCAGCTCGTCGTGCAGCTTCTCGGCCGCCTCGCGCACGCGCTGGGACTTCTTGGCGCCGATCGGGCACAGGGCGATGTCGAAGGGGGCGATGGCGGTGGGCCAGCAGATGCCGCGCTCGTCGGAGTTCTGCTCGATCGCGGCGGCGACCACGCGCGAGACGCCGATGCCGTAGCAGCCCATGGTCACCACCTGTTCGCGGCCGTCCTCGTCCAGTACGCGGGCGCCCAGGGCCTGGCTGTACTTGTCTCCCAGCTGGAAGATATGGCCGACCTCGATGCCGCGGCGGATCTCGATCGCCCCGGAGCCGTCCGGGGCCGGCTCGCCCTCGAGGATGTTGCGCAGGTCGGCGGTCTCCGGCTGCGGCAGGTCGCGGCCCCAGTTCACGCCGGTCAGGTGGTAGCCGTCCTCGTTGGCGCCGACCACGAAGTCCGCCATACCCAGCATGGCCTGATCGGCGAGAACCGGGATCGGGCTGTCCACCGGCCCCAGCGAGCCGGGGTCGGCGCCGAATGCGGCCCGGATCTCGGCGGCTTCGGCCATGCGCAGCGGCTCGGCGACCCAGGGGTGCTTCTCGGCCTTCACCGCGTTCAGTTCGTGGTCGCCGCGCAGCACGATGGCGACCAGGTCGGCGTCGATCGCGTCGGAGGCGGCCACCACCAGGGTCTTCACCGTCCGCTCGGTCGGGATGTCCAGGAATTTCGCGAGATCGTCGATGGTGTGCACGTCGGGCGTGGCGATCTTCTCCAGCGCCGCGCCGGGGGCCGGGGCCGGCGCGGGCACCGGGCAGGGGGCCAGTTCGACGTTGGCGGCGAACCCGGCCGGGGAGAACGCGATGGCGTCCTCGCCCGAGCTGGCCAGCACGTGGAACTCGTGCGAGGTGTTGCCGCCGATGGCGCCGGTGTCGGCCTCCACCGCGCGGAAGTCCAGACCGCAGCGTTCGAAGATGCGGGTGTAGGCCGCGTGCATCTGTTGGTAGGTGTCGCCCAGGGAGTCGGCGTCGATATGGAAGGAGTAGGCGTCCTTCATCAGGAATTCGCGGGCGCGCATCACGCCGAAGCGCGGGCGGCGCTCGTCGCGGAATTTGGTCTGGATCTGGTAGTAGTTGACCGGCAGCTGGCGGTAGCTGCGGACTTCGCGGCGTACCAGGTCGGTGATCACCTCCTCGTGCGTCGGGCCGAAGCAGAAGTCGCGGTCATGGCGATCCTTGATGCGCAGCAGTTCGGCGCCGTAGAAGTCCCAGCGCCCGGACTCCTGCCACAGCTCGGCCGGCTGCACCGCCGGCATCAGCACCTCCAGGGCGCCGGCGCGGCTCATCTCCTCGCGTACGATGTTTTCCACCCGGCGCAGCACCCGCAGGCCCAGTGGCAGCCAGGTGTACAGCCCGGAGGCCAGCCGGCGGATGTAGCCGGCGCGCAGCATCAGCTGGTGGGAGATGATCTCGGCGTCGGCCGGGGTTTCCTTCAGGGTGTTCAGCGGGAATTGCGAGACGCGCATCGGGGGCAGTCCGTGGTTGATGGCTGGAAAGGGTTCAGAACGTGGTGCCGTTGGTGCCCCAGAAGTGGCGCGGGGCGTCGGCGAATTCGATGTAGACGCGGGCCGGCTCGATGCCCAGTTCCGCCTGCAGGCTGTCGCACAGCTTGCGCGACAGCTCGCGGGTCAGGCCCTCGGGCAGGCCGATGCTCTTCAGCTCGCAGTACGCGAGCGGATCGGTGCGCCCGCCAAAGCACATGGCCGGGTTGTGGCGGCAGGCGACCATCACGTAGCCCTCGGGCTTGCCCAGCCAGTCGGCGACCGCGGCGGACAGACGCTGGCACAACGTGGCGGTGTCGTCGGGCAGGGCGGCATTGGTCTCGACTTGCAGCAGCGGCATGGCATCCTCCGGGGCGTTGCGGCGAAAGGTCGCCATGATACGGGGAGCGCGGGGTCGGTGCAGCGCTCGCGTCAGCCTAGGGAGACGCTGATTTAATCGCTCGTCCGCGCTCCAGTCGCTTTTGCGTGCGTTTAATGCGCGGTGACTGCCGTGCAGTCATTCTGCACAAGGGAACCGCAACGCCGTTCCCGCGCCCGTTTTTGATCAACAACGGGCGGCCGAGCCCCTGCTTTCAATGGCTTGTGGGGTTGGTGCCCCCTGTTCCCCGATCCTGCGTTGCGCCGCTTGCGGGTAGAACCACTACCCGCTGCACGACGCGCCTTGTCTCGGAAAACAGGGGGCACCAACGCGGACGTGCGATTCAATCAGCGTCTCCCTAGCGGGTGAAACCCTTGTCAGGGTGGCTATACTCGCTGCGAGGGAGACGAACGCGGCGGGGCAGGACGGCCGGATTGCGTTCAACATCAGGAAATAATAAATTAGAAAAATCTAATATATGGTTCCGGGCCCGGTGCGCGCCTGCGCACCCCCGACGACCTCTTCGAGCAAGGACAGACGCCTCATGACACGAAACCGGATGCGCCACACCCTGTGGGCCCTGCTGCTGTTGCCGTTTGCGGCCCAGGCGGAGTTGCCGTTCGAGACGGCCACCGCCGAACGCCAGACGATCACCCAGGAACGGATCCTGGATGGCCGCGTCGAGGCAGTGCAGCGGTCCACGATCTCGGCGCAGACCTCCGGGCGGATCCGCGAGATCTACGTGGATGTCGACGACTTCGTCGAGGCCGATGAATTGCTGGTCCGGGTCAGCGACACCGAGCAGCAGGCCCGTGTAAGCCAGGCCGAGGGCGATCTGGCCGAGGCCCGCGCCCGCTTCAATGAGGCCCGTTCGGAGTTCGAGCGCATTCGCGATGTGTTCGATCGCGGGGTGGTGTCGCGCTCCGAGTTCGATCGCGCCGAGGCCGCGCTGGAGTCGGCGCGTGCCCGCCTGCGCTCGGCCGAGGGTCGGGTCGAGGAGGCCCGTGAACAACTGGGCTACACCGAGGTGTACGCGCCCTATTCGGGGATCGTGACCGAGCGCCATGTAGAGGTCGGCGAGTCGGTCAGCCCGGGGTCGCCGCTGCTGTCCGGGATCAGCCTGGACCAGTTGCGGGTGGCGGTGGATGTGCCGCAGCGTCTGATTCACAGCGTGCGTGAGCGGCGCAGTGCCGAGGTCCTGCTGAACGGAGACCGGGTGGCGGCCGAAAGCCTGACCATCTTCCCCTACGCCGATCCCGCCAGCTCGACCTTCCGCATCCGCGTGAACCTGCCGGAGCAGCAGGATCTGGGCTTGTTCCCCGGCATGTTCGTGAAGACCGCCTTCGTCGTGGACGCGGTGGAGCGCCTGGTGGTGCCGACCGAGGCCGTGGTCTATCGCAGCGAGGTCATCGCCGTCTATGTGGTGGATGCGGACGACCGGGTGGCGTTCCGCCAGGTACGGGTCGGGCGTCAGCATGACGGCCTGATCGAGATCCACGGCGGTCTGGAGGCCGGCGAGCGCGTGGCGCTGGATCCGGTCCACGCGCAGATCTGGCTGAAGGAACATCAGCAGGTGAACCCATGAGCGATGCCACCACGGAGGGGGCGTCCGAGCGGATGGGGATCTCCGGGCGCATCGCGCAGGCCTTCCTGACCACCCAGATCACCCCGTTGCTGGCCCTGCTGGGGCTGCTGCTGGGGCTGTTCGCGATTCTGGTGACCCCGCGCGAGGAAGAGCCGCAGATCAACGTGACCATGGCCGACGTGTTCATCCCGTTCCCCGGGGCGAGCGCGCAGGAGGTGGCGCAACTGGTCGCCACGCCGGCCGAGCAGGTGCTCTCGGAGATCGAGGGCATCGATGACATCTATTCCGTCTCGCGCCCGAACATGGCGCAGATCACCATTCAGTTCGAGGTCGGCGAGGACCGCACCGCGGCGCTGGTGCGCCTGTACAACCAGGTGTTCTCCAACCAGGACTGGCTGCCGCCGGGGCTGGGGGTCGGCGAGCCGATCATCAAGCCGATGGGCATCGACGACGTGCCGATCGTCAACGTGACCCTGTGGACCGAGGACCCCGAGCGCGGCGGGCACGATCTGCTGCGCGTGGCGCACGGGATCGAGGCCGAGCTCAAGCGGGTCCCGGGTACCCGTGATATCTACACGGTCGGCGGCCCGGACCACGTGGTGCACGTGCGCTTCAAGCCGGAGACGCTCGCTGCCTACAACCTGTCGGTGGATGACCTGCGCACCAGCCTGCAGGCCTCCAACTTCTCGCGCGACGCCGGTCAGCTCTATCAGGACGATGAAGAGATCCTCGTCCAGGCTGGCGACTTCATTACCGAACCCGAGGCTTTCGCCAGTCTGGTGGTCGGCATGCACGACGGCCGTCCGATCTACCTCGAGGACGTTGCCGAGGTGGTGCAGGGCCCGGCCTATGCCACCGAGCACGTGCGCTTTGCCCATGGCGCGGCCGCCGGTGATCGAGCGCGCGCGGGCGAGAGCCACCCGGCGGTCACCGTGGCGATTGCCAAGCAACCGGGGACCAACGCCCCGGATATCGCCGACGCCCTGGTCGAGCGCCTGGATCAACTGCGCGGGACCTATATCCCCGACGGTATCGAGACGACCATTACCCGCAACTACGGCGTAACCGCGGACGACAAGGCGAACACCCTGATCCAGAAGCTGATCCTCGCGACCGCGTCGGTGGTGATCCTGGTCTGGATCGCACTGGGCTGGCGCGAGGCCTTCATCGTCGGTGTGGCCGTGGTGATCACGCTCGCGATCACCCTGTTCGCCTCCTGGGCCTATGGCTTCACCCTCAACCGCGTGTCGCTGTTCGCGCTGATCTTCTCCATCGGGATCCTGGTGGACGATGCCATCGTAGTGGTGGAGAACATCCACCGGCACATGGCCAAGGGCGGCAGGAAATTCCTCGAGGCCATCCCGCTCGCGGTGGACGAGGTCGGCGGACCGACCATCCTCGCGACCTTCACCGTGATCGCGGCCCTGCTGCCGATGGCCTTCGTGACCGGGCTGATGGGGCCCTACATGAGCCCGATCCCGATCAACGCCTCGATGGGGATGATCATCTCGCTGGCGGTGGCCTACGTGGTCACGCCCTGGCTGACGTACAAGGTGCTGCGACGCCAGGCCGAGCAGCACGCGCATGCCGCACCGGCCGGCGGCGGGCACGGCGCGGAAGGCGAGAGCGCCTCCGCCGGGCTGATGAAGATCTTCAACCGCCTGCTGCTGCCGTTTCTCGGGACCTCCGGGCGCAAGAAGACCAACCGCCTGGTGCTGTGGGTCGGGACCCTGGTGCTGATCCTGGGCTCGGTGTCACTGGCCTACTTCCAGCTGGTGGTCATGAAGATGCTGCCGTTCGACGACAAGTCGGAGTTCCAGGTGGTGCTGGATATGCCGGAGGGCACCAGCCTGGAGCGTACCTCCCGCGTGCTGGCGGAGATGGGCGACTATCTGAAGACCGTGCCCGAGGTGCACAACGTGCAGACCTACGCGGGTACCGCGGCGCCGATCAACTTTAACGGCCTGGTGCGGCAGTACTACCTGCGTGAGGGCTCGCACGTCGGCGACATCCAGGTGAATCTGGTGGATGCCTCCGAGCGCTCGCGCCAGAGCCATGCGGTGGCGCTCGGTGTGCGCGAGGCAATCAACGAGATCGCCGATCGTCACGGTGCCGCGGTGAAGGTGGTCGAGGTGCCGCCGGGGCCGCCGGTGATGTCGCCGATCGTGGCCGAGATCTACGGGCCGGACTACGACGGTCAGATCGAGATCGCCCGCCAGGTGCGCGAGCGCTTCGAGAACACCGACGGCATTACCGATATCGACGACTCGGTGGAATATCCGGGGCAGAAGAAGATCCTGCAGGTGGACCGCGAGCGGGCCGCGCGCCTGGGCGTGTCGCAGCAGGCGGTGGTGCAGGCGATCGAGACCGCGCTGTCCGGCGAGGACGTGACCTACCTCTACGGCTCCAACGTGAAGTACGCGGTGCCCGTGCGGCTCGAGTTCGAGCAGGCCGAGAAGGGCAGCCTGGACCCGGTGCTGGGGCTCAAGGTGCGCTCGCGCGACGGCACCCTGGTGCCGCTGTCCGAGGTGGTCAATGTGGTGGACTCGACCCTGGAGCATTCGATCCATCACAAGAACCTGCTGCCGGTGGTCTACGTAATGGGCGACCTGGCCGGTGGGCTGGACAGCCCCCTGTACGGCATGTTCGACATGTTCTTCGGCCTGCGCGATCAGCCGATGGCCTATGGCGAGCCGCTGGAGCAGCTGTTCATCAGCCAGCCGGACAACCCGTACAACTTCTCCCTGAAGTGGGACGGCGAGTGGCAGGTGACCTACGAGACCTTCCGCGACATGGGTATTGCCTACTCGGTGGGGCTGATCCTGATCTACCTGCTGGTGGTCGCGCAGTTCCGCTCGTACATGGTGCCGCTGATCATCATGGCGCCGATCCCGCTGACCGTGATCGGGGTGATGCCGGGGCATGCCTTCATGGATGCCTTCTTCATGGACGCCAAGTTCACCGCGACCTCGATGATCGGGATGATCGCGCTGGCCGGGATTATCGTGCGCAACTCGATCCTGCTCGTGGACTTCATCAACGAGGAGATCCGCCGTGGCGTGGAGGTGATCGAGGCAGTGGTGCACGCGGGTGCGGTGCGCGCCAAGCCGATCATCCTGACCGGGCTGGCGGCGATGGTCGGCGCCGGGTTTATTCTGGATGACCCGATCTTCTCCGGCCTGGCGATCTCGCTGATCTTCGGCGTGTTTGTCTCCACGCTGCTGACGCTGGTGATCATCCCGGTGCTGTACTACCTGTACGTGCGCAACCGGGTCGAGCTGATCCGCGCCCAGGCGGCGTAACGCCACGACCCTGTCCTAGGGAAACACTGATCAAGGTACACACTCGCGTTGGTACCCCAGGTTTTTCGAGACAAGGCGCGTCGCGCAGCGGGTAGTGGTCCTACCCGCAAGCGACGCAACGCTGGATCGGGGAACCTGGGGCACCAACCCCACGGGGCTCGGCCGCTTTTGCGCGCGCACGGCGTTGCGGCTCCCTTGTGCAGAATGAATGCACGGCAGTCACCGCGCCTTGTTCGCACGCAAAAGCGACTCGAGCGCGAGCGTGTACATTGATCAGTGTTTCCCTAGCGAAGCCCTGCAAGGGGTCGTGGCACGAGCGCCGTGCCGGGCACCGTCATTGCGAGGAGCCGAAGGCGACGCGGCAACCTCCTGAAGCTGGCAGAGTGCCAGTGTCAGCGATCCGGTGGTTCCGGGCGGGGATTGCTTCGTCGCTGCGCTCCTCGCAATGACGTTGTGGGGGGCGGGCGCTGCCTCGCTCCAACACGTGGGGCCTGGCAATGACAGGATCCCGTTCCGGTGTTTTCGCCGTGTGCCGGCATGCGGCTACAATCGGTGCCACTTAACCGAACCGGAGACGCTCGATGGATGTCGAGATGGGAGAAGAGGGCCTGAACGTCCTCGGAATCAGCCGCGAACAGTGCGCCACCCTGGTCGAGACGCTGAAGGCCAGCGAGGACCAGCGCTTCATGGATGACCCCGAACTGCGCAAGCTGTTCAAGCTGCTGGCCGTGCTGCAGAGCGATCTGTGGGACGACATGACCGCCGGGCAGTTCGACTTCGCCCCCTACAAGAAGCAATAGCCCTGCCCGGTGCCGTCCCTGGCACCCGTACCGGAGTGCTCCATGCCCGACAATGATTCCCGCCGGCCGTCCAATTTCGTGATCGGCAACATCTTCCTTGGCGCCGCCGCCATCATGCTGTTCTTCTTCGTGACGCTCTGGGAGATCCTCGGGGTGTTTGCACTGCTGATGTGGATGGGCCTGGCGGCGATTGGGGTCTACTTCATCGTCAAGGACAAGGACATCAATCCGGGCGGCCCGCCGAACTGATTCGGTGCATCCGTCACGTACGCCTCTCGTGACACCAGCCCCGGCATCGCCGGGGCTGGCACGCCTGCGGGGCGAATTCCTCGAGTCACTGGGGCAGCGGGTCGCGGATCTGGAGGCCCTGTCCGGTCAGCTCGACGGCACGTTTGCGGATGGCGAACGCCTGATCACCCTGTACCGCGAGGCCCAGGCGCTGGCGCAGTCGGGGCAGGTCTTCGATGTCGGCTTGATCCGCGGCGCGGCGGAATCCCTGCGGGCCGCCGTGGCCGGCGTACGCCGGGCCCCGCCCGGACCGGATCGTGACCTGATTGTCGCGGGGGTGCGCCGCCTGGCCACGGCCGTGGAGGCCTATCGGCAGCGGGCGCCGCCGGCGGCGCAGGCGCGCATGCAGCCTGTGGGGGGGCGTCCGGCGGAGTCACGAGTCCGCCTGATCGACGACGGCGGCGCGGTCGGCGAGGCGGTGGCCCGCATGCTGGCCGACCAGGGTTTTCGTGTAACCCGGGGCGAGGTTGCCGTGGCCGACGACGAGCCGCTTTCCGCAGTGGTGCTGTGTGCCGACGTGGTCGCGGCGGACGGGGGCGGCTTGCCGGGGCTGGCGTCTGCGCTGGCCAGCGGGCTTCCGGTGCTGGCCGTCGCTCAGGCCTGGAGTCCCGGCGCCCGCCTCGAATGCGTGCGCCAGGGGGTGACGCGCTGCCTCGATCACCCCCTGGTAACCGACACCCTGGTCGAGCAGCTGATGCAGATCGGCGGCGTAATCGTGGAGTCGGATTATCGCGTGCTGCTGGTCGCCGGGGAGGCGGACAGCGAACTCGCTCATCATCTGGCCGCTTCCGGGCTGGAGGTATCGACGGTGTCCGACCCGGAGGATGCGCGCCTCCGGCTGGGCGAGATCGGCGCCGATGTGGTGGTCCTCGATCTGCAGGGGCTGGACGAACCGGCGGAATCGTTTGTCGCGCTGCTGCGTACTCGGGACAACGGGGGGGCGGTTCCGCTGCTGTTCCTGACCGAGGACCCCGGACGGATCAACGCCCTGATGACGGTGCACCCCGGTGTGGCGGGGGTGTTTCTGAAGCCCGTGGAGCCAGCCCGTATCCAGGCCGCGATTGCCGCGCGGGCGCGCCAGATGCGCCAGATCGACGGGGTCAGCCAGTCCTATCGCGATGCCCTGTACGAGCGCGAACGCGAGCATGTGGCCGTCAACGAACATGCCCTGGTCAGTATCGCGGACGTGGCCGGCAACATCGTCTACGCCAACGAGCGCTTTTCCCGGGTCAGCGGCTATGCGGTGTCCGAGCTGATGGGCCGCAATCACCGCATCCTGAAGTCCGGCCAGCATCCACCGGAATTCTATGCCGAGCTCTGGTCCACCATCGCGTCCGGGCGCGTCTGGCAGGGCGAAATGTGCAATCGTGCGCGCGACGGCTCGCTGTACTGGGTGGAGACCACCATCGTCCCGTATCTCGGGAGCAACGGGCGCCCCTACCAGTACGTGTCGATCCGCACCGAGATCACCCACGTGAAGCATCAGGAGCACCGCCTG
This sequence comes from Thioalkalivibrio sp. ALE30, assembly GCF_000377465.1. Taxonomy (NCBI): domain Bacteria; kingdom Pseudomonadati; phylum Pseudomonadota; class Gammaproteobacteria; order Chromatiales; family Ectothiorhodospiraceae; genus Thioalkalivibrio; species Thioalkalivibrio sp. ALE30. The sequence goes on along the minus strand of NZ_KB898173.1, from coordinate 75,259 downwards.
CGCTCCAGCCAGATCTTCGCCAACATGGGGACCTGGGAATGGGCGCCGAACCGCGAGGCGCTGGGCTGGTCGGAGCGCATCCCGCCGCTTCTGGGCTATCCCGAGGGCGGGCTGGAACCCACGGTCGCCAATTTCGTGCAGGCGGTGCACCCCGACGATCGCATCCGGGTGCGCAATGCGATCGCCAGCAGTCTGCGTCGCGGGTCCTATCTTGAACTGGAGCATCGCGTCATCTGGCCCGACGGCTCGGAGCACTGGCTGCTCGAGCGCGGCGACGTGGTCCGGGATCAGGACGGCGAGGTTCTGTACATGCTGGGTGTGATGCAGGACATCACCAAGCGCAAGACCTCGGAACTGGCATTGTCCCAGCTGTCTACCCGGCTGCTGGAATCGCAGCGCCTGGCGCGCATCGGCAACTGGGAGATGGACCCGCAAAGCGGGGCGATCACATGGTCGCGGGTCATCCACGAGATCTTCGAGGCGGATGCGGGGGATGCGTCCTTCGGGCGCGACGCATACCTGGCGCTGGTGCACCCGGAGGATCGCGAGCCGGTGACGGCCTTTCTGCAGGGCCTGAATGCGGCCGGACACCACGAACTCGGTCACCGGGTGCAATTCCGGGACGGGCGGACCCGCTTTGTCCACGTCATCGCCAGTGTCAGCCTGGATGCAGAGGGCCGACCCGCGCACATCGCCGGGAGCCTGCAGGACATCACCGAACTGCACGAGGCCCAGGAACATCTGGCCCTGTTCCAGCGCATCTTCGAGTCCTCCGGGCAGGGCATCGCGGTAGTGGACCGTGCGGGCCGCTTCGTCTACGTGAATGCCGCCGCGCGCGAGATGGTGGGCTACGAGTCGAGCGAGATGCTGGGCCGGAGCTTCCGCGAGATGGATATCATCCCCGAGGACTCCGAAGAGGAGGCGCGGGAGATCGACCGGGTGCTTTCCGAAGGCGGTTCCTGGGCCGGAAAGCTACCCCACCGCTGCGCCAATGGGGCGGTGTTTATCACCGTCAGCAACATCGGGGTCGTCCTCGACGATCGCGGCGAACCGCAATACGGCTTCAATATCTTCAGCGACTTCACCGACGAGCTGCGTCGTCGCGCCGAGCTGCACCGTGCGCGCGAGGCGGCCGAGGCGGCCAACCGGGCCAAGTCGGATTTTCTGTCCAACATGAGCCACGAGCTGCGCACGCCGATGAACGCGGTTCTCGGGTTTGCCCAGCTGCTGGAGCGCGATCCGGCTCTGGATGAACACCAGCGCGGCCATCTCGATGAAATCATGCGCGCCGGGCGCCATCTGCTGGACCTGATCAACGAGATCCTGGACCTGGCGCGGATCGAGGCGGGGCGCATGCAGGTGGAGCCGGAACCAGTCGCCGTGGACCCGCTACTGGATGAATGCCTGTCCCTGCTGGAGCCCCTGGCGCGCGAGCATCGCGTGGTGCTCGCAGCGGAGCCCCTGCCGACGCTGATGGTGCAGGCCGACCCCCGGCGTTTGAGGCAGGTACTCCTGAACCTGTTGTCCAACGCGGTCAAGTACAACCGGCCGGGCGGGCGCGTGCGCGTGACCTGCGAACACGAGGGCTCCGGCGTGCGGATCGCGGTGCAAGACGACGGGCCGGGGCTGACGCCGGAGCAGTGCCAGCGGCTGTTCCAGCCCTTCGAGCGCCTGGTGGCCGAGGAGCAGGGAATCGAGGGGAGCGGGGTGGGCCTTGCGGTGACCCGCAACCTGGTGGAGCTGATGGACGGCGAGATCGGCGTCGACAGCATACCGGGTACGGGCAGCACCTTCTGGTTCCGTCTGCCCGCGGCGCAGGAGCACCTCCCGCCCGCGGCCGCAGCCTCGGACGTTGCGATCCGGGAGGGTTGCCGGGTGCTCTGCATCGAGGATCATGCCGCCAATCAGCGTCTGCTGCGCGAGATGCTGAGGCAGCAGGGGGTGAGCGACTGCCGGGTGGCGGACTCCGCCGTGGCGGGCCTGGACATGGCCCTGCGGGACCCGCCGGGGCTTGTCCTGCTCGATCTGAATCTGCCGGTGATGGACGGCTTTCAGGTGCTGCGCGCGCTGCGCGCCGAGGCGGCGCTGGCGGCGATCCCGGTGATCGCGGTGACGGCCGATGCCACCGAGGCCACGCGCGAGCGGGTGGCGGCGGCCGGCTTTGATGCTCTGCTCACCAAGCCGATCGGGGCGAGCGATCTGCTGGGCGCGCTGCAGCGCTGTGCCGCGGGTCGCGCGAGCGGCTGAGCCGCCGCGCGCGTCGGCGATTCTCAAAGAAAGAGGAATGCGACGATCGCGATCGCCGCGGCCACGGCGACGGCGTCCGCGGTCAGCGCGGCCGCCAGAGTGTGGCGCACGCGCTTGATGCCGATTGCGCCGAAGTACACCGCGAGCACGTAGAAGGTGGTCTCGGTCGAGCCCTGCAGGGTGGAGACCAGGATGCCGACGTGGGTGTCCGGCCCGGTGGCCGGGTCCTGCATGATGCCGGCCATGATGCCATAGGCGCCGGAGCCGGACAGCGGGCGCAGCAGGGCCATCGGCAGGGCCTCGGCCGGCAGGCCAAAGGGCGTGGTCAGCGGCCCGACCAGCCCGACGAACATGCCTAAAGCACCGCTCTCGCGCAGCATCCCCACCGCGACCAGGATCGCCACCAGGTAGGGGATGATGCGCAGGGCCACGTTGAAGCCCTCCTTGGCCCCCTCGACGAAGACCTCGTAGACCGGCACGCCGCGGATCACCCCGTAGGACAGGAAGCCGACTACCAGCCCCGGGATGATCCAGGGGGCGATCGCCTGGCCGTAGAGGATGGTCAGCGGGATGATCGCGAGCACCCCGGCCAGTACCGTCAGCGAGACCCAGGCCGGGTAGCCCTCGGTGGGCACCTCGATGTTCATCGGTTGCTGCTCCGGGGCGGGTTCTTCGGTCGCGCCCGCTTCGGCGTCGGACGGGGCGCTGCGGGACTCGGTCGCGCGAACCGTGTCGTCCAGGTCCGTGGCGCCGTCGCGATCGGCGGCGTCCGGGTCGATCGATCGGGTCGGCGCCGGGCTGCGGAAATAGCGCTGCAGGATCAGGGCGCTGGTGATGCCGGCGATGGTCGCGAACAGCGTGGCGAACAGCGTGGTCGGCAGGATCGCCGCCGGGGCCTCGGAGCCAAGGCTGGCGCGCAGCGCGATGACCCCGGTGGGCAGCAATGTAATGCTGGAGGTGTTGATCGCCAGGAACAGGGCCATCGCATTGGTGGCGGTGCCCGGGTGCGGGTTCAGCTTCTCCAGCTCCTGCATCGCGCGGATGCCGAACGGGGTCGCGGCATTGCCCAACCCCAGGATGTTGGCGGAGAAGTTCAGGATCATCGCGCCCATCGCCGGGTGCTCCGGCGGGACCGACGGGAACAGGCGGGTCATCAGCGGCCGCAGCAGGCGGGCCAGCACGGTAAGCAAGCCGCCGGCCTCGGCGATCTTCATCAGGCCGAGGAACAGTGCCATCACCCCGACCAGGCCCAGCGCCAGTTCCACCGCGGAGCCGGCCGCGTCGATTGCGCCCTCGGACAGCGCCTGCATCGGCTGCTCGTCCGGGTCGGTGGAGCGGATCTCGCGGATCGCGGCCGTTGCCACGGCGATCACGATCAGGGCGAGAAAGATCAGGTTCATGCGGCGCAGTTTGCCACGGTCAGCGGTTCTCTCCGCGTGATACACCGCGCAGCACAGCATCCAGCGCCCGCGCCGGGAGCAGCCACTTGAGGAAGGCGAACAACCGGGTGGGGAAGGTCACGTGATAGCGCACCCGTGGCCGGCGGGCCTCCAGGGCGTGCACCACACAGCGCGCGACCGCCTCGGGCCCCAGTGTGAACGGCGCATCGGACTCGGCGTCCGCCATGCGGGCCTCGGCGGCACGGTAGGTCTCCTGCCAAGGGCTGTGCTCGCGCTGGATGTGGTAGCGGAAGGCCTTCAGGGCGTTGGCGCGGAATTCGCTGCGGATCGGGCCCGGCTCGATCAGCGAGACATGGATACCCGTGCCGTGCAGTTCCTGGCGCAGGGTGTCGCTCATGCCCTCGATCGCGAACTTGGAGGTCACGTAGGCGCCGCGCAGGCGCAGGGCGACCAGCCCAAGGACCGAGCTGTTCTGGATGATGCGGCCCTCGCCGGCGCGGCGCATGGCGGGCAGCACGGCATTCGTCAGCTCCAGCCAGCCAAGCACGTTGGTCTCCAGTTGTGCGCGCAGGGTGGCGCGATTGAGGTCCTCCACCGCGCCGGGCTGACCATAGGCGCCGTTGTTGAACAGGCCGTAGAGGTGGCCGTCGGTGCGGTGCAGAATCTCGGTGACTGCGCTGTGGATGCTGGCGGAGTCATCCAGGTCCAGCTGCAATGCCTCGAAGCCGTCCTTCTTCAGCCGCGCGACATCCTCGCTGCGCCGGGCGGTGGCGAAGACCCGGTAGCCGCGTTCGCGCAGCATGCCCGCGGTGCAGGCACCGATGCCGCTGGAGCAGCCGGTGATCAGGACCGCGCGCTGGGAGGGTTCGCTCATGGCGGCCGGATCAGTAGGTGAGGGTGGCGACGCCGTCCTCAACGACCTCGCCGATGAAGGCGCCGCCGCCGCGCATCCCGTCCAGTTCCGGGACCGCGTTGTCCAGGGTCAGTCCGTTTTCGTCCATTGCACCGGCGCAGGCGTAGAAGGCGCAGCCGGCCTCGTGGGCGTCCTGCATGAAGCTGTAGACGGATTTCTCCTTCGCCTCGCCGGGGTAGATCTGGTCCGCCACGCCCGCGCGCAGCAGGCGCGTGGTGCCGGCGGCGAAGTAGATCTCGACCTCGAGATCCATCGCGGCGGCGACGGTGGCCTGGAAGAACGGGGCGCCCAGGGTGCCGGGGCGGTCGAGGTCCAGATTGAGCAGCATGATCACGATCTTTTCGGCCATGGCAGGTCCTTGCGGGCAGTACATTCGGGTATGGGGCGAATCATCCGCGCTGCGGCCGCGCGGCGCAAACACCGCCTGTCGGTGCGGAAGGCCTTTTATTCCCGGCGAACGGCCGCATAATACGCCTCAACCCGTGTTTTCGCGGATGTGTTCCGAGGATTCCAGCCATGCCCATCTATGAATACCAGTGCAAGGATTGCGGCGAGATCTCCGAGATCCTGCAGAAGATCTCCGACCCGCCCGCCACCACCTGCCCCGAGTGCGGTGCCGAGGCCCTGACCAAGCAGGTCTCCGCCGCCGGTTTCCGCCTGGCCGGGGGCGGCTGGTACGAGACCGATTTCAAGAAGGACGGCAAGCGCAACCTGAAGGATTCGGGCGGTGGCGCCGGCAAGTCCGATACCTCCACGAGCAAGGCCGCGGCCAGCACCTGACCCATGCTGGTCTCCCTGCGCCGCTACCTGATTGCAGGGCTGCTGGTCTGGCTGCCACTGATCGTCACCGGCTTCATTATCAAGCTGCTGGTCGACCTGCTGGACTTCACCATCCTCCTCCTGCCGCCGGGCTGGCGGCCGGAGGCGCTGCTGGGCTTTTCCATCCCGGGCGTGGGGATCGTGGTCGCGATCGTCGTGGTGTTCGTCACCGGGGTGATCGTGGCCAACATCGTCGGGCGCAAGCTGGTCGCGCTGGGCGAGTCCATCGTGCACCGCATCCCGCTGGTTAACTCGATCTACGGGGCGGTGAAGAAGGTGACCGAGACGGTACTGGCGGATGGCGGCCAGGCCTTCCGCAAGGTGATGCTGATCGAATACCCGCGCCGCGGCCTGTGGTCGGTCGGGTTCATGACCGGCGTCGGCACCGGCGAGGTGCAGGAGCGCACCGAGCACGAGGTAATCACCGTATTCGTCCCGACGACCCCCAACCCGACCTCGGGCTTCGTGCTGATGGTCCCGCGCGAAGAGGCGATTGAACTCGACATGACGGTGGAGGACGGCCTCAAGTTCGTGATGTCCATGGGGGTCGTCACGCCCCTGAAAGGACCTGAAGAGGCCCCGGCTCCGGTTGCGCAAGGGCAGGGCAAATCGTAAGATTTCCGGCCTTTTCGCGGGTGCGGACGTCGCGTGCGCCCCGTTTTCCCGACTAACCATGCAGGCCTCTCAGGAACCACCGATCCCTGGCGGGCGTGCCCTTCGGCTGGAACAGCGCAATGCGAACTCATCTGTGTGGACGTGTCACCGAGAACGAACTCGACTCGGAGGTGACCCTTTGCGGCTGGGTGAATCGCCGGCGTGACCACGGGGGCGTGATCTTCGTCGATCTGCGCGACCATACGGGTCGGGTGCAGGTGGTGTTCGACCCCGACCGCGAGGACGTCTTCGCGCGTGCCGAGCAGCTGCGCAGCGAGTTCGTGATCCGCATGACCGGCCGCGTGCGCCGCCGCCCCGAGGGCACCGAGAACCCCGATCTGTCCACCGGCGCGGTGGAGATCCTGGGTCTGGAGCTGGAGGTCCTGAACGCCGCGAAGACCCCGCCGTTCCCGCTGGACGACGAGGATGTCGGCGAGGACACTCGCCTGCGCTATCGCTACGTGGACCTGCGCCGCCCGGTGATGCAGGAGCGCCTGCGCCTGCGCGCGCAGGTCTCCGCGGCCATGCGCCGCTTCCTCGAGGAGCGCGATTTCCTCGACCTCGAGACCCCGATGCTGACCAAGGCCACGCCGGAGGGCGCGCGCGACTACCTGGTGCCCAGCCGCACGCATCCGGGCAGCTTCTTTGCCCTGCCGCAGTCGCCGCAGCTGTTCAAGCAGCTGCTGATGATGTCCGGCATGGACCGCTACTACCAGATCACCCGCTGCTTCCGCGACGAGGACCTGCGCGCCGATCGCCAGCCGGAGTTTACCCAGCTGGACATGGAGATGGCCTTCGTCGACGAGGCCGACGTGATGGGCGTGACCGAGGGCCTGATCCGGCACCTGTTCCGCGAGGTGCAGGGCGTGGAACTGCCCGATCCGTTCCCGCGCATGGCCTACGCCGAGGCGATGGCCCGCTTCGGGTCGGACAAGCCCGATCTGCGCATTCCGCTGGAGTTCACCGAACTGACCGAGGTGATGCAGGCGGTGGAGTTCAAGGTCTTCAACGGCCCGGCGAACGACCCCGAGGGCCGCGTGGCCGCGCTGCGCGTTCCGGGCGGAGCCAAGCTCACGCGCAAGGAGATCGACGTCTACACCGAGTACGTCGGCCGCTACGGCGCGAAGGGCCTGGCCTACATCAAGGTCAACGACCCGGCGGATATCGAGGGCGGGCTGCAGTCGCCGATCCTGAAATTCCTGCCGGAGGACGTGACCCGGCAGATCCTGGAAAAGACCGCGGCCGCCGCCGGCGACCTGATCTTCTTCGGTGCGGACAAGGCCTCTGTGGTCAACGAGGCGATCGGCGCGTTGCGCGTGAAGCTCGGCCACGACCTCGAGCTGGTCGAGGCGGGCTGGCAGCCGCTGTGGGTCGTCGACTTCCCGATGTTCGAGTACGACGACGAGGACAAGCGCCTGTACGCCCTGCATCACCCGTTCACTGCCCCGGCGGTGGACAGCCCGGACGCGCTGCGCAATAACCCGCGCGAGGCCCTGTCCCGTGCCTACGACATGGTGCTCAACGGCACCGAAGTGGGCGGTGGCTCCATCCGTATCCACAACCCCGAGATGCAGCAGGCTGCGTTCGAGGCCCTGGGTATCGGCGAGGACGAGGCCCGCGAGAAATTCGGCTTCCTGCTGGATGCGCTGGAGTTCGGTGCCCCGCCGCACGGCGGCCTGGCCTTCGGCCTGGACCGCCTGGTGATGCTGATGAGCGGCGCCCACTCCATTCGCGACGTAATGGCCTTCCCCAAGACCCAGACGGCCGCCTGCCTGCTGACCGACGCCCCGGCGCCGGTCGGCGAGAAGCAGCTGCGCGAGCTGGGCATCCGCCTGCGCGCCAGCGCTACGCAACAGGCCGGGTAGGCAACGGGCCGGTCGTTCACCATGGCCGGCATGCGTACCAGTGTGGTTACGGTCCATGGCTGGCATATGTCCGGCCTGGAGATGGCCCTGCTCGCCCGGCGCCTGCGCGCGGCCGGTCACGCGGTTCACCCCTTCCGCTACGCCTCGCGGCGCCAGACGCCGGAGCAGGCGGGGCGCGCGCTGGCGGCCTTTCTCGACGACGTCCCCGGCGACCTCGTGCACCTGGTCGCCCACAGCCTGGGCGGCGTGGTGGTGCGCCACCTGTTCGAGGTCGCGCCCGTGCAGCGTCCCGGCCGCATCGTGATGCTGGGTTCGCCCCTGGCTGGCAGCCGCGTGGCGGCCCGGCTGGCGCGCAACCGGGCCGGGCACTGGTGGCTGGGCGCGCCCCTGGAACGCGGCCTGCTCGGTGGGAGCCCGATCCTGCGCGGGCGCGACATCGGCATGCTGGCCGGCAGCCGGCCGTTCGGGCCGGGCCCGTTGATTGCGCGCCTGCCGCATCCCCATGATGGCCTGGTCGCGGTGGACGAGACGCGGGGCCCCGACGTCTCGCGTCACCTGACCCTGCCGGTGACGCATATGGGCATGCTGTTCGACACCGTCGTGGCGCGCGAGACCCTGCACTTCCTGGAGGCGGGCGAGTTTCTGCCCTGACGCCGGACGGGCCCGTCAAGCCCGACCACCGCGGTCATCGCGAGGCGCGGAGCGCCGTGGCGATCTCCGTGGCTGGCCCCGGCGCTGGCCCGGGCGGGCGTCGGGGGTTCGGTCCGGAGGTTACTCGCTGCGCGCGCCCTTCGAGCCGGCCTGCGGCCGTTCACCGCCCCTGCGCGGCCCCGCAATGACGAAGGGACCACGGCAGGGGCATGCCGCCCGCATTCGTGATTAGCGCGGCCCCAGCGATTAGACTGTGCGCATTCCGGTGCCCGGCGGCATGCCGGGTCGGCATAACCGAACCCAACTCAAGGAGTCGTGACCGAATGGCAGGCCACAGCAAGTGGGCGAATATCCAGCATCGCAAGAACGCCCAGGACGCCAAGCGCGGCAAACTCTTCACCAAGCTGATCCGCGAGATCACCGTGGCCGCCCGCCAGGGCGGCTCGGACCCGGAGACCAACCCGCGCCTGCGCCTGGCGATCGACAAGGCGCTGGGTTCCAACATGACCCGCGACACCATCGAGCGGGCCGCCAAGCGTGGCGCCGGCGAGACCGATGGCGACAACGTCGAGGAGATCCGCTACGAGGGCTATGGGCCTGGCGGTGCGGCCATCCTGGTCGACTGCATGACTGACAACCGCAACCGCACGGTTGCCGAGGTGCGGCATGCTTTCTCCAAGATGGGCGGCAACCTCGGCACCGACGGCTCGGTCGCCTACCTGTTCCAGAACAAGGGCGTGATCCGTTTCGCCCCGGGCCTGGATGACGAGGTGGTGATGGAGGCCGCGCTGGAGGGCGGGGCCGAGGACGTCCAGGTCGAGGACGACGGTGCGATCGAGGTGATTACCGAGCCGGAGACCTATCAGGACGTGCGCGCCGCACTGACGGAGCGCGGCCTGGAGCCGGAAAACGCCGAGGTCACCTGGCGGCCGGAGACCCTGGCCCCGCTGGATGCGGAGACCGCCGAGTCGGTCCTGAAGCTGCTGGACATGCTCGATGATCTGGACGACGTGCAGAACGTCTACACCAACGCCGACTTCCCCGAAGAAGTCAGCGGTGACTGAACCGGCCGCAGCGTGAGCGGCGTGCGCATCCTCGGGATCGACCCCGGCTCCCGCGTGACCGGCTTCGCGGTCATCGAGTTTGATCGCAGCCGCGGCCGTTCCTGCGGCCACGGCGTGATCCGGCCGAAGGCGAAGGCCTTCCCCGAGCGCCTGGGCGAGATCTTCGCCGGCGTGGTCGAGGTGATCGACGAGCTGAAGCCCGACGTACTGGCCATCGAGTCGGTGTTCGTCGCCCGCAATGCCCAGTCCGCGATCAAGCTGGGGCACGCCCGTGGCGCGGCCATCTGCGCTGCCACCCAGGCCGGTCTGCCGGTACACGAATACGCCCCGCGCGCGATCAAGCTGGCCGTGGTCGGTGTCGGTGGCGCGGACAAGGAGCAGGTCCAGCACATGATGCAGCAACTGTTACGTCTGGCCGAACCGGCCAGCAGCGACGCCGCCGACGCCCTGGCCGTCGCGCTCTGCCACGCCCACACCCGGCAGAACGAGGCGCGCCTGCAGGGCTCGGCTGCTGCGATGATCGGGGGGCGCCCATGATCGCCCGACTGGAGGGGCGGCTGATCAGCCGCGAGGTGAACGGCGTGGTGATCGACGCCGGCGGGGTTGGTTACGAGGTGGATGTCCCGCTGTCCACGCTGGCGGCCCTGCCGGAACCCGGCGAGACGGTCGTGCTGGCGACCCACCTGGTGGTGCGCGAGGATGCCCACCAGCTCTTCGGATTCCTGAACAAGCGTGACCGCGACCTGTTCCGCCGTCTGATCCGCGTCAACGGTATCGGTGCCAAACTGGCGCTGGCCATGCTTTCGACCTACGCCGGCGACGAGCTGGCGGGCCTGATCAGTGGTGGTGACGTGACAGGCCTGGCCAAGGTGCCGGGTATCGGCAAGCGCACCGCCGAACGGGTGGTGCTGGAGCTGGGCGAGCGCCTGGCCGAGATGGGCTTTGCCGCCGCGCCCGCCGGGGCGGCGGCGGGCAGCGAGCCCACGCCGGCTGCCGCGATGGAGGGCGAGGCCCTGGCCGCGCTGGAGTCCCTTGGCTATCCGCGGGCCAGTGCCGAGAAGATGGTTGCGGCGGTCCGCGACCAGGCCGACTCGGTGGAGACGCTGGTGCGTCTCGCGCTGCGCTCTACCGTCAAGCGCTAGCGCGCGAATCCGCGGTGATCCTGGCAGGGACAGCGTGGTCGTCAGCGTTTATGTGCTTTCGGTCCGCCGCCTGCCTCGTGGTGGCTGGTCCTGGTTCGGCCTCCGGTGTTTACGGTGCCTTCGGTCCGCATACTGCCTGGCGCTGACTCGCCAGCGCGCCGCGCCCGTTGTTGATCAAAAACGGGCTTCTTTGCTCGTGCAAAGAAGTACCCAAGAAACACGCCCGACTGCCGCGACCCCGGCCCGCTGCGCGGTCCGGGGTTTCCCTCGCTCCGAGGGTTTTCGCGGGCGGCGCTGAACTCGCTACGCTGCGCTCCGCTCAGACATCCAGCGCCCCCGTTTCTATTTTGAATCGTCCCGCGAAAACCCTCTCCGCTCAGCGCGACGACAACGGGGAGGCAGGTCAAAACAACGGCCGTCCCGACGATACTGCGAGTGGACGAAGGCTAGGTCTTCGGACATCTGGGCACGCTCGGCCTTCGGCCGTTGCGTGCCGCGCCCGCTAGCGGGCGCCGGGGGCTGTCGGACGGCAAGGCCGTTGTTGTGTCGTGGGGTCGGAAATCCTTCTGTCTTGACCTTCGCCTCCCGTATGGAGCCCCTCGCGGAGGGCGTGATGGGCCGGGAGAAGGCGCTGGATGTCTGAGCGGAGCCGAAGGCGCAGCGAGTTCAGCGCCGCCGGCCCAGCACGTCCGGAGCGAGGTTCCCGGGCGAAATCCGGGTGCCCTTCTTTGGGTACTTTCTTGGGCAAGCAAGAAAGGACCTCGGGGCGCGCTGGCGAGTCAGCGCCAGGCAGTATGCGGACCGAAGGCACCGTAAACACCGGAGGCCGAGCCAGGGCCAGCCACAACAAGGCAGGCGAAACACCGGGTGACGAACGGGGGCCAGCCATCAACGCCCAAGAGTGAGGGATCGCCAGGCTGGAGCGGAGAGGCGGATGACGTCGCAAGCGGGCATCTCGTTGGACGCCGCGCGCGGCGCTCGCGTACACTTGAAGGCGTATCCGTACCCGTCCCGCGAGCACCGAACCGTTGTCCAGAACAGGGTCCCGTCCCTGTTGAAACGGTGCGGGCGAGGCCGGGTCAAAGACCCGAATCGATCGCAGTACCGCCGCCGGCGAACCGCCTGGCGGCCCCGACCCAGACCATCCGGAGGTCCCCTGTGTCCGCGCCCGCTCTGCTCGTCCTGGAAGATGGCACTGTGTTTCATGGTCAGGCGATTGGCGCCCAGGGCCAGACGGTCGGCGAGGTGGTGTTCAACACCGCGATGACCGGTTATCAGGAGATCCTCACGGATCCCTCCTACCACCGGCAGATGGTCACGCTGACTTATCCGCATATCGGCAACACCGGGACCAATCCGGAGGATGACGAGTCCGCCCGCGCCCATGCGGCCGGGCTGATCATCCGTGACCTGCCGCCGCTGGTGTCGAACTGGCGCTCGCGCGAATCCTTGCCGGATTACCTGCTGCGCCACGGCATCGTGGCGATCAGCGGGATCGATACCCGCAAACTGACCCGCATTCTGCGCGAGAAGGGCGCGCTGAACGGCTGCATCCAGGCCGGTGAGGTGGACGAGCAAGCGGCCCTGGCCGCCGCGCGCGAGTTTCCCGGCATCAAGGGCATGGACCTGGCGCGCGAGGTCACCACGCGCAGCCGCTACGAATGGCTGGAGGGCACCTGGCAGCTCGGCGAAGAGCCGGCCCGGGTGGACCCGGAGCAGGCTGAATTTCATGTGGTGGCCTACGACTTCGGCATGAAGCAGAACATCCTGCGCAAGCTGGCGGACCGGGGTTGTCGCGTGACCGTGGTGCCGGCCGAGACTCCGGTGGCCGAGGTCATGGAGCTGAAACCCGACGGGGTGTTCCTGTCCAACGGCCCAGGCGACCCCGAGCCCTGCACCTACGCGATCGATGCGATCCGCGACATCTGCGAGCGCAAGCTGCCGCTGTTCGGTATCTGCCTCGGGCACCAACTGCTGGGCATTGCCAGCGGCGGCAAGAGCGTGAAGATGAAGTTCGGCCATCACGGGGCGAACCACCCGATCCGCCACGAGGAAAGCGGGCGGGTGATGATCTCGTCGCAGAATCACGGCTTTGCGATCGACGAGGACAACCTGCCCGATACGCTGACGCCGACCTACCGGTCGCTGTTCGACGGCACGCTGCAGGGGATCGCCCGCACCGACTGCCCGGCCTTCAGCCTGCAGGGACACCCCGAAGCCAGCCCGGGCCCCCACGACGTGTCCCCGGCGTTCGACGACTTCGTCGAGATGATGCGCGCCGCGCGTCGCTAAAGCTCCTCCTCCCGAATTTCCGATATCGACAGCCTGCGAGAGCCGTCACATGCCCAAGCGTACCGACATCCAGAGCATCCTGATCCTCGGGGCCGGCCCGATCGTGATCGGTCAGGCCTGCGAGTTCGACTACTCCGGCGCCCAGGCCTGCAAGGCCCTGCGCGAGGAGGGTTACCGGGTGATCCTGGTGAACTCCAATCCGGCGACCATCATGACCGATCCGGAGATGGCGGATGCCACCTACATCGAGCCGGTGGAGTGGGAGACGGTCGCCAAGATCATCGAGAAGGAGCGCCCGGATGCGGTGCTGCCGACCATGGGCGGTCAGACCGCGCTGAACTGCGCGCTGGACCTGTCGAAGGAAGGCGTGCTCGAGAAGTTCGGGGTGGAGATGATCGGCGCCAACGAGGCGGCGATCGACATGGCCGAGGACCGCGATCACTTCAAGGCGGCGATGGCCGATATCGGTCTGGACACCCCGACCGCGATGCTCGCGCACTCCTGGGAGGAGGCGCAGGAGATCCAGCCGAAGATCGGCTTCCCGGTAATCATCCGCCCGTCGTTCACCCTCGGCGGCTCGGGGGGCGGTATCGCCTACAACCGCGAGGAGTTCGAGTACATTGTCAAGAACGGGCTCGACCTCTCGCCGGTAAACCAGGTGTTGCTGGAGGAATCGGCGCTTGGCTGGAAGGAGTTCGAGATGGAGGTGGTCCGCGACAAGGCGGACAACTGCATCATCATCTGCTCCATCGAGAACCTGGACCCGATGGGCATCCACACCGGGGACTCGATCACTGTGGCCCCGGCGCAGACCCTGACCGACAAGGAATACCAGATCATGCGCGACGCCTCGCTGGCGGTGCTGCGCAAGATCGGCGTGGAAACCGGCGGCTCCAACGTGCAGTTCGCGATCAACCCCGAGAACGGGCGCATGATCGTGATCGAGATGAACCCGCGGGTGTCGCGTTCCTCCGCGCTGGCCTCCAAGGCGACCGGCTTCCCGATCGCCAAGGTCGCGGCCAAGCTGGCGGTGGGCTACACCCTCGACGAGCTGAAAAACGAGATCACCGGCGGGCTGACCCCGGCCTCGTTCGAGCCGTCCATCGACTACGTGGTCACCAAGATCCCGCGCTTCACCTTCGAGAAATTCCCGCAGGCCGAGGCGCGGCTGACCACGCAGATGAAGGCGGTGGGCGAGGCCATGGCCATCGGCCGCACCTTCCAGGAGTCGTTCCAGAAGGCTCTGCGCTCGATGGAGACCGGCATGGACGGCCTCGACGAGCGCATCGACCTGCAAGCCGACGACGTGGTGGACCAGCTGCGCACCAAGCTCGCCAATCCCAGCCCGGAGCAGGTGCTGTACGTGGCCGACGCCTTCCGTGCCGGCTTCTCGATCCAGGACATCTTCGACCTGACGGCGATCGACCCCTGGTTCCTGGCCCAGATCCAGGAGCTGGTGGATGTCGAGAAGGGCCTGCGCGACCGCATCCTGGGCGACATCAAGGCCGAGGAGATGTACCGCCTGAAGCAGCGCGGCTTCTCCGACCTGCGCCTGGCGACGATCCTCAACGAGACCGAAAAGGCCGTGCGCAAGCACCGCCACGGCCTGGGCGTGCGCCCGGTGTACAAGCGGGTGGACACCTGCGCGGCCGAGTTCGCAACCACCACCGCCTACATGTACTCCTCCTATGAAGAGGAGAACGAGGCGGAGCCGACCGACAAGCAGAAGATCATGGTCCTGGGCGGCGGGCCGAACCGCATCGGCCAGGGCATCGAGTTCGACTACTGCTGCGTGCATGCCGCACTCGCCATGCGCGAGGATGGCTACGAGACCATCATGGTCAACTGCAACCCGGAGACGGTCTCCACCGACTACGACACCTCGGATCGCCTGTACTTCGAGCCCCTGACGCTGGAAGACGTGCTGGAGGTCGTGGCGACCGAGAACCCGGCCGGCGTGATCGTGCAGTACGGCGGGCAGACCCCGCTGAAGCTGGCGCGGGATCTCGAGGCGGCCGGGGTGCCGATTATCGGCACCAGCCCGGACTCGATCGACCTGGCCGAGGACCGCGAACGCTTCCAGGCCCTGCTGAACAAGCTGGGACTCAAGCAGCCGCCGAACCGCACCGCGCGCAGCGAGGAAGAGGCGGAGAAGCTGGCCGACGAGATCGGCTACCCACTGGTGGTGCGTCCGTCCTACGTGCTCGGTGGCCGCGCGATGGAGATCGTGCGCGACCGCGAGGACCTGCGCAGCTACATGCAGAACGCGGTGTCCGTCTCCAACGATGCCCCGGTGCTGCTGGATCGCTTCCTGGATGACGCGATCGAGGTTGATGTCGATGCCATCTCGGATGGCGAGAACGTGATCATCGGCGGGATCATGGAACACATTGAGCAGGCCGGCGTGCACTCGGGCGACTCCGCCTGTTCGCTGCCGCCGTTCTCGCTGTCGATGGCGCTACAGGACGCGATGGTCGAGCAGGTGCGCAAGATGGCGCTGGGGCTCAAGGTCGTCGGCCTGATGAACACCCAGTTCGCGATCAAGGGCGACGATATCTACGTGCTGGAGGTCAATCCGCGCGCCTCGCGCACCGTGCCGTATGTCTCCAAGAGCGTCGGCCGGCCGCTGGCCAAGATTGCCGCCCGCTGCATGGCCGGGCAGACCCTGCCCGAGCAGGGCGTGGGCGATGCGGTCTACCCCGATTACTACTCGGTAAAGGAATCGGTGTTCCCGTTCGCCAAGTTCCAGGGCGTGGACCCGATCCTGGGGCCGGAGATGAAGTCCACCGGCGAGGTGATGGGGGTCGGTCGCAGCTTCGCCGAGGCCTTCGCCAAGAGCCAGCTGGGGGCGGGCGTGCTGCTGCCGTCCACCGGCAAGGCCTTCGTGTCCGTGCGCGAGATCGACAAGCCGCTGGTGGGTGAAGTCGCGCGCCGCCTGGTCGAGCTGGGTTTCGAGGTTCTGGCCACCCGGGGCACGGCGAACGTGCTGGAGGAGGCCGGGATCGCGGTGACCCGCGTGAACAAGGTCACCGAGGGTCGTCCGCATATCGTGGACATGATCAAGAACGACGAGATCAGCTTCATCATCAACACCGTGGAGGGCAAGCAGTCGACCTCCGACTCCTACACCATCCGCCGCGAGGCGCTGATGCACAAGGTGGGCTATACCACCACCATTGCTGGGGCCAAGGCCACCGTGCAGGCCCTGGATCATCTGGGGGCGAACGACGTCTTCCGGCTGCAGGACCTCCACCAGGAAAATCTCGGAGGGAAAAGCGCATGAACAAGACGCCCTTGACCGTGACTGGCGCGGAAAAGATGAAGGAAGAGCTGAAGAAGCTGAAGGGCGAGGACCGCCCGCGCGTGGTCAACGCGATCTCCGAGGCGCGCGAGCATGGTGACCTCAAGGAGAACGCCGAGTATCACGCCGCGCGCGAGCAGCAGAGCTTCATCGAGGGCCGCATCCGCGAGCTGGAGGCGAAGCTCTCCAATGCCCAGATCATCGACGTCACGGCCCTGCCGCAGACCGGCAAGGTCGTGTTCGGCACCACGGTGGTGCTGGAGGCGACCGAGGACGGGCGCCAGGTGACCTACAAGATCGTGGGCGAGGACGAGGCCGACATCAAGAACAACATGATCTCGGTGTCTTCCCCGATCGCGCGGGCGCTGATCGGTAAGGAAGAGGGCGATGTGGTCACCGTGCAGGCCCCGGGCGGGGAGACGGAGTACGAGATCCTGGAGGTCCGCTACGTCAACTGACGCCGCCGTATCCGGCTGTCAGGCCGGGTCCAGCGAGACCTTCGGGTCCTCCGGGTTGCGCCGGAACAGGGTGGCGACATGACCGATGCGCTGAATCCGCTCGGCGCCGGTGCGCTCGCACAGTTCCTCGACGGCCCCGTTGCGGGCCTCGCGATCCCCGATATTCACCTTGATCTTGACCAGTTCGTGGTGGGTGAGCGCCAGTTCCAGTTCCGCCAGCACCGCGTCGGTCAGCCCGTTGCGGCCAATGGTCACGACGGGTTTGCGGGGATGGGCGAGGCTGCGCAGGTGGCGGCGTTGCGCGTCGGTCAGATTCACGGGAGGCCGTTTTTCGGTGTTGGAAAGCCAAAATTGTAGCACGCCGAGTGCCGGCGCAAGGATCGGGCATGCCCAAGCGTAGCCGCTCCAGCCAGCGCTGGCTGAAGGAACATTTCGATGACCCCTACGTCCAGCGGGCCCAGCAGGAGGGCTACCGCGGGCGCGCGGTCTACAAGCTGCAGGAGCTCGACGAGCGCGACCGGCTGCTGAAGCCCGGGATGCGCGTGGTGGACCTGGGTGCGGCGCCGGGCGGCTGGACCCAGTACGCCGCGCAGAAAATCGGGCGCAAAGGGGTCCTGGTCGCGACCGATATCCTGCCCATGGATCCCGTGCCGGGCGCGGAGATCGTGACCGGCGACTTCCGCGAGGACGCCGTGCTGGATGCGATCCTGAGCGCGCTCGGGGACGAGCCGGCCGACCTTGTGCTTTCCGATATGGCCCCCAACCTGACCGGTACGGATGCCGTGGATCAGCCGCGTTCCATCCATCTGTGTGAACTGGCGCTGGAGTTGGCCACCCAGATTCTGAACCCCCGGGGGGCTTTTCTGGTCAAGCTGTTTCAGGGCGAAGGTTCCGATGCCTACCTGGCCGAGGTGCGCCGCCGGTTTCGCTCGGTCAAGGTGCGCAAACCGAAGGCCTCGCGGCCTCGGTCACGGGAAGTGTATGTATTGGCACGCGAGCCCCGGGATGTGTAAAGCTGCCTGCAACTGACGATTGATGTTTTTCGAGGTGTCGTTTTGAACGGTCTGGCCAAGAACCTGATCATCTGGGCGGTGATTGCCGTCGTCCTGATGTCTGTCTTCAACAACTTCGGCCCACAGCAGCAGACGCAGGATGTGCGGAGCATTACCTACTCCGAGTTCATCCGCGATGTGCAGGGCGGGCGCGTGGATAACGTGACCATCAAGGGCGAGAAGATCGAGGGCACCACGCTGGAAGGCCAGCGATTCACCACGGTGAATCCGAACGACCCGGGCCTGATCGGCGACCTGCTGCAGAACAATGTGGAGGTCAATGCCCACGAGGAGGCCGAGCGTTCCCTGCTGATGAGCATCCTGATCAGCTGGTTCCCGATCCTGCTGCTGATCGCCGTGTGGATCTACTTCATGCGCCAGATGCAGGGCGGTGGCGCCGGCGGCAAGGGCGCGATGTCCTTCGGCAAGTCCAAGGCCAAGCTGATGTCGGAGGACCAGGTCAAGGTCGGCTTCGGTGACGTGGCCGGCTGCGACGAGGCCAAGGAAGAGGTCACCGAACTGGTGGACTTCCTGCGCGACCCGTCCAAGTTCCAGAAACTCGGCGGCCAGATCCCGCGTGGCGTGCTGATGGTGGGCTCTCCGGGTACCGGCAAGACGCTGCTGGCCAAGGCCATCGCCGGCGAGGCCAAGGTGCCGTTCTTCAGCATCTCCGGTTCCGACTTCGTCGAGATGTTCGTCGGCGTGGGCGCCTCGCGCGTGCGAGACATGTTCTCCGAGGCCAAGAAGCACGCTCCCTGCATTATCTTCATCGACGAGATCGATGCGGTCGGTCGCCAGCGCGGCGCCGGCATGGGCGGTGGTCACGACGAGCGCGAGCAGACGCTGAACCAGCTGCTGGTCGAGATGGACGGCTTCGAGGGCACCGAGGGGGTCATCGTGATCGCCGCGACCAACCGCCCGGACGTGCTGGACCCGGCGCTGCTGCGCCCGGGCCGCTTCGACCGCCAGGTGGTGGTGCCGCCGCCGGACGTGCGCGGCCGCGAGCAGATCCTCAAGGTCCACATGAAGAAGACCCCGATCGCGGAGGATGTGCGCCCGGACCTGATTGCCCGCGGTACGCCGGGCTTCTCCGGGGCGGATCTGGCCAACCTGGTCAACGAGGCGGCGTTGTTCGCGGCCCGGGCCAACAAGCGCCTGGTGGATATGTCCGACTTCGAGCGCGCCAAGGACAAGATCATGATGGGTGCCGAGCGCAAGTCCATGGTGATGTCCGAGGACGAGAAGAAGCTGACCGCCTATCACGAGGCCGGGCATGCGATCGTCGGCCTGACGGTGCCGGAGCATGACCCGGTGTACAAGGTCAGCATCATCCCGCGCGGGCGCGCCCTCGGGGTGACCATGTTCCTGCCGGAGGAAGACCGCTACAGCCACTCGAAGACGCGTCTGGAAAGCCAGCTGGCGAGCCTGTTCGGCGGGCGGCTGGCGGAAGAGATCATCTTCGGCAACGACAAGGTGACCACCGGGGCCTCCAACGACATCGAGCGTGCCACCCAGATCGCGCGCAATATGGTCACCAAGTGGGGCCTGTCGGACAAGCTGGGCCCGCTGGACTACGGCGAGGAAGAGGGGCATCCCTTCCTGGGCGGGCAGATGGGCAAGTCCAAGCCGATGTCCGACGAGACCGCGCGCGAGATCGACGCCGAGGTGCGCCAGATCATCGACACGAATTACCAGCACGCGAAGCAGATCCTGGTGGATAACATCGACAAGCTGCATGCGATGGCCCAGGCACTAGTGAAGTACGAGACCATCGACGACAAGCAGATCGAGGACATCATGGCCGGGCGCGAACCCCGCGAACCCGCCGACTGGGACAGCGGCGGCGGCCCCGGCGGTACCGCGCAGGCCGGCGAGGAGTCCGACGCCAGTGGCTCGGGTGACGGCTCCGAAGGTCGTGATGACGACGACAACAAGGGTGTTGTAGGCGGGCCCGCGCCGCAGTCCTGAGCGGGCCCCCCCGCCGACGCGTCGAACCCAGGCCGCCAGGCCCTTTCCTGGCGGCCTTTTTCGTTGGTAGCAAAGGAGAATGATCGTGCCGACCGATGCACCCGTGCTGCAATGCGGAGCGCGCCGCCTGGACCTGGGGCGGCCACGCATCATGGGTATCCTCAATGTGACCCCGGACTCGTTCTCCGATGGCGGGCAATATGCCCGGGTCGAAGAGGCCCTGGCGCGCGCCCGCGCCATGGTCGCGGAGGGGGCGGATCTCCTCGATGTGGGGGGTGAGTCCACGCGTCCCGGCGCGGAGCCGGTACCACTGGAGGAGGAGCGCCGCCGGGTGCTGCCGGTGATCGAGGCGCTGCACGCGGAAATCGGTGTGCCGCTGTCCGTGGATACGATGAAGCCGGCGTTGATGCGCGAGGCGGTCGCGGCCGGCGCCGGGTTGCTCAACGACGTCAACGGCTTCCGAGCCGAGGGGGCCCTGGAGGCGGCGGTCGAGGCGGCGCGCGAGGATGGCGTGGCGCTTTGCGCGATGCATATGCAGGGCGAGCCGCAGTCGATGCAGCGTGCGCCGCATTACGACGACGTGGTGACCGAGATCGCGGCCTTTTTGGACCAGCGGGTGCGCGAATTGCGGGCCGCCGGCGTGCCGCGAGGCCAGATCCTGCTAGACCCGGGGTTCGGCTTTGGCAAGACCCTGGCGCACAACGTCGCCCTGTTTCGTGGCCTGCCTCATCTGGCCGGGGCCGGCCTGCCGTTGCTGGTCGGCGTTTCGCGCAAATCGATGATCGGCCAGTTGCTGGGGGATCGCCCGGTCGCCGAGCGGGACCCGGGGAGTGCCGTGGCGGCGATGCTGGCGGCGCAGGCCGGGGCGCGTGTCCTGCGTGTGCACAACGTCTCGGCGACCCGCGACGCGCTGGCGCTATACTCGGAGTTGCGGCCGGATGGCGGCGAAGAGCAGGACAATCGAGGGAACTGATGGGCAAGTATTTCGGGACGGACGGGATTCGCGGGCGCACCGGCGAGTGGCCCATGACGCCGGAGTTTGCGCTGCGGTTGGGGTATGCCGTGGGCGAGGTGCTGGGCGAGAACGGCCAGCGCCAGGGCCCGGTGCTGGTGGGCAAGGACACGCGGGTGTCCGGCTACATGTTCGAGTCGGCGCTGGAGGCCGGGCTGTCGGCCGCCGGGCTGGATGTCGCGCTGCTGGGGCCGATGCCCACGCCCGCGATCGCCTACCTGACCCATACCTTCCGTGCGACCGCGGGCATCGTGATCAGTGCCTCGCACAACCCGTTCCACGACAACGGGTTCAAGTTCTTCACGCCCGAGGGCGACAAGCTGCCGGATGCGACCGAGGCCGCGATCGAGGCGCGCCTGGATCAGCCGGCGCAGCCGATCGACGCGGCGCGACTGGGCAAGGCCGTGCGCATCAGCGATGCGGCCGGGCGCTATGTGGAGTTCTGCAAGAGCGCCATCCCGGCGCGCTCCGAGTTGCGCGGCATGAAGGTGGTGATCGACTGCGCCCATGGGGCCACCTACAACGTCTCCCCGCATGTATTCGAGGAGCTGGGCGCCCGTGTCGAGATCCTTGGCGCGAGTCCTGACGGCTACAACATCAACGAGGGCGTGGGCGCCCTGTACCCCGAGAAGGTGGCGGCGCAGGTGCGCGCCAGCGGGGCGGACCTCGGGATTGCCCTGGACGGCGATGGTGACCGCGTGATCCTGGCCGATGCCGATGGCACGGTCGTGGACGGCGATCAGATCCTCGGCATCCTGGCGCTGGCGCGGCAGCAGAGCGGGGGCTTCGATGGTGGGGTGGTCGGGACGCTGATGACCAACCTCGGCCTGGAGCAGGCCCTGAATGGCGCCGGCATCCCGTTCGTGCGCGCGAAGGTCGGGGATCGCTACGTGCTGGAGGAGCTCCGGCGTCGCGACTGGACCCTGGGTGGCGAGGGGTCGGGCCACATCGTCTGCCTCGAGCACACCACGACCGGTGATGGCACGGTCGCGGCGCTGCAGGTCGCCCACCTGATGCATCGCACCGGCCAGCCGCTGTCGGCGCTGGCCGGTGCGATCCCCAAGCTCCCGCAGTGCCTGATCAATGTGCCCGTCAGCGGTGCCGCTTCGGGCTGCCTGGAGGCCGAGCCGGTACGCGCGGAGGTTGCCGCGGTCGAGGGCCAGCTGGGCCAGCGCGGCCGAGTGCTGCTGCGTCCCTCGGGTACCGAACCGCTGGTGCGGGTGATGGTCGAGGGCGAGGACGCGAACGAGACCCGCTCGGCCGCTGAGCGCATCGCCGACAGTATCCGCGCGGCGATCTGACGCCCTCGGCGCCCGCGGGCGGCTCTCCCTGCGTCACCCCGCGCCGGGCGCCGCCGGCGTGGCGCGTGCCGGCTTGGTTGATTTGCTCCCGGTGCGCCGGTAACATCCCGCCGCTCTAATCATCATGATCGGACCCCGTCTATCCATGGGGTGCGTCCGACCGCAGGAGGAAGATCCGCATGCGCACGCCGCTGGTCGCCGGAAACTGGAAGATGAACGGTTCGCGGGACGCGAACCGCGCGCTCCTGAGCGCCCTGAAGGGCAGCCTGGGCGATATCCGGGGCGTGGACGTGGCGGTGTGTCCGCCCGCGGTCTACCTCGCCGAAATCGCCGACGACCTCTCGGGCGGCCCCATTGCGGTGGGTGCCCAGGATTGCTCGGACCAGGAGAAGGGCGCCTACACCGGCGAACTGGCCGGCGCCATGCTGGCCGAGGTCGGCTGCCGTTACGTGATCGTCGGGCACTCCGAGCGCCGTGAGCGGCAGAACGAGGACAGTGCCTGGGTGGCCGCGAAATTCGTTGCGGCCCAGGCGGCCGGCCTGATTCCGATCCTGTGTGTCGGCGAGCAGAAGGACGACCGCGAGGGTGGCCGTACCGAGAGCGTCGTGGCCGAGCAGCTGGATGCGGTGCTGGACGCGGCCGGGGTCGAGGCCTTCGCCAGTGCCGTGGTGGCCTACGAGCCGGTCTGGGCGATCGGCACCGGGCTGACCGCCACGCCGGAACAGGCCCAGGAGGTGCATGCCTTCATCCGAAATCGCGTCGCCGGCCGCGACCCGCGCATCGCCGCGGAGCTGCGCATTCTCTACGGCGGCAGCATGAAGGCCGACAATGCATCCGGGCTGCTGGCGCTGGAGGATATCGACGGCGGTCTCATCGGCGGCGCCTCGCTGGATGCCGACGGGTTCACCGCCATCGTCCGTGCCGCGGGCGAGCGAGTCGCAGCATGATTTACGGCCTGCTCCTGGTTGTCCAGGTCGCGGTCTCGATCGGCCTGATCGCGCTGATCCTGATGCAGCACGGCAAAGGGGCCGATGCCGGCGCCGCCTTCGGCAGCGGGGCTTCGGCAACGGTGTTCGGGGCGGCCGGTTCGGCCAACTTTCTGAGCCGTTCGACCGCGTTTCTGGCGGTGGTGTTCTTCCTGAATAGCCTGACACTGGCCTATCTGGCCGCCTCCAGCCCGGAGGCCGAGAGCCTGCTGGACCAGATGGAGGCCATGGAAGAGGAAGGTGACGGTCCGCCGGATCTTCCGCGCGAGGTGGTCCCGGGGCAGGAGCCCGCGGGCGATACCCCGCAATCCGGCCGGCCGGCCGACGTGCCCGACTGATCCCGGGTACCTGTACCAAACGGCAGATGTGGTGGAATTGGTAGACACGCTATCTTGAGGGGGTAGTGGCGCAAGCCGTGTGGGTTCGAGTCCCACCATCTGCACCAAATTCTGGATGGCCCGGGTTGCTCTCTGTTCCTGAGTGCCCGGGCCAAATAACAATAAAATCAGCGTCTTATAAAATTACGAATACTTGACACCGTTTTTGGGCATCACCTAGACTCCGTGCCCGGTGTGCGGTCCTGTCTCGTCTCCACGAGGGCGGTCCGTACCCGCGCTTTCAACCAGCAACGCTGAACGGCTCGCCGGCGCGCCCGATCCACGCGACGCCTCGCGAACCTGCCCGCCAGAGGCGGCGTACGGGAGAGAGAAATGCTGGAAGGTTATCTACCCATCCTGCTGTTCATCGCAGTGGGCATCGTGATCGGGATCGTACCGCTGATCGTCGGTATGGCGGTGGGTCCGCGCAAGCCGGACGCCGCCAAGAACTCGCCCTACGAGTGCGGCTTCGAGGCCTTCGAGGACTCGCGGCTCAAGTTTGATGTGCGCTTCTACCTGGTGGCGATCCTGTTCATCATCTTCGATCTGGAGATCGCCTTCCTGTTCCCGTGGGCAGTGTCGCTAGACACCATTGGCCTGTTCGGGCTTCTTGCGATGGCGCTGTTTCTCGTCATTCTGGTGGTCGGTTTCATTTACGAGTGGAAGAAGGGGGCGCTGGAATGGGAATAGAAGGCGTTCTTGAAAAGGGCTTCGTCACGACCTCGGCGGACAAGCTCATCAACTGGGCCCGTACCGGCTCCCTGTGGCCGATGACCTTCGGCCTGGCGTGCTGCGCGGTGGAGATGATGCACGCCGGTGCGGCGCGCTATGACCTCGACCGCTTCGGGATTATCTTCCGGCCCAGTCCGCGCCAGTCGGACGTGATGATCGTCGCCGGCACCCTGGTCAACAAGATGGCCCCGGCCCTGCGCAAGGTCTACGACCAGATGCCCGAGCCGCGCTGGGTGATCTCCATGGGCTCCTGTGCCAACGGGGGCGGGTACTACCACTACTCCTACGCCGTCGTGCGCGGCTGCGACCGCATCGTGCCGGTGGATGTCTACGTGCCGGGCTGCCCGCCGACGGCCGAGGCGCTGCTCTACGGCATCATCCAGCTGCAGAACAAGATCCGGCGCACGAACACCATCGCGCGCTGACGCACCCGGGGTTTCCGATGGCTGAACAAGACAACTGGATCGACGCCCTGCGGGCGGAACTGGGCGATGCCCTGGAAAGCCTGCACGAGGCGAACGACGAGATCACCGTCGATATCACGCCCGGGTCCTGGCGCGAGGCGGGCGAGAAGCTCCGTGATGCGCTGGGTTTCGAGATCCTGATCGACCTGTGCGGGGTGGATTACCTCGAATACGGCCAGGACGAGTGGGGTACCGATTCCGCTACCAATACGGGCTTCTCCCGGGGAGTCGAGGCTGCGACCTCGGGGCGCTTCACCTTCGATGACGCGCCGGAAGATTCCAACTGGGACGGGCCGCGCTTCACCGTGGTGGCCCACCTCCTGTCGGTGGCGCACAACCGCCGCGTCCGCATGCGGGCCTGGCTGGACGATGAGGAATTTCCCGAGATCGAGTCGCTGGTGGAGGTCTGGGCCTCGGCCAACTGGTTCGAGCGCGAGGCCTTCGATCTGTTCGGCATCCTGTTCTCCGGGCACCCGGACCTGCGCCGCATCCTCACCGACTACGGCTTTGTCGGCCACCCGTTCCGCAAGGACTTCCCGCTGATCGGCCACGTCGAGATGCGTTACGACGCCGAACAGGCGCGCGTGGTGTACCAGCCAGTGACCATCGAGCCCCGCGTGCTGGTGCCCAAGGTGATCCGCGACGACCATCGCTACAGCGAGGGCGAGAAGCCGGGCGAAGGAGCCGAGAATGCCTGAGATTCGCAACTTCACCCTGAACTTCGGGCCGCAGCATCCGTCCGCCCACGGCGTGCTGCGTCTGGTGCTGGAGATGGACGGCGAGGTCGTGCAGCGCGCCGACCCGCATATCGGTCTGCTCCATCGCGGCACCGAGAAGCTCGCCGAGAGCAAGCCCTACAACCAGTCCATCGGCTATATGGACCGTCTCGACTACGTGTCGATGATGGCCAACGAGCACGGCTACGTGCTGGCGATGGAGAAGCTGCTGGGCATCGAGGCCCCGCTGCGGGCGCAGTACATCCGGGTAATGTTCGACGAGATCACCCGCATCCTGAATCACCTGATGTGGCTGGGTGCGCATGCGCTGGATATCGGCGCGATGGCGGTGTTCCTGTATGCCTTCCGCGAGCGCGAGGACCTGATGGACTGCTACGAGGCGGTCTCGGGTGCGCGCATGCACGCGACCTATTACCGTCCGGGCGGCGTGGCGCGCGACCTGCCGGGCACGATGCCCAAGTATCAGCCGTCCTCCTGGAAATCCCAGGAAGTGGTGGATGACCTGAATAAAATCCGCCAGGGCTCGCTGCTGGACTTCATCGAGGCCTTCACCGAGCGCTTCCCCGGCTGCGTGGACGAATACGAGACCCTGCTGACTGACAACCGGATCTGGAAGCAGCGCACCGTGGGCATCGGCGTGGTCGATCCCGACCGCGCCAAGCAGCTGGGCTTCACCGGCCCGATGCTGCGCGGCTCCGGCATCGAGTGGGACCTGCGCAAGAAGCAGCCCTACGAGGTCTATGACCGCCTCGATTTCGATATCCCGGTGGGCGTCAACGGCGACTGCTACGACCGCTATCTGGTGCGCATCGAGGAGATGCGCCAGTCCAACCGCATCATCCGTCAGTGCGTGGACTGGCTGCGCCAGAACCCGGGCCCGGTGCTGCTGGAGGATCACAAGATCACCCCGCCGAAGCGCGAGGAGATGAAGGCCGACATGGAGGCCCTGATCCACCACTTCAAGCTGTTCACCGAGGGCATGTGCCTGCCGGAAGGCGAGGCCTACGCCGCGGTGGAGCATCCGAAGGGCGAGTTCGGGGTGTATCTGGTCTCGGATGGTTCCAACAAGCCCTATCGCCTGAAGGTCCGTCCGCCGGGCTTTGTGCACCTGTCCGCGCTGGACGAGATGGCGCGCGGCCACATGCTGGCCGATGTGGTCGCCATTATCGGGACCCAGGACATCGTATTCGGGGAGATCGACCGCTGATGGCTGCCGAACAGAAAACCGTCGCCTTCCACAAGCCCGCCGGCAAGAAGGTGGAGCTCAGCGACCACGAGCGCGAAGAGATCGACGCCTGGCTGGCGCGCTATCCCGAAGACCAGAAGCGCTCTGCGGTGCTGGGCGCCCTGCGCGCGGTGCAGCACGAGGATGGCTATCTCTCCACCGCCAAAATGGACGCCGTCGCCGAGTACCTCGGCCTGCCGGCGATCGCGGTCTACGAGGTGGGCTCGTTCTACTCGATGTACGAGCTGGAGCCGGTCGGCAAGCACACGATCATGGTGTGCAACAACATCTCCTGCATGCTGCGCGGCTCGGAGCAGATCATCGAGCACTTGGAGAACCGTCTCGGCATCAAGCTCGGCGAGAGCACGCCGGACGGCAAGTTCTACCTGAAGATGGAAGAGGAGTGCCTGGCGGCCTGCTGTGGCGCCCCGATGATGCAGGTGGATCACGTCTACTACGAGAATCTCACGCCCGAGAAGGTCGACGAGATCCTCGACGGTCTGGAGAAGTAGCATGGCCAACCAGATCTGCTTTGCGACCCGCTACCTGGACGATCCGGCCTCGCTCGAGACCTACAAGAGCGTCGGCGGCTACCAGGCGCTGGAGAAGGTCTACAAGGGCAAGATGGCCCCCGAGGACGTGATCGAGGAGGTCAAGACCTCCAACCTGCGCGGCCGCGGCGGCGCGGGCTTCCCGACCGGGCTCAAATGGTCCTTCATGCCGCGCAACACCCCGGGCCAGAAGTACATCGTCTGCAATTCGGACGAATCCGAGCCGGGCACCTGCAAGGACCGCGAGATCCTGATGTACAACCCGCATGCCCTGATCGAGGGCATGGCGATCGCCGGCTACGCGATTGGCGCGACCGTGGGCTACAACTACATGCGCGGCGAGTTCATGGACGAGGTGAACACGCGCTTCACCGCGGCGCTGAAAGAGGCCTACGAGGCCGGCTATCTGGGCAAGGATATCTTCGGGTCCGGGGTCGACTTCGATCTCCACCCGTCGCTGGGCGCGGGCGCCTACATCTGTGGCGAGGAGACGGCCCTGCTGGAGTCGCTGGAGGGCAAGAAGGGCCAGCCGCGCTTCAAGCCGCCGTTCCCGGCCAACTTCGGTCTGTACGGCAAGCCGACCACGATCAACAACACCGAGTCGCTGGCGTCCATCCCGTCCATCATTCGGAATGGTGGCCAGTGGTTCGCGGATCTCGGCGTGCCCAAGTCGGGTGGCGAGAAGCTGTTCTCCGTCTCCGGGCATGTGAACAAGCCGGGCAACTACGAGATCCCGCTGGGCACGCCGTTCAAGGATCTCCTCGAGATGGCCGGCGGGGTGCTGAACGGCCGCAAGCTGAAGGCGGTGATCCCGGGCGGCTCCTCGGTGCCGGTGGTCCCGGGCGACGTGATGCTGCAGGCCAACATGGACTTCGACTCCATCGCCCATGCCGGCTCCATGCTGGGTTCCGGCGCGGTGATCGTGATGGACGAGACCGCCGACATGGTCAAGGCCCTGCAGCGCATCTCGCGTTTCTACTTCTCCGAGTCCTGCGGCCAGTGCACGCCCTGCCGCGAGGGGACCGGCTGGCTCTACCGCATGCTGACCCGCATCGTGGAAGGCCAGGGCCGTCCCGAGGACCTGGAACGCCTGGACGACGTGGCGAGCAAGATCGAGGGGCACACCATCTGCGCCCTGGGCGACGCCGCGGCCATGCCGGTGCGCAGCTTCGTCAAGCACTTCCGCCACGAATTCGAATACTACATCCAGCACGGCCGGAGCCCGGTGGCAGACGCCGCCTGACGCTCTACCGCGCCATCGCATCAGGAATCGAGCATGAGTCAGGATCAGAAACAGGATCTGGTCAGCATCGAGATTGACGGCCGTACGGTGGAGGCGCCCAAGGGCGCCATGCTCATCGACGTCGCCGATGATGCCGATATCCGCATCCCGCGCTTCTGCTATCACAAGAAGCTGTCGGTGGCGGCCAACTGCCGCATGTGCCTGGTGGAGGTGGAGAAGGCGCCGAAGCCGCTGCCGGCCTGTGCGACGCCCGTGATGGACGGGATGAAGGTGTACACCCAGTCCCCGCTGGCGCTGCGCGCGCAGAAGGGGACCATGGAGTTCCTGCTGATCAACCACCCGCTGGATTGCCCGATCTGCGATCAGGGCGGCGAGTGCGAGCTGCAGGACGTGGCCATGGGCTACGGCGAGAGCGTGTCCACCTACACCGAGGCCAAGCGCGTGGTGAAGGACAAGGACATCGGTCCGCTGATCGAGACCGAGATGACCCGCTGCATCCACTGCACCCGCTGTGTGCGCTTCGGCGAGGAGATCGCCGGGGTGCGCGAGCTGGGGGCGACCGGGCGCGGCGAGCACATGCGCATCGGCACCTACGTCGAGAAGACCGTCGCCCACGAGCTGTCGGGCAACGTGATCGACCTGTGCCCGGTGGGCGCGCTGACCGCCAAGCCGTCGCGCTATGGCGCGCGTGCCTGGGAATATGCCCAGGCCGCCACCATTGCCCCGCACGATGCCGTGGGCTCCAACCTGTTCCTGCATACCGATGACGGCCGCGCGATGCGCGTGGTCCCGCGCGAGAACGAGGCCGTCAACGAGACCTGGATCTCCGACCGCGACCGTTTCAGCTACACGGGCCTGTACGCCGAGGATCGCCTGACCCGTCCGCGCATCAAGGTCGATGGCCAGTGGCAGGAGGTCTCCTGGGAGACCGCGCTGAGCTATGCGGTCGAGGGCCTCAAAGAGGTCGCTCCGGAGCGCATCGGCGCCCTGTTGTCGCCTTCGCTCTCGCTGGAGGAGCACTATCTCGCGCAGAAGGTGCTGCGCGGCATGGGTGTGACCGATATCGATCACCGCGTGAACCAGCGCGATTTCCGCGACGAGGCCGCAGCGCCGCTGTTCCCCTATCTGGGTGCCGCGATCGGCGATCTGGAAAACGCCGATGGCGTCCTGCTGGTCGGCAGCAACCCGCGTCGCGAGCAGCCGCTGATTGCGCACCGCCTGCGCAAGGCCGCCTCGCGTGGTGCCCGGGTCAGCCTGATCAACGACATGCTGCTGGATCTGACCTATCCGGTGCAGGCCCAGCTGGTCGGTGACGCGCACGACCAGGTGCTGGCGCTGGCCGGGGTCGCCGGACAGATCGCCGCGGCCGGCAAGGCGCTGCCGAAGAAGCTGGAAAAGGTCGTCAAGGCGGCCGAGACCGACGACCCCGCCACGCGCGAGGCCTTCGAACGCGCCGCGCGGGCCCTGCTGGACGCGAAGCAGGGTCACGTCCTGCTCGGGGCTGCCGCGATGCAGGGGCCGGCCTTCTCCACGTTGCGGGCCCTGGCCGGCTGGATCGCCAAGCATACCGGGGCGAGCCTGGGCTACCTCCCGCAGGGCGCCAATGCCGGGGGCGCATGGCTCGCGGGTGTACTGCCGCATCGCGGTCCGGCCGGCCGCGAGCTGGAGACTGCCGGCGCCGATGCCGCCGCGATGCTGGAACAGGGCCGCGACGCCTTCGTGATCGCCGGGCTCGAGCCGGGGCGTGACGGCGCCGACCCGGTCGCCTTCCGCGCGGCCCTGCAACAGGCCGGGCTGGTCGTCGCACTCACCAGTTTCGCGAACGAGGACCTCGAGGCGGTCGCCGATGTTCTGCTGCCGATCGCCACCAGCTTCGAGCACTCCGGAACCTTCGTGAACGCCGAGGGTCGCTGGCAGAGCTTCCGCGCCGCCGCGCGCACGCCGGATGACGCGCGCCCCGGGTGGAAGGTGTGGCGTGTGCTGGGCAACCTGCTGGAGCAGGCCGGCTTCGATTATCTCGACTCGCCTGCGGTGCGGGACGAGCTGAAGGGGCAGCTGGCCGATGCCAGCTTCGACACGGGCGTCAACCTGAACAAGGTGCATGTGGAACTGCCCGAGGCCGGCAGCGGCGAGGGCCTTCTGCGCGTGCAGGCGGCCGCTCTCTACAGCGGCGATCCGCTGCTTCGCCGCGCCGAGCCGTTGCAGACCAGCCCCGAGGGGCAACTGGCGGAGAGCGTGCTGGTGCACCCCGACTCCGCCGGCGGGCATGCCCACGGCAGTCGCGTGCGGCTGCGTCAGGGCAAGGCCGAGACGGAACTGACCCTGCTGCTGGACGATTCGGTACCGCCGGGCCTGGCCGTGACCTTCGCGGGCTCCGCGGCGATGGGGGCCCTCGGCCTGCCGAACACCACGGTCGCGCTGGCGCGGGCCTGAGGGACTTAAGACATGTTCGACTGGATGATGAACCTCTTCTACAGCCTGCCGACCGTGATGCAGATCCTGATCGGCATTCAGCTGATCGTGATCCCGCTGATGCTGGCCGTGGCCTACACCACCTTTGCCGAGCGCAAGGTGATTGGCTACGCCCACGTGCGGGTGGGCCCGAACCGGGTCGGCCCGCGGGGCTGGCTGCAGCCGATCGCGGATGCGCTGAAGCTGCTGACCAAGGAGGTCATCCTCCCGACCAACGCCAACCGCTTTCTGTTCCTGAGCGCGCCGGTACTGACGATCGCCCCGGCCCTGGCCGCCTGGGCGGTGGTGCCGTTCTTCGAGGGCGGGGCGCTGGCGGATGTGAATGCCGGACTCCTGTACCTGCTGGCGCTGACCTCGCTGGGTGTGTACGGCATCATCATCGCCGGCTGGGCCTCGAACTCGAAATACGCGCTGCTGGGTTCGCTGCGTTCGGCCGCGCAGCTGGTGTCCTACGAGATCGCGATGGGCTTTGCCCTGGTCGGGGTGCTGATGGCCGCCGGCACCCTGAACGTGGGCGGGATTATCGAGGCGCAGTCGGGGAGCATGTACCACTGGTTCCTGCTCCCGCTGCTGCCGATGTTCTTCGTGTATTTCATCTCCGGGATCGCGGAGACCAACCGCGCCCCGTTCGACGTCGCGGAAGGCGAGTCCGAGATCGTCGCGGGTTTCCATGTGGAATACTCGGGCATGGCGTTCGCGGTGTTCTTCCTCGCGGAATATGCCAACATGATCCTGATCTCGGCGCTGACCGCGATCCTGTTCCTCGGCGGCTGGCTGTCGCCGTTCCAGGGGATCCTGCCGGCGGCCGCCTTCGATCTGCCGGTGATCGGTTCGTTGCTGGATCACGGGATCCACTGGTTCCTGTTCAAGACCGCGATCTTCCTGTTCGCCTTCCTGTGGTTCCGCGCCACCTTCCCGCGCTATCGCTATGACCAGATCATGCGCCTGGGCTGGAAGGTCCTGATCCCGGTGACCATCGTCTGGTTGTTCGTCGAGGGCGTGCTGGTCGCCTTCAACGTCGGCCCGTGGTTCGCGTGAGGAGTTCGAGATGAAAGCCGTGCGCCGTTTCTTCAAGAGTTTCCTGTTCTTCGAGCTGCTGCTGGGGCTGCGCCTGACCGGGCGCTACCTGCTGAGTCGCAAGTTCACCGTGCAGTACCCGGACGAGAAGACTCCGATGTCGCCGCGTTTCCGGGGCCTGCATGCCCTGCGCCGCTACCCCAATGGGGAAGAGCGCTGCATCGCCTGCAAGCTGTGCGAGGCGGTCTGCCCGGCGCTGGCGATCACCATCGATTCCGAGGAGCGCGCCGACGGCACGCGCCGCACCACGCGCTATGACATCGACCTGTTCAAGTGCATCTTCTGCGGCTTCTGCGAGGAGGCCTGCCCGGTGGATTCCATCGTCGAGACGCACATCTTCGAGTACCACTTCGAGAACCGGGGCGAGCAGATCATGACCAAGGACAAGCTCCTGGCCATTGGTGATCGCTTCGAAAAAGAGATCGCGCAGGCGCGCGCGGTCGATGCCCCCTACCGGTAACGCAGGGAACGCCTCATGACCTTCGAGCTCGTCCTTTTCTATCTGTTCGGCGCGATCCTGCTGGGCGGCGCGCTGGCCATGATCAGTGTGCGCAACCCGGTACATGCCGCGCTGTTCCTGGTGCTGTGTTTCGTGGCGGCCGCCGCCCTGTGGTTGCTGGCGGAGGCCGAGTTCCTCGGTATCGTGCTGGTGCTGGTGTACGTCGGCGCGGTGATGGTGCTGTTCCTGTTCGTGGTGATGATGCTGGACATCAACCTGGCCAAGCTGCGCGAGGGCTTCACCGAGTACCTGCCGGTGGGCATCGTGGTCGCGCTGGCCATGGCCACCGTGCTGGTGCTGGTGATCACCCGCTACATCACCATGGACGTCCCGGAACGCGCCGGGCCCGAGTACGCCAATACCGAGGCCCTGGGCGCGATCCTGTACACCGAATACGTGTATCCGTTCGAGATTGCCGCGGTGATCCTGCTGGTCGCGATCATCGCCGCGATCTCGCTGACCATGCGCAAGCGTCCGGACAACAAGTCCATCGATCCGGGCAAGCAGATGGCGGTCTCGCGCGAGGGTCGCGTGCGCATGGTCACCATGGCGTCGGAGAAGAAGAAGGCCCCGCGCCGGGGTGGGCAGGGGTCCGGGGCCGATGCGCCGGGCGGCGAGGACGAATCCAAGTAGGCAAACCGAGTGCAATCCCAATCGGGGATCCCGGCCGCGCGCGGCGGGACCCGGACACCGGGGGCGGAAGCCGCCCCCGAAAGAACTCAGGGCTAGAACATGATTACGCTAGAGCACTACCTGGTGCTGGCCGCGCTTTTGTTTTCCATCAGCGTGGCCGGGATCTTCCTGAATCGGAAAAACGTGATCGTGCTGTTGATGTGCATCGAGCTGATGATGCTCGCGGTCAACATCAACTTCATCGCCTTCTCGTTCTTCCTGCAGGACCTCGCGGGCCAGGTGTTCGTGTTCTTCATCCTGACCGTCGCCGCGGCCGAGGCGGCCATCGGCCTCGCCATCCTGGTGTTGCTGTTCCGTAACCGCGGAACCATCAACGTCCAGGACATGGACGCAATGAAGGGATAACGGGCCATGGATACGATCTATCTGCTTATCGTTCTGGCGCCGCTGTTCGGCGCGATTGCCGCCGGGCTGTTCGGCCGCCAGATCGGGCGTACCGGCGCGCACAGCGTCACCATCCTGGGGGTGGCGATCTCGTTCATCCTGTCCGTGGTGGTGTTCTGGGCCCACGTGTTCGGGGATGCCGGGGTCTACAACGAGACCGTCTACACCTGGATGGTCTCCGACGGCATCCAGTTCGAGGTCGGATTCCTGGTCGACAACCTGACCGCGATGATGATGCTGGTGGTCACCTTCGTGTCGCTGATGGTGCACATCTACACCATCGGCTACATGCAGGACGATCCGGGTTACCAGCGCTTCTTCGCCTACATCTCGCTGTTCACCTTCTCCATGCTGATGCTGGTGATGGCGAACAACTTCATGCAGCTGTTCTTCGGCTGGGAGGCTGTGGGTCTGGTCTCCTACCTGCTGATCGGCTTCTGGTACAAGCGCCCGACCGCGATCTACGCCAACATGAAGGCGTTCATCGTGAACCGGGTGGGGGACTTCGGGTTCCTGATCGGGATCGCCGCGCTGGTGTTCTACGCCGGCAGCCTGAACTACACCGAGGTGTTTGCCGAAGCCGAGTCGATGCGGGATGCGACCATCACCATCTGGCCGGGCTGGACCTTCGGTCTGCTGGATCTGGCGCTGATCTTCCTGTTCATCGGTGCGATGGGTAAGTCCGCCCAGGTGCCGCTGCACGTCTGGCTGCCGGACTCCATGGAGGGTCCGACCCCGATCTCCGCGCTGATCCACGCGGCGACCATGGTGACCGCGGGGATCTTCATGGTGGCGCGCATGTCGCCCCTGTACGAGTTCTCCGTCCCGGCGCTGTCGTTCATCCTGATCATCGGGGCGATCACCGCGTTCTTCATGGGCCTGATCGGGCTCGTGCAGAATGACATCAAGCGCGTGGTCGCGTATTCGACGCTGTCGCAGCTGGGCTACATGACCGTGGCGCTGGGGGCCTCGGCCTACGCCGCCGGGTTGTTCCACCTGATGACGCACGCCTTCTTCAAGGCGCT
Source organism: Thioalkalivibrio sp. ALE30 (assembly GCF_000377465.1). Lineage (NCBI taxonomy): Bacteria > Pseudomonadati > Pseudomonadota > Gammaproteobacteria > Chromatiales > Ectothiorhodospiraceae > Thioalkalivibrio > Thioalkalivibrio sp. ALE30. The sequence goes on along the minus strand of NZ_KB898173.1, from coordinate 40,655 downwards.
GCTGTTCCTGGCTGCCGGCTCGGTGATCATCGCGATGCACCACCTGCAGGACATGCGTGCGATGGGCGGGCTGCGCCGGCACATGCCGGTCACCTACGTGACCGCGCTGATCGGCTCGCTGGCGCTGATCGGATTCCCGTTTTTCTCCGGGTTCTTCTCCAAGGACGCGATCATCGAGGCGGTCGGCTACTCGCAGATCCCGGGGGCGGCCTTTGCCTACTGGCTGGTGCTGGCCGGGGTGTTCGTGACCGCGCTGTACACCTTCCGCATGTTCTTCATGGTGTTCCACGGCGAGGAGCGCTATGACCAGGCGCACAAGTACATGCCCGACCATGGCGATGACCACGACGACGAACATGGTGACGATCATCACCACGGACCGCTGCAGCCGAAGGAATCGCCGTGGGTGGTGACTGTTCCGCTGGTGCTGCTGGCGATCCCGTCCGTGGTGGCCGGCTACTTCATCGGCCCGATGCTGTTCGGCGACTTCTTCGCCGACAGCCTGTTCGTGCTGCCGGAGCAGGACGTGCTCGCGACCAAGGGCGAGACCTACACCGGGGTGATCGGCTTCGTCCTGCACGGCCTGATGCTGCCCGCGTTCTGGCTCGCGATGGCCGGCCTGGCGACGGCCTGGTACCTGTACATGAAGCGGCCCGAGCTGCCGGGCGTGATCGCCGAACGGCTGAAACTGGGCGTGCGCATCCTCGAGGACAAGTATGGCTTCGACCGCTTCAACGACTGGTTTTTCGCCGGCGGGACCGTCCGGCTGGGCCGTGCGCTGTGGCGCTACGGTGACGCGCTGATCATCGACGGGCTGCTGGTCAACGGGACCGCGCGCTCGGTCGGCTGGATCGCCGCGCGCATCCGCCACATGCAGTCCGGCTTCCTCTACCACTATGCGTTCGTGATGATCATCGGCCTGCTGGTCCTGATGTTCGCCTACGTGATCTGAGCGGCTTCGACACCCATGCGCTCGAAGCCCATCGCTGTTTCAAGGAACGACCATGTTTGCTGACTGGCCTATCTTGAGTCTGTTGATCTGGCTGCCGATTCTCGGCGGCTTCCTGGTGCTGGCCGCCGGGCGCGACGCGCCCCATGTCGCGCGGCGGCTCGGGCTCGCGGTGGCCGTGGCGACCTTTGTGGCCAGTCTGCCGCTGTGGTTCGCGTTCGAGCGTGGCACCGCCGAGATGCAGTTCCAGGAGCTGGCCTCGTGGATTCCCGCGTTCAATGTGAACTACCACCTGGGTGTGGACGGGATCTCCATGCCGCTGATCCTGCTGACCACGCTGATCACCGTGGTGGTCGTGGTGGCGGCCTGGGAATCGGTGAAGGACCGCATCGCCTACTACATGGCCGCGATGCTGGTGATGGAAGGCCTGATGATCGGCATGTTCGCGGCGATGGACGCGGTGCTGTTCTACGTGTTCTTCGAGGCGATGCTGATCCCGATGTTCCTGGTGATCGGGATCTGGGGCGGGCCGCGGCGCGTCTATGCGACGCTGAAGTTCTTCCTCTATACCTTCCTCGGATCGGTGTTCATGCTGGTCGCGCTGATCTGGATGTACATCCAGTCCGGCAGCTTCCTGATCCAGGACTTCCATGCCCTGCAGATCGGCATGACCGCGCAGATCCTGATCTTCCTCGCGTTCTTCATGGCGTTCGCGGTGAAGATCCCGATGTTCCCGGTACATACCTGGCTGCCGGATGCGCACGTGGAGGCGCCCACCGGCGGCTCGGTGATCCTGGCCGCGATCATGCTGAAGATCGGGGGCTACGGCTTCCTGCGCTTCTCGCTGCCGATTACCCCGGATGCCAGCGCGGTGCTGGATACGCTGATGATCGTGCTGTCGCTGATCGCGATCGTGTACATCGGCGTGGTGGCGCTGATCCAGAGCGACATGAAGAAGCTGATCGCCTATTCGTCGATCGCGCACATGGGTTTTGTGACCCTGGGCTTCTTCCTCGCCTTCTACATCTACTCCAACACCGGTGACTGGGAGGGGGCCTCGCTGGGTATTGCCGGCGGCATGGTGCAGATGATCTCGCACGGCTTCATCTCGGCGGCGATGTTCCTCGCGGTGGGCGTGCTGTACGACCGCCTGCACAGCCGGCAGATCGCCGACTACGGTGGTGTGGTGAACACCATGCCGTGGTTCGCCGCGTTCTTCGTGCTGTTCGCGATGGCCAACACCGGGTTGCCGGGCACCTCGGGCTTCGTCGGGGAGTTCATGGTCATCCTGGCCGCGTTCAAGGCGGACTTCTGGATCGCCTTCCTCGCCGCGACCACGCTGATCCTGGCCGCGGGCTACACCCTGTGGCTGGTCAAGCGCGTGATCTTCGGCGCGGTGGCCAATGACAACGTGGCCGGCCTGTCCGACATGAACCGCCGCGAGTTCTTCCTGATGGGCGTGCTGGCCTTCTTCACCCTGCTGCTGGGTGTGTGGCCGGCGCCGCTGCTGGATGTGATGAACGCGACCATCGACCACCTCGTGGCGCATATCGCGCAGTCGAAGCTCTGAAGGGACGCCTGACATGAATTTCGAGATCCCCAATTTCCTCCCCGCCGTGCCCGAGATGTTCGTGCTCGGGATGGCGTGCCTGATCCTGGTGATCGACGCGTTCCTGCCGGATTCGCGGCGCGATGTCACCTACGGCCTGGTGCAGGCGACGCTGGTCGCGGCGGCCGGCCTGACGCTGTGGCTGATGGGGCCGGAGACGGTCCTGACCTTCTCGGATACCTTCGTGAAGGACCCGATGGCCGACATCCTGAAGGTCGCGGTGTACGTGACCAGCTTCCTGGTGTTCCTGTATGCCCGTCCATACCTGATGGAGCGCGGTATCCACAAGGGCGAGTTCTACGTGCTGGGCCTGTTTGCGGTGCTCGGCATGATGATCATGATCTCCGGGCACAACCTGCTGACCCTGTACCTGGGTCTGGAGCTGCTGTCGCTGTCGTCCTACGCGCTGGTCGCCTTCTGGCGCGACAACAGCCGGGCGACCGAGGCGGCGATGAAGTACTTCGTGCTGGGCGCGCTGGCCTCCGGCCTGCTGCTGTACGGCATGTCGATGATCTATGGCATGACCGGCTCGCTGGATATCGCCGTGATCGCCGCCGAGCTGGTGGCCGCAGACGACAGCCTGAACATCCCGCTGGTGTTCGGCCTGGTGTTCCTGGTGGTGGCGATCGCATTCAAGCTGGGGGCGGTCCCGTTCCATATGTGGGTGCCGGATGTCTACGACGGCGCCCCGACGGCGGTGACGCTGTTCATTGCCACCGCGCCGAAGATCGCCGCGTTCGCCTTCCTGATGCGCTTGCTGGTGGAGGGCATGGGCCCGATGCACGCGGACTGGCAGGGGATGCTGATCATCCTGGCCGTGCTGTCGCTGGCGGTGGGCAACGTGATTGCGATCGCGCAGACCAGTATCAAGCGCATGCTCGCCTACTCGACCATTGCCCATATCGGTTTCCTGTTCATGGGCATCCTGGCGGGGACCGACAGCGGCTACGCCTCGGCGATGTTCTACGTGATCGTCTACGCGATCACCGCGGCCGGTGGCTTCGGCATGATCGTGTTCCTGTCGCGCAAGGGGTATGAAGCCGACCAGATCGACGACTTCAAGGGCCTGGCCAAGCGTAACCCCTGGTTCGCCTTCATCATGCTGTTGCTGCTGTTCTCGATGGCCGGCGTGCCGCCGACCGTCGGGTTCTACGCCAAGCTGGCGGTGATCCAGGCGGCCGTGGGTGCGGACCTGGTGTGGCTGGCGATCGTTGCGGTGATCTTCTCCATCATTGGCGCCTTCTACTACCTCCGCGTGGTCAAGATGATGTTCTTCGATGACCCGCAGGAGGGCGCCGAGGAGCCGGTGCAGCCGTCCGGCGCGCTGGCCACCGCGCTCAGCATCAACGGGCTGGCGGTACTGCTGCTGGGAATTTTCCCGGGGCTTCTGCTGTCTCTCACCCACTACGCAATCATTGGGTAAGTCGTGACACAGTGGATTCCGTTCGAGGCCCTCGTCTGGGGGTTTGTGGTAGTCGCGTTCATCAGCGCAAACCTGCCATGGCTGAGTGAACGCATCGCGTTGATGGTGCTTCCGAAAAATGGGACCAAGGGGCCCTGGACCCGGATCTTCGAGTGGTTCGGGCTCTATATCCTCGCCGGGCTGATCGGCAAGGGGCTGGAGTTCCAGGCAACCGGCGGCATCCATTCGCAGGGCTGGGAGTTCTATGTGATCACCCTGTCGCTGTTCGCGATGTTCGCGCTGCCGGGGTACATCTGGCGCTACGACCTGCGTCCGCATCTGCGCACCGGCGAGCGCCGCACCCGGTAAATAATCGCCGCCGGCTCTTGCGGGCCAGGGCGGCGCTTTGGTATAGTTCTGCGTCTCGGATGCGGGGTGGAGCAGTCTGGCAGCTCGTCGGGCTCATAACCCGAAGGTCGCAGGTTCAAATCCTGCCCCCGCTACCAATTGTCAGAGAGGCCCCGTATGGGGCCTTTTTGTTAAGGATACGGACCCGGCGGCAACTGCTCGCCGCCGGGTACCGGTTCTTAAGGCCGCGCTCCCGCGCGCCTCGCAGCGGAAGGTTCGCTGCAGCCATCGTTAGAGGTGTACGAGGGGCGTTCGGCGCCCTTTTTTTGTTTCCGGGTCCCGCCAGCGGGACGGAGTCGATCGAGACGCCCTTGTCGCAGAAGGCCGAACAACTGAACACGCTGCTCACCCCGGTGGTCGAGGGGGAGGGCATGCAGCTTTGGGGGCTGGAGTATCACGCCGGTTCCAAGCCGCCCGTCGTGCGGATCTTTATCGACGGCGAGAACGGCGTCACCGTGGATGACTGCGCGCGGGTCAGCGAGCAGGTGGGCGCGGTACTGGAAGTCGAGCAGGTCCTGAAGGGCAACTACACCCTGGAAGTTTCCAGCCCGGGCGTTGAACGCCCCCTGTTTACCCCCGAGCAGTTCCGGCGCTACATCGGACACCCGGTGAAGGTGCGCCTGTCATGGCCGGAGCACGATCGCCGCAATTTCCGTGGCGTGCTGCTGTCGGTGGACGAACCCATGATCGAGGTGGAAGTGGACGGCATGGCCTACGAGCTGCCGCTGGCCGCGATCCACAACGCGCGCGTCCTGGAGCAGCTGTAACGCGGCTGCTGCGTGGGACGCTGCTACGCTTTTGTTGAATCGGCAGGTGACTGCCGAGTGCGGAGAGGCAAGACATGAACAAGGAGATCCTGCTGGTCGCCGATGCCGTGGCGAACGAGAAGGGAGTGGAGAAGGACATCATCTTCGACGCCCTGGAATCGGCCCTAGCGATGGCGACCCGCAAGTACCACGGCGGAAAGATGGACGTGCGCGTAAGCATCGACCGCGAGGAGGGCGACTACGAGGCCTTCCGCCGCTGGACCGTGGTGGACGACGAGGACCCGGAGTTCGAGTCCCCGGAGTACCAGATCCTGCTGTCCTATGCCCAGCAGAAGAATCCCGATGCGCAGGTTGGCGACGTGATCGAGGAGCCAGTCGAGGCCGTCGACTTCGGGCGCATCGCCGCTCAGACCGCCAAGCAGGTTATCGTGCAGAAGGTGCGCGAGGCCGAACGCGCCAAGGTGGTCGAGGAGTACCAGGATCGCGTGGGTACGCTGGTCATGGGCATCGTCAAGCGCACCGACCGCAACGGGACCTACGTGGATCTTGGCAGCAACGCCGAGGCGCTGATCCCGCGCGAGCACATGATCCCGCGCGAGACCGTACGCACCAATGACCGGCTGCGCGGTTTCCTCAAGGAGATCCGTCCCGAGGCGCGCGGCCCGCAGCTGATCCTCAGCCGTACCGCGCCGGAGTTCCTGATCGAGCTGTTCAAGCTCGAGGTGCCGGAGGTCGGGCAGAACATCATCGACATCATGGGCGCGGCGCGCGATCCGGGCATGCGCGCGAAGATTGCGGTGCGCTCGAACGACCCGCGCCTGGATCCGGTCGGTGCCTGTGTCGGCATGCGCGGCTCGCGTGTGCAGTCGGTCTCCAATGAACTGGCGGGCGAGCGTATCGACATCATCGTCTGGGACGAGAACCCGGCCCAGTTCGTGATCAATGCGATGTCGCCGGCTGAGGTCCTGTCGATCGTGGTCGACGAGGACAAGCAGTCGATGGACATCGCGGTCGAGGAGGACAAGCTGTCGCTCGCGATCGGTCGCGGCGGACAGAACATCCGCCTGGCCTCCCAGCTCACCGGCTGGGAACTGAACGTGATGACCGAGGAACAGGCGGCCGAGAAGAGCGAGGCCGAGGCACAGCAGCTGGTCACCTTCTTCATGGAGGCCCTGGATGTCGACGAGGAAGTCGCCGGCATTCTGGTCCAAGAAGGCTTTACCACCCTGGACGAGGTGGCCTACGTGGACGAGGCCGAGCTGCTCGCGATCGAGGAATTCGACGAGGACATGGTCGAGGAGCTGCGCAACCGCGCGAGCGATGCGCTTCTGACCAAGGCCATTGCGGCCGAGGAAGGCCGTGAGGGCTATCAGCCCGCCGAGGATCTCCTGAACATGGAGGGCATGACCGCGGCGCTGGCGAACAAGCTGGCGTCACATGGCGTGTGCACCATGGAGGACCTGGCGGAGCAGGCATCCGACGATGTGGTCGAGATGACCGGTCTGGATACGGAAGAGGCGTCGGCGCTGATCATGACCGCGCGCGCCCCGTGGTTCGAGACCGGGGATTAAGCCCCGGTCGCCGTTATCGCGAACCCGTATCCGGGCTGTCGGCAGGCCTGAAAAGAATCTGGAATGGAGGTAGGCGCCATGGCGCAAATGACAGTGCAGCAATTCGCGGAATCGGTGGGGACACCGGTTGACCGCCTCATGGTTCAGCTCAAGGAGGCGGGTGTCGAGGTCGATGGTCCCGAGGCGGCGATCACCGATGCCGAAAAGCGCAAGCTGCTCGATCACCTCCGCCAGTCGCACGGCGAAGGCGGCGAGTCGGGGCGCGTGACCCTGAAACGCCGCACCCAGGCGCAGACCCTCAAGGTCAGCTCCGGTCAGGGCCGCTCCAAGACGGTCAACGTCGAGGTGCGCAAGAAGCGCACGCTGAAGCGCAAGCCCGCCGAGGCGCAGCCCGAGGCGCCGGTAGAAGAGGCCCCGGCGGTCGAGGAACAGGCCCCGGCGCCGGAGGCCCCCGAAGAGACCCGCGCCGCGGCCCCGGTGGAGGAGCCGGTCGCCGAGTCGCCGGTCGAGGAGACCCCGGCGGCCGAGGAGCTCCCGGTCGAGGAGGCCGAGGCGCCCGCCGAGCCGGAGCCCGAACCCGTAGAGGAGGCGCCCGCCGAGGAGGCCGCGCCGGAACCGGAGCCGGAGCCGGCCAAGCCGAAACGTCCGCTGAGCCGCACCGAGCAGCTGGCCCTGCAGGTCGAGGCCGAGCGCGAGGCCCAGCGCAAAGCGGCCGAGGCACGCAAGCAGGAGGCGGCTGAACGCGAGGAACGCCAGAAGCGCCGGCAGAAGGAACTGGAGGCCCAGGAGGCCAAGCGCGAGAAGGAAGAACAGGCCCGTCTGGAACGCGAGGCCGCGGCCAGGGCGGCCGCGCCCGCGGCGCCGGAAGGCGATGCGAAGTCCAGCAAGGGTGCCCGCAAGGGCGGCCGCAAGGACGATCGCAAGGAGCTGCATGTGGCCGGCGATCGTCGCGGGCGCCGCAAGAAGGGCGAGAGCCGCAAGGCCCAGTCCGCGGCCGCCCAGGCGGTGACCAGCAAGCATGGCTTTGCCAAGCCGACCGCGCCGGTGGTGCGGGATGTCGAGGTGCCGGAGACCATTACCGTGGCGGACCTGGCGCAGGCGATGGCGATCAAGGCGCCGCAGCTGATCAAGGCGCTGATGGGCATGGGTGTGATGGCCACCATCAACCAGTCCATCGACCAGGACACCGCGATGCTGGTGGTCGAGGAGATGGGGCACAACCCCATCGCGGCCAAGGAGACCTCGGTCGAGGACGAGATCGATACCGGTCTGGAGCAGACCGCCGAGGCCAAGCCGCGCCCGCCGGTGGTCACCGTGATGGGTCACGTGGACCACGGCAAGACCTCGCTGCTGGACTACATCCGCAAGGAGAAGGTCGCCTCCGGCGAAGCCGGCGGTATTACCCAGCACATCGGCGCCTACCATGTGAAGAACAACCACGACGGCGTGACCTTCCTGGATACGCCCGGCCATGCCGCGTTTACCGCGATGCGGGCCCGGGGCGCGCAGTCCACGGATATCGTGATCCTGGTGGTGGCCGCGGATGACGGCGTGATGCCGCAGACCATAGAGGCTATCCAGCATGCGAAGGCGGCGGGTGTGCCCGTTGTGGTCGCGGTCAACAAGGTCGACAAGCCGGAGGCCGAACCGGAGCGGGTCATGAACGAGCTGGCCCAGCACGAGGTAATCCCGGAGGCCTGGGGCGGCGATACCCAGTTCATCCAAGTCTCTGCCCATACCGGACAGGGGATCGACGAACTGCTGGAGGCCCTGGGCCTGCAGGCCGAGGTGATGGAACTGAAGGCCCCGGACGAGGGCCCGGCGCGTGGCGTGGTCATCGAATCGCGCCTGGAGAAGGGCCGAGGCCCGGTGGCCACCATCCTGGTCCAGTCCGGCAAGCTCAAGCACGGCGACATCCTGCTCTCGGGCAAGGAGTACGGCCGTGTGCGGGCGATGTTCGACGATACCGGCACGGCGGTGAAGGAAGTCGGTCCGTCCATGCCCGTGGAGGTCCTCGGCCTGTCCGGTGTGCCGGAGGCGGGTGACGAGGTCCTGGTGGTCGCGGACGACAAGACTGCCCGTGAGGTGGCTGAACATCGCGACACCAAGCAGCGCGAGCGCAAGCTGGCCGCGCAGCAGGCGGCCAAGCTGGAGAACATCTTCAACCAGATGCAGGAAGGCGAGATCGCCACCGTGAACATCCTGATCAAGGCGGATGTGCAGGGCTCGGCCGAGGCGCTGCGCGAATCGCTGGTCAAGCTGTCCACCGACGAGGTGCGCGTGAAGGTGGTCTCCGCCGGGGTTGGCGGGATCTCCGAGTCCGACCTGAACCTGGCGATGGCCTCCGAGGCGATCGTGATTGCGTTCAACGTGCGTGCCGATGCGGGCGCCAAGCGCCTGGCCGCGGAGAACGACATCGACGTGCGCTACTACTCGGTGATCTACGAGGCGATCGACGACGTGAAGCAGGCGCTGTCCGGCCTGCTGTCGGCCGAGATCCGCGAAGAGGTGATCGGTCTGGCCGAGGTCCGCGATGTGTTCAAGGCCTCCGGCTTCGGCCAGGTCGCTGGCTGTCTCGTGGTCGAGGGCTCGGTCAAGCGTGGCAACCCGATCCGCGTGCTGCGCGATAACGTGGTGGTCTACGAGGGCGAGCTGGAAAGCCTGCGTCGCTTCAAGGACGACGTGAACGAGGTCAAGGCCGGCACCGAGTGCGGGATCGCGGTGAAGAACTACAACGACGTGAAGGCGGGCGACCAGATCGAGGTCTTCCAGCGCGTCGAGGTGGCACGGACCCTCTGATGCCCGGAAACCGCGACTTTCATCGCTCGGACCGGGTCGGCGAGCAGATTCAGCGCGAGCTGGCCGAGCTCATCCGCATGGAGGTCAAGGATCCGCGCGTTGGCATGATCACCCTGGCGGGGGTAGAGGTATCCCGCGACCTGGCTCATGCCCGGGTGTATTTCACCCAGCTGGGCGGAGCCGAGAAGGGCGCGGAGGCGCAGCAGGGGCTGAACAATGCCGCCGGGTTCCTGCGCCGGGCTCTGGGGCAGCGCATGCGCCTGCGCTCGGTGCCGCAACTGCGCTTCACCTACGACGACACCCCGGAGCGCGGGGCGCACCTGTCGTCGCTGATCGACCAGGCACTGGCCGAGGATCGTGCGCACCACGCGGACGATCCCGATGCCGGGGACGGTAGCGGCGAGTCCTCACAGGGGGATGCCGAGGACGCCCGTGACCCGGGCGAAGGGCCGGAACGCGGGGCCTGAGCCCCGGCGTTTCCGGTCGGGCGATCCATCCATGGCGGGCAAGCGGCGCGAGGTCGACGGCATCCTGTTGCTGGACAAGCCTCGGGGGCGCAGTTCCAACCAGGCGCTGGGTCGCGTCAAGTATCTACTGCAGGCGAAGAAGGCCGGTCACACCGGGGCACTGGACCCGCGGGCGACCGGCCTTCTGCCGTTGTGCTTCGGTCAGGCGACCAAGGTCTCCGGCTGGCTGCTGGATGCGGACAAGCGCTACATCGCCGAGGCACAGCTGGGAGTGGAGACCGACAGCGCCGACCTCGATGGCGAGGTGATCCGCGAGTCCCGGGTGCCGGCGATTGCATCGACCACCCTGCGCGAGCTGGAGCAGCGTTTCAGCGGCGATCAGGCCCAGGTCCCGCCGATGGTCTCGGCGCTCAAGCACCAGGGCCAGCGGCTGTACGAGCTGGCGCGGCGCGGGGTGGAGGTCGAGCGGCCGCCGCGCCCGGTCCGTATACATTCCCTGCGTATCGAGCAGACCGCCCCGGACCGGCTGCGCCTGGAGGTGCACTGCTCCAAGGGCACGTACATCCGGTCGCTGGTCGCCGATATCGGGCATGCGCTGGGGTGCGGTGCGGCGGTGGATACCCTGCACCGGGTCGGGCATGGCCATTTCGATGCCGAGTCCATGGTGTCGCTGGAGACGGTCGAGGCCGCGTTCGAGGCCGGCGGGGCCGCGGCCATCGAAGCCCTGCTGCAACCCGCCGAGGCGGCGCTCGCGCACTGGCCGGCGGTGACCCTGGATGCAGCCGCCAGTGCCGCCATGCGCCATGGCAATCCCGCGGCGGCGACGGCGGTGATCGCCGACGCCCCGGGCGCGTCCGATGCCCCGCGCGAGGCCGAAACCGGCTGGGCCCTGGTCCGGGTGTTCGATGCCGCAGGGGCCTTCCTGGCGGTGGGGGTGCGCGACGACGCGGGGCAGGTGCGGGCGCGGCGGCTGTTCGTTCCCGCGGCCTGACGGCGGCCCGGCAAGCGGGTGGTTGTATTCTGTTCATGCCGGCGTGGGCCGTGGTACCATTGCGCGCCTATCGCCAGCGCCACTGGTCGATTAACGGTCAAGTAATCTCAGGAGTCAGGTTTTCATGTCGCTCACTACCGAAGAAAAATCGGCCATCGTCGAGAAGCACAAGCGCGATGCCAACGACACCGGTTCGCCGGAGGTCCAGGTCGCGCTGCTGACGGCCCGCATCCAGCATCTGATGGGGCACTTCGACAAGCACAAGCAGGATCATCACTCGCGCCGCGGCCTGCTGAAGATGGTCAGCCAGCGTCGCAAGCTGCTGACCTACCTCAAGCGCCACGACCAGGACCGCTATCAGGCCCTGGTTCAGGAGCTTGGGCTGCGCCGCTAAGGCCGGCACGACAGGCCCGCGCCACTGGTGCGGGCCTGTTCGCTTTCGGGGCCGCGCAATGGCCCGCGAAGGCCAGAATTCAGGCATCAACGTTGGATGAACACGGGAAACGGGAAATAACGTGGCATACAAGAAGTCGTTCCAGTACGGAAACCATACGGTCACCTTCGAAACCGGTGACATCGCTCGCCAGGCCAGTGGCGCCGTCCTCGTCAACATGGCCGAGACCGTGGTCCTGGTCACCGTGGTCGCCCGCAAGGAGGCCGATGCGGGACGCGACTTCTTTCCCCTGACCGTGAACTACCAGGAACGCACCTACGCCGCGGGCAAGATCCCCGGCGGGTTCTTCAAGCGCGAAGGGCGTCCGAGCGAGAAGGAGACCCTGACCTCGCGCCTGATCGATCGCCCGATCCGCCCGCTGTTCCCGGAAGGCTTCAAGAACGAGACCCAGGTGGTCGCGACGGTGATGTCGATCAACCCCGAGGTGGATCCCGACATCCCCGCGATGCTCGGCACGTCCGCGGCGCTGGCGCTGTCCGGGGTCCCGTTCGCGGGTCCGATCGGGGCCGCGCGGGTTGGCTACCGCGCCGGCGAGTACCTGCTGAACCCGACCTACAGCGCGCTGGAGGAGTCCGACCTCGATCTGGTCGTGGCCGGCACCGAGAATGCCGTGCTGATGGTTGAATCCGAGGCCAACCAACTCTCCGAAGAGGCGATGCTGGGGGCGGTCATGTTCGGCCACGAGCAGATGCAGGCCGCGATCCAGGCGATCCGCGAGCTGGCGGCCGAGGCCGGCAAGCCGGCCTGGGAGTGGGAGGCCCCGGCCACCAGCGATTCGCTGGAGGATCAGGTGAAGGCCGTAGTGGGCGATGCCCTGGTCGAGGCCTACCAGATTGCCGAGAAACAGGCGCGTACCCAGCGCATCGGCGAGCTGCGTACCCAGGCCGTCGAGGCCCTCGCCAGCGACGCCGAGTCCGGCCCATCGGCGGATGCCATCAAGACCGCCTTCCACGATCTCGAGTACCGTCTGGTGCGCGATCGCATCCTCGACGGCAATCCGCGCATCGACGGCCGCGACAACAAGACGGTCCGCCCGATCCGCATCGACACCGGCGTGCTGCCACGTGCCCACGGCTCCGCGGTGTTCACGCGCGGCGAGACCCAGGCCATGGTAGTCGCGACGCTGGGGACCGACCGTGACGCCCAGGTGATCGACGCGATCGAGGGCGAGCGCCGCGACCGCTTCATGCTGCACTACAACTTCCCGCCCTACTGCACCGGCGAGACCGGATTCGTGGGCTCGCCCAAGCGCCGCGAGATCGGGCACGGGCGTCTGGCCAAGCGCGGCGTCGCCGCGGCCATGCCGAACGACGAGGACTTCCCGTACGTGGTCCGCGTGGTCTCCGAGATCACCGAATCCAACGGCTCCAGCTCCATGGCCTCGGTGTGCGGTACGTCGCTCGCGTTGATGGATGCCGGGGTGCCGCTGAAGGCGCCGGTCGCGGGGATCGCGATGGGCCTCATCAAGGAAGGGGACCGCTTTGCGGTGCTGTCCGACATCCTCGGAGACGAGGACCACCTGGGCGACATGGACTTCAAGGTCGCCGGGACGTCGGACGGCGTCACCGCCCTGCAGATGGATATCAAGATCGACGGCATTACCCGCGAGATCATGGAGCAGGCGCTGGCGCAGGCGCGCGAGGGCCGCATGCACATCCTCGGCTGCATGAACGAGGTGCTGCCGCGTCATCGCGACGAGATGTCCTCCCACGCGCCGCGCTTCATCACCATGAAGATCAACCCGGACAAAATCCGCGATGTGATCGGCAAGGGCGGGGCCACCATCCGGGCCCTGACCGAGGAGACCGGCGCGAGCATCGACATCCAGGACGACGGGACGGTCAAGGTTGCCTCCACCGACCAGGCGGCGGGTCTCGAGGCCAAGCGCCGCATCGAGGAGCTGACCGCGGATATCGAGGTGGGCCGGCAGTACACCGGCAAGGTCGCCAAGATCATGGATTTCGGCGCGTTCGTCTCCATCCTGCCGGGCCGCGACGGCCTGGTGCACATCTCGCAGATCTCCGACGAGCGAGTCGAGAACGTGGGCGATTTCCTCGCCGAGGGGGATTCCGTGACGGTTCGCGTACTCGAAGTGGACAAGCAGGGGCGCATTCGTCTGAGCATGAAGGCAGTCGAACCCGAGTCCTGATCGGGCTCGTTTCGTTCACGGGCACCGGGTTGCGGTGCCCGGCCATTCAGATTCGGGACGCTTCGGCATGGATCTCGTCAGCATTCGCAAGAGCTACCGGCGCTACGCCCGTCATTACGACGCGACGTTCGGGCGGGTGTTCGCGACCGGGCGCGCAAGTGCGCAGGAAACCCTGGCACCGCTCTCCGGCAAGCGCATCCTCGAGGTCGGGGTGGGTACGGGCATCTCGCTGCCGGACTACCCGGACGACTGCGAGGTCGTCGGGATCGATGTCTCCCGGGAGATGCTGGAGGTCGCACGGGGCCGCCTGAACGGGGGACTCCCGGCCGTATCCGGGCTTTGCGAAATGGACGCGGAGCAACTCGGCTTTGCCGACAACAGCTTCGATGCGGTGGTGGCGATGTACGTGGCCACGGTGGTGCCGAACCCCGACGCCCTGTTCGCCGAGATGTGGCGGGTCTGTCGCCCCGGCGGTCGCCTGCTGGTGGTGAATCACTTCGCCTCGCAGCAATGGCTGTTGCGCGGCTTCGAGCGCTGCCTGCGCCCGCTGTCCAAGGCCGTCGGATTTCGCCCCGATATGGAGTTCGAGGACTTTGTCCGCGTCACCGGGCAGGAACCCTGCATGGTCGCCCCGGCCAGCCTGTTCGGCTACTGGAAACAGGTCGAATTCCGCAAGCCTGCCTGAGCGGTGCCGCTCGCCGGGCTCCGCTACAAGCACTGCCTTGGAATGCCCCGCAGGGGCCGCCCCGGGAGATCGCCACGTCGCTACGCTCCTCGCGATGACGGGGCGCGTGATGATTCCGGGGTGTGTCAGATGCGTGTGAAGAGCGGCAGCTCGTGGCGGCGCGCATTGGCCGCGATGAAGCGTCCTCTCCCGTCCTGTTCGCGGTCCAGGCGCGCCTGCTCGGTGGAAGCCTCGCCGACGATCGTGGCCAGGAAGACCTCCAGTTCGCCCCCGTCCACCCGCAGGCGCCCAAACGGTGACCCGTCCGCGGCGGCGTGCCAGAACAGCCGCGGCTGCCAGTTGCAGCCCTGGATCTTCGGGTGCTGGAAGAGCGCGATCAGGCGGTGTTCGAGTGCGTCGGGCATGGGAACCTCGGTCGGGCTGTAGCGGACGAAAGCCTCAGAGAGACGTCTGAGTGGCCCTGGCCGTCGCGCCAGTGGTCGGAAAAGGCGTTACTGTAGAGGAACCCGCCCACCGCGTCAGAGGATCCGACGAATGGCCATCGACTGGAAGCGCTATGACCCCGCCCCGTTCTATGACGAACTGATCAATAAGCCCGGCAAGCCGCGCGGGCCGGGCAAGGCGCTGGCGGAATACCTGGCCTCGCTGGACGAGGGCGAGATCCACAGCCGCAAGCAGGCCGCGGACAGCGCGATCCTCGAGATGGGGATCAGCTTTACGGTGTATACCGAGGGCGAGAATATCGACCGCGCCTGGCCGTTCGACATCATCCCCCGGGTGATCGCGCGCAAGGAGTGGGACCAGGTGTCCGCCGGGCTGGAGCAGCGCCTGAACGCGCTGAATCTCTTTATCGACGACATCTACAACGAGCAGCGCATTTTTCAGGACAAGGTGATCCCGCGCTACGTTCTGAACCAGTCGAAGAATTTCCGCGAGCAGTGCATCGGCATCAAGCCGCCGCAGGGCGTCTGGGCGCATATCTGCGGTACCGACCTGGTGCGCGACGGATCGGGGCAGTTCTACGTGCTGGAGGACAACCTGCGCGTACCCTCCGGGGTCTCCTACATGCTGGAGAACCGCCAGGTCACCAAGCGCGTGTTCCCGGAGATGTTCGAGAGCTCCAGCATCCTGCCGGTGGACGAATACCCGACTCAGCTGTTCGACATGCTGGCGTCGATCTCGCCGCGCCCGCAGGACTATCCCGAGATCGCGGTGCTGACGCCCGGCATCTACAATTCCGCGTACTTCGAGCACTCCTTCCTGGCCCAGCGCATGGGCGCCGAGCTCGTGGAGGGCGCGGACCTGGTCGTCGGGGACGACGACTGCGTCTACATGCGCACCATCGACGGTCTTGAGCGCGTGGACGTGATCTACCGGCGCATCGATGACGAGTTCCTCGACCCGGAGGTGTTCAACCCCGATTCGATGCTGGGCGTGCCCGGCCTGATGCGCGCCTGGCGCAAGGGGAACGTGGGCCTGGCCAACGCCCCCGGTGCCGGCGTGGCCGACGACAAGGTGATGTATGCCTATGTGCCGGACATCATCCGCTACTACCTGGACCAGGAGCCGATCATCCCCAATGTGCCGACCTATCTCTGCGTGAACGAGAAGGACCGCGCCTATGTGCTGGACCACCTCGACGAACTGGTGGTGAAGCCGGCCAACGAGTCCGGCGGCTACGGCATGCTGGTGGGCCCGCACGCGACCAAGAAGCAGCGGGCCGAGTTTGCCCAGCTGATCAAGAAGGACCCGCGCAACTATATCGCCCAGCCGACGCTGGATCTTTCCGTCGCCCCGACGCTGTGCGGCGACGAGATCGAGCCGCGCCATTTGGACCTGCGCCCGTTCATCCTCCAGGGGGTGCGCACCGACGTGACCGCCGGCGGGCTGACGCGCGTGGCCATGCGCAAGGGCTCGCTGGTGGTGAACTCCTCGCAGGGCGGGGGCAGCAAGGACACCTGGATCGTGGACGAGGAGAACTGAGATGCTCTCGAGAGTCGCCGAACGCGTTTACTGGATGGCGCGCTATGTCGAGCGCGCCGAGAATACGGCACGCATGGTCACGGCCTTCAATCTGCTGGCGCTGGACATGCCGAAATCGGTGCAGGTGTCGTGGAAGGGCCTGGTAGAGGTCACCGGCAACGAGGACCTGTTCGATAACCACTATCAGCGGGACGATGAACGCAATTGCGTGAAATTCCTGCTGGCGGATGCCGACAACCCGAGTTCGGTGCTCAACTCCCTGCGGGCGGCGCGCGAGAATGTGCGTACCACCCGCGACCTGGTTCCCTCCGAGGCCTGGGAGGTGATGAACGAGCTGTACCTGTTCGCCCGTGACCATATCGATCAGGGCATCGGCAAGCGCGGCCGGTTCGAGTTTCTCTCCGAGGTGGTTCAGCGCTGCCAGACCCTGACAGGGCTGCTGGCCGGCACCATGAGTCATGATGCGGCCTATGACTTCATCCGCCTGGGGCGCAATCTGGAGCGCGCCGACATGTCCACCCGGCATGTCGACGTGGGCGCCCTCAAACTCCTGAAAAAGGACGGCGAGGATCCCGAGCCCTACGAGGGGCTGCTATGGACCAGCATCCTGCGTTCGGGGAGTGGCTTTCAGATGTACCGCCAGCATGTGAAGCGGCGGATCAACGGTGTGGACGTGGTGCGGTTCCTGCTGCAGGACACCGCCTTCCCGCGTTCGGTGACCCACGCCCTGACTCAGGTGCAGGATGCGCTGGAGAAGCTGCCGCGCAACGAACTGCCGCTGCGCCTGGTGATCCAGGCGCGCCGCCACGCCTCCAGTGCGCATGTGGAGGAGCTGATCGCGGAAGACGGCCTGCATGCCTTCATGGATGTGCTGCAGCGGGATATCGGGGACATCCACGGTGCGAACGTGGAGACCTGGTTCCGGATCGCGCCGGCGCAAACCCAGACGCAGGCGGCATAGGGAGGTAGTCGATGGATCGCGGGTGAAGCTGCGATCCGTTCAGCGGCGGGACTTTTTCGCTTTGCTCGAAGCGGGCGTTGCGGCCTTGCCGGAGCCGCGGCTGACGCGGGTCCCGCGCTGCTTGCGCGCGTGGGCGGACTCCCAGTCGAAGCGCGGCAGGTCGGTGAAGGCCTTCTTGATGTTGGTGTCCCAGGCCTGGGTGAGCGAGCGCAGGTAGGCGTCGTCGGTCTCCAGGCACAGGTAATGGTCGAAGGTCAGGGTGCCGCGCTCGTAGACCATCACCTCGATCGGGGGCCCCACAGTCAGGTTCGAACGAATGGTCGAGTCGATGGAGACCAGCGCGCAGCGCGCGGCATCCCCCAGCGGGGTGGCCGGTTCGATGATGCGGTCCAGGATCGGCTTGCCGTACTTGCTCTCGCCGATCTGCAAAAAGCGCGTCTGCTGCGAGGTGGTGATGTAATTGCCCTGCGGGTAGACCATGAAGATCGCCGGGGCATCGTCGCCGATCTGGCCGCCGATGATCAGGGTGGCCTCGGCCTTGATACCGGAGCGGGACAGGGCCTCGGAATGCTTCTCCGCCTCTTCGCGGTTGAGCCGGCCGAGGTATTCGGCGGCATCCGACATGCGCTCCACCGTCGCCAGGCTTTCCTCGGCGCCTTCCTCCATGTCGCGCTTGAGCTGCTGCACCACCGACTGCGTGGTGGCCAGGTTGCCGGCCGCGAGGACCACGAATACCCGCTGCCCCTCGATCTCGAAGGTGTGCATCTTGCTGTAGGTGCTCACCTGGTCCACGCCCGCATTGGTGCGGGAGTCGGAGGCGAAGACGAGGCCGTCGTCCAGGTCGATGGCGACACAGTAGGTCATGGGGGCGCGGGTTTCCGGGCAAGGCAGTGACGGCATACTAGGGCTGGGGTCGGGGGGCGTCAACGCAGTGTCGCGTTGAGTGCCGTCGGCGGATGCACCGAACCGGTGCCCCCGCCGCGTGGTCTGCAGGCCTACTGAATGCGTGTTCTTGCGAGGAGATGCCGATGTTTCGTTCCGGCCTGTGGCTGTTGCTGACCATGCTGTTCCTGCCCACGTTGGCGAGTGCCGATGCGCTCGAGCCCGATGCCCTGATCGAGCGCATGCAGGCGGGCGGGCTGGTGATCTACTGGCGCCACGCCGCGACCGATCACAGCCGCCGCGATCAGGACCTGACCGACATGAGCCGCTGCGAACTGCAGCGCAATCTGGACGACCGCGGACGCGAGCAGGCGCGCCGGGTCGGCGCCGGCTTCGAACGTCACGCGATCCCGGTCGAGCGCATTTTGAGCTCGGCGTTCTGCCGCAATATCGACAGCGCCCGGATCGCCTTCGGCGAGGGCTCCTGGGAGGTTCGGGACGACCTGTTCAACGTGCCGCCGGTGCGCGACCGTCAGCGACAGCAGGCGCTGGTGACGGCCCTGCGGGACTATCTCGTGACGCCGCCGGAGGATGGCGACAGCAACGTGGTGATCGTGGGGCACAACATCAACCTCCAGCGCGCGGCGCGGGTGCGCATCGACGAAGGCGAGATCGCGGTGTTCGAGCCGGGCGGGGATGCGCCCCGCGTGCTCGGCATACTGACCCCGGAGGATTTCGACTAAGCGACCCCGGCCCGCCCTGGCGGGCCGGGGTCGCGTGGCCGGGCAGAATGACGCCGGAGCGTCTACGCAAAGGGGAGGGCGGAAAGATCGGGGGTGATGTGGTGAGGAACGGGATGGTGGGTGGAGTACTGGCCCTGATGCTGGCGATGGTGGCCCCGGCCGGCGCCGAGCCGCTGGCACCGAAGGCCCTGATCGAGCGCCTGCAGGCGGGCGGGCTGGTGATCTACTGGCGGCATGCGGCCACGGATCGGTCGCACGACGACTATGACCTCTCCGACATGACGGACTGCGAAGGGCAGCGCAACCTGAGCACCCGCGGGCGGGAACAGGCGCGGCAGGTGGGCAAGGGCTTCGAGCGGCACGCCATACCGGTCGAGCAGGTGCTGACCAGCGAGTTCTGCCGTAACTGGGAGACCGCGCACTACGGGTTCGGCGAGTACGAGATCCGGACCGAACTCTACAATCTGCCGATTATTCAGGATGCTGCGCGCCGCGAGGAGCTGATCGAAGGGCTGCGGCGGCACCTGAACACGCCGCCCGAAGCCCCGGGGAAGAACATTGTGATCGTGGGCCATGACCTGAACCTGCGCCACGCCGCGGAGGTGGAGATCGACGAGGCCGAGATGGCCGTGTTCGAGCCGCATACTGACGGGCCGCGTCTGCTCGGAACGCTGCAGCCCGATGACCTGATGCACTGAGCCAGGAAAACTCGGATCCATGCACACAATCGCGCGCCCGTCGCTTGGGTGTGGCGCGCGTGGTGAAGGCCGGCCCCGGGTCGGGGCCGGGGCGGGTCGGTCAGTAGAGGAAATCCGGCAGGTGCTTGCGCAGGCTGGCGGCGTCGGTGGACTTGGTCACGTTCTTGGCCACCTCGGCGGTAACGCTCTGGGCGACGGTCGGGTCCAGTACCTCGCGCAGGGCGCCCAAGAAAGTCGGCGCGGCGACGATCACGAGTCGCTTGAAGGTGCCCTCGTGATAGGCGGCCTTGAGCCGCTCGGCGACTTGGCGGGCAAAACGGTTGCGTTCGTTGGCGGCGGGATCGGTACTCTCCTGCATGGCGTGCCGCGCATCCCCGCTGGCACTGCTCCAGCTGCGCCCGGGGCGATCCGAGACGAGATCCTGGTTGTGGGCGCGGGACTCGCTGTGCGAGAGCGTCTCGCTCTCGTGCATCCCCTGACAGGCGCGGCCCTCGCAGGCAAAGATGCGGGCGCGCGCGGCATCGGCGACAACGATCCAGACAGTGTCCATGCAGATCCTCCTGTGGCGTAGACGGTGGCCCCGGGTACCCGTTGGACGGGGCGACGGGACCGCTGCGGGGCCGGCCCGGCAGGCACCGGCCCCGTCTTCGAGTGTAGATGCTCTGCAGCGGCTTGGGGTGGTATCGCAAAGCGCAGGGCCTGTTCCGTGCGGGCGCGCACGGCGTACGGCGCGGTACCCTGATGCCATGTATGCGCGAGCCAAGGTAAAGACCCCATGAGCCTCCTGACCTGGCTGGGTATCCTCGTCTGCCTCTCTCAATCGGCTATCCTGTCCGGGCTCAATCTCGGGCTGTTCTCGCGCAGCAAGCTGGAACTGGAGGTCCAGGCGCAGAAGGGGGATCCGCGCGCGGAACGCCTGCTGGCCCTGCGCGGCGATGCGAACTTTGCACTGGTGACCATCCTCTGGGGCAATGTCGCCGTCAACGTGCTCCTGGCGCTGCTGTCGGGCTCGGTGATGGGGGGCGTGGCGGCGTTCCTGTTCTCCACGGTCGTGATCACGATCTTTGCCGAGATCCTGCCGCAGTCCTATTTCTCCCGGCACGCGCTGAAGGTGGCCGGGGCGCTCTATCCGCTGCTGCGGTTCTACCAGTTCCTGATGTATCCGGTGGCGCGCCCCACGGCCTGGGTGCTGGATCGCTGGCTCGGCGGCGAGGAGATCCGGTTCTTTCCGGAGCGCGATCTGCACTATCTGATCGATCTGCATATGCAGGCGCACGGCAGCGAGATCACGCGGGTCGAGGGCCGCGGTGCCCGCAATTTCCTGGAGCTGGACGACATCCTGGTGCAGCACGAGGGGCAGGCGCTGGATCCGGACAGCGTGGTCGCCATGGAATTCGCGGACGGGCGCCCGGTCTTCCCCGCGATCGCGCCGCGGACCGATGATCCGTTCCTGGTTCGGCTCAATCGGCCGGGGCGGGGATGGATAGTGATTACCGACCCCGAAGGCGAGCCGCGCACGGTGATCCGGGTCCCGGAGTTTACCCGCGAGGCCCTGTTTGCACCGGAACGCTTTGATCCCCAGCATCACTGCCATCATCCTCTGGTGGTGCGTGATGGGGGCCGACGTCTGGGCGGGCTGGTGCCGCATTTCAAGGTGCGCCCGGCCAGCAGTGGCGACACCGTGGTCGGCGACGATGTCATCCTGCTGTGGACCGATGATCAGCGCCGCATCCTGAGCGGGACCGATATCCTCGGCCGTTTGCTGCGCGGTGTGGGGCAGCCGGCCCCGGCCGACACCCCGGGAGCGGTCTGAGCGCGAGCGCAGGAGGCCGAAACGAATGGAATTCAGGACCGTGGGCGGGGCGGGTATAACGCCCTATCTGGACGCCGTGGCACGCCTGCGTATCGCGGTGTTCCGCGAGTGGCCGTACCTCTACGACGGCAGTGCGGAGTACGAGGCGCGGTACCTGCAGGACTACGCGGACTGCCCGGACAGCACGCTGGTGCTGGCGCTGGAAGATGGCCGTGTGGTGGGCGCTTCCACCGCGTTGCCTCTGGCCGCGGCCGAGGCGGAATTCCAGGCCCCGTTTCGCGAGCAGGGGCTGGACCCGGCGGCGTACTACTACCTCGCGGAGTCAGTGCTGGAGCCGGAGTTTCGTGGTCAGGGAGCCGGGCACCGGTTTTTCGCCGCGCGCGAGGCGGCGGCCCGCCGGTTGGGGTTTGCGCATGCCACCTTCTGTGCGGTGGTGCGCCCGCAGGATCACCCGCGGCGCCCGGCGGACTATCGGCCGCTGGACGGTTTCTGGAGGAGGCGCGGCTACACCCGGGCCGAGGGCCTGGTCTGCCAGTTTCCCTGGCCGGATATTGGCGAGACGCAGGGAACCCACAAGCCATTGCAGTTCTGGTGGCGCGGGCTGTGAAGCGGTCGCGGGGGTTTACGCCCCCGAATCGTCATCCTGTGGATCGTTGTCCCCCTTGAGCATGCCGGCCAGCCCGGCGAACGGGTTGTGCGTGGCCGTGGTGCCGCCCGTCTTGCCGCTTCCGGGGGTGGCATCGGTATAGCGCTGGTGCTCGTTGTCGTGGCAGTACAGGCACAGCAGTTCCCAGTTGCTGCCGTCCGGGGGGTTGTTGTCGTGGTTGTGGTCGCGGTGGTGTACTGTCAGCTCGCGCAGATTGGCGCGGGTGAACTCCCGCCCGCAGCGCCCGCAAACCCACGGATACATCTTCAGGGCCTGCTCGCGATAGCCGCGTTCGCGCTCCGCCTGGTCGCGCCGACTGCGGGCCACCAGGTCGTCAAGACGGTTGGAGGTCGAGTGGCTCATGGGGCGTTCTCCAGAGGTTGCTGCATCGAGCGTAGCTTTGATGCGCCGGCGGGGCCAGTCAGTCTAGATCCCGAAGGTATTGCGTTAGCGCATCGAGGCTGCGTTCGTGGCCGGAGGGGAGGGGGGCTTGCGGGTCCTGCAGCCACGCGGCGATGTCGGCGAAGGTGGTTCCGGCGCGGGTGTAGCGGGTCAGCATGTGGTAGCCCTCGGGGTAGAGCACGGCGCGGTGGGCACCGGACTCCTGCGCGGAAAGCCCCTCCAGCAGGCGCGCCAGGGGGCGCGGTGGCACCAGATCGTCGCGCGCGCCGTAGAGGGTCAGGCTGGGCGCGGGCAGGTCGGGACCGGTCTCCAGCGCGTGGGTCATCAGGGTGGTCAGGCCGTCGAGGGCATCGATGCGCGCGTCGCGCAGCACGAGCGGGTCGTCGCGCATCTGTTGCAGCACGGCGGGGTCGTCCGTCGGGTGGATATCCAGTTCCGCCGCCATCTCGCCGTCCAGGCGCCAGCCGGGGGCCAGGCGCGCTCCCAGCCACAGGCCGAAGCGTTGATACCAGGGCATGTCGCCCCGGCTCCAGACGGCCGGGGCGATCAGCACCGTGCCGGCCACGAGGGGCGTCCCGTCCCCGGCGTCGGGTGCCTCCGCCGCGGCCAGCAGGGCGACCGCGCCGCCCATGCTCTTGCCGACCAGATAGGGCGTGCGGTCGGCATATCGCGCCTGCAGCAGGCGCAGCGCGGTGCGGGCGTCCTCGGCCATGATCCGATGACCGGACCAGTAGCCGGCATTGCGCGTGCCGCCGAAGCCGCGCTGGTCATAGGCGTAGACCGCGATGGCATGCTCGGCGAGGGCCTCGCCCAGGGCCTGCATGCTGCCGCCGTGGTCGTTGAACCCGTGCAGGGCCAGCACCACCTGCTCCGGGGTCTCCGGACCCCAGCGATGCAGCGGCAGTCGATCACCGTCCGCGGTGTGGATGACCTCCGGGGCGAGGATCGGCACGCGGGACTCGCCACCGGACGGGTTGGGCACCGCTCCGGCACAGCCGGCCAGCCACAGGATGGCCAGCGGCAGCAGGAGACCCCGGGTGTAGCTACCGAGCATCGCGTTTGTCGTTGTCGTTGTCGTCGGCGGCGGCAACGGCACGCGGGGGGAACAGGAATTCCCGCGGGCGTTCGCGCAGATGATGGCCGTAGGCGCGGAACACGCGGCCGAAGGCCCCCATGCGCACGCCCCGGGCGCGCAGCGCGACGTACAGCGCGAGGCCGAAACTGACCCACAGGTTGACGGCCCCGATCAGCAAAACGAAGACCAGGAACAGCGTGAACATCCCCAGCCCGGGTGTCTCGCTGGCGGTGATATAGCCGAGATTGGCCGAGGCGAAGGCCACGTGCTGGATATCCAGCGGCAGGCTCAGCAGGTAGCCGACATATCCGGTGACCCCGAGCAGGACACCGAACAGGAAGTTCCCGATCAGGGCCCCGTAGTTGTAGCCGATCCAGTCAGCCAGGCGGTGGCGGGCGCCGGTGGGCAGCAGGCGGCGCAGCCATGGGTGCTCCCGCAGCCGACCGGGCAGGTCGAGATAGGCGCAGCGGTTGTCGAAGAAGCCGGCGATCAGGCCGGAGACGAACAGCCAGACCCCGGCGATCGCGGCGAAGAACAGCGCCAGCCCCATAACCGGGCGCAGGCCGTCCATCAGGTAGTCGGCCTCCTGGCCGGACAGGATCGGGGCCTCGAACAGGCGGGCGGAAAACAGCCCGATCAGGATCGCGGTGGGCAAGGCGATGCCCACGTTGCCCAGCACCGCGGCAAACTGCGAGCGTCCCACCCGCATCAGGAGGTCCGCCATCTTGCGCGGGTCGGCCGTCCCCCGTTCGCTCTCCTCGATGGCGGCGGCCAGGCGCGCAGCGGTCATCGCCGGCTGCTTGGTGGCGACGGTGAAGTGCAGGATGTGGATGAGCACGAAACCGAGCCCGTAGTTCAGGCTGGTCCACAGTGTGTAGGCCGCCTGGGACAGATCCAGGGCCCCGATCTGGATCTTGATCAGCGCCATAACCGCGATAATCAGCCCGGCGCCGGCCCCGGAGCGCAGCATCTGGAAGTATTCGCCGCGCGACTGGGTGATGTAGTGCTCGCCGGTGTCGCTGACATGCTGGGTAATGCTGCGCGAGACCAGCTTGATGTTGTCCTGCCACAGCGCGCGCACCCCGTGCTGGCGGGCGCTGATGGTGATGAGTTCGCGGAACACGCCGACCGAGGCGGCGCGGGTATCGCGCTCCGCATCGGGTTCCAGCAGGTCGAGCAGCTTGTGGATGCGCCGGAGGGTCTGGTCCAGGCGTTCCAGCAGGTGGGTCAGGGACAGGCTGTTGCCGTGTGTGATGGCCAGCTGGCGCAGGCGCGCGATCTGCTCGCCGCACTGCTCCAGCAGCACGCGGGCGTGGCGGTCGTCCATGCGTTCGCGGTTGGGGTCCTCCAGCGCGGCGCGATAGTCGCGCACGTAGGCGGAGATCTCGCGCTCCTGGGCCACAAACGCCGAGTTGCGCTCCGCGATCGACGGGTCCAGGCGCAGGAGTTCCGGTTCCAGTTCCTCGGCCGCCACCCAGATGGACAGCATCTCCAGGGCGTAGAGGATCTCCTCGCGGGCCCGATGCAGGACCCCGGGGTGTTCGCCGGACAGGCAGCCCAGTGCCTCCAGCAGGCGCCACCAGGCATCGTCCGGAAGGGCCGCGACCCAGTCGGCATCATCGGTCTGGTGGAAGACGTGAAACAGCACGTCTTTCAGATCCTGGCGATCCATCGGGCGCGGGTTGATGCGCTCGTAGATCAGCTCCGCCGCCTCGCGAAAGAACCCCTTGCGCGAGAACAGGCCGATCCCGGTGTACAGCGTCAGGTGCCGGGCGTCCTCCAGCCCGTCCTCCAGTCGCTGGCGCAGCCGTTCCTGCAGGCCCGGGTGGCCCGCGAGCGCCAGGGTCAGTTGTTCGATCCGGCTGATGACCGGGGCCACGTTGCGGGGGTCTTCCGGGCGCAGCCAGTCGACGAGTTCGCGCAGGGTCTCGGCCAGGTCGAGGTCGGCATCTTCCACGCGGGCCAGGAGGTGTTCCGCGTCCTGCTTCGGCATGACAATCCCTGTGGCGGCTGGGCTGGCGTTGCATTATACGAGGCCATACGGGGGTTGTGTCGGCGCGTTGCAGGGGCTCCGATGCGGCCCGGAGATTGAGCTTGAGGCCCGCTGCGTTCACAATACGCCCCTCAATTCTCCCGTGTACTCACGCAGGCCGGCGGTAGCAGGCGGCTTGCGTAACCTGTGCGCGGACGCCCCGCGCGGGTTCGGGCCGCGACGCGCGGGACCCATGGGGCCCAGGCCCCGGCCCAGAGCGAATCGATGATCCAGCTGCGTACCTACGTCTACATGGATTCCCTCCAGCCGCAGCTGGCGGAATACATGGCTACGGTCTCCCAGGGCTTTCTGCCCGTACCGGGGGACTCCTGCCTGTGGGTGGAGGTTTCGCCGGGGATGGCGGTGCACCGTCTGACCGACGTGGCGCTGAAGGCGACCAACGTGCACCTCGCGCAGCAGGTCGTGGAGCGCGAGTTCGGTTCCATGGTGATCCACCACCGCGACCAGAGCGAGGTGCAGGAGGCCGGTCGCGTGCTGCTCTCGCGCCTGGGCGCCAGCCAGGAGGATCGTCAGCCCTGCCGCATCCCGTGGCAGGAGACCATCCGCGGGATGACCCCGGATCACACCGTGCTGATCAACCGCCAGAACCGCCGCGGGAACATGATCCTGCCGGATCAGAGCATGTTCATCCTCGAGGCGGAGCCGGCCGGCTACATCATCTATGCCGCGAATCAGGCGTTGAAGGCGGCCAATGTGTCGCTGATCGATGTGCGCGCGGTGGGCGCCTTCGGGCGTCTGACCCTGGCCGGCCGCGAGGGCGACGTGGACGAGGCGGCGCGCGCGGCGATCCACGCGCTGCACAACCCCGCCGGTACCTGAGATGCATCGCGCGCAGCTGCTGGACCTGCTCGCCCGTCACCAGACGACCTTCATCGAGGAGGCCGGCTTCGTCCGCCGCGCGCTGGATTTCGTCAACGACCACCCGGACTGCTTCAATTGCGACCTGACGCCGGCCCACGTGACCGGCTCGGCCTGGGTGGTCAGTCCGGATCGCGAGCAGGCCCTGTTGCTGCTGCACGGCAAGCACCATCGCTGGTTCCAGCCAGGCGGGCATGCCGATGGTCAGGCGGATATCCTGCAGGTGGCGCTGCGCGAGACACACGAGGAAACCGGCTTGTCCCCCGAGCATATCCGGCTCGTCGAGGAAGACATCTTCGACCTGGATATCCACACCATCCCCGCCAGCCCGCATTTCCCGATGCACGAGCACATCGACGTGCGCTTCCTGCTGGAGATCGATGACCGCCTGCCGGTGCCCGGCAGCCACGAGTCGCACGACATCCTGTGGGTCCCGCTGCAGCATGTCTCGCGCTACAACAACAGCCGTTCCCTGTGGCGGATGGTGGAGAAGACCCGCCGCCTGCGTACCTACCGGCACATTCACCCGCGCTGATCCCGTTTGCTGGATGGGCCGGCGATGTTTCCGCCCGCCCGACAGGGCGCTATAGTCGCCTTCCGTCTACCTGATCCGTGCGTCCCTTGTCGATGAGCGTTCTGCCACGTCTTGGCCTGCTGCTGTGCCTGATTCTGGCTGCGCCGGTGCTGGCCGACGTCGCGGAGCCGCGTTCGATGACCGTGACGGATCCCGCCGGCGTGGAGCTGGACGTGACCGTCTACCCGGCCGAGGGTGAGCGCCTCTACCTCTGGCTGCTGCCGCAGGCGGGCGCACACGCCAACCATGCCGAGTTCGGCCGCGAGCTGGCGGCCCTGGGCATTGAGGTCTGGCAGGTGGACCTGCTGGATGCCCATTTCCTCCCCCGCACCAACGAGAGCATGCGCAGCCTGGATGGTGTCAGCGTGGCCGCGTTGCTGCGCGCCGCGCATGAAGAGACGGGCAAGGAGGTCATGCTGGTGGCCTCCGGTCGCCCGGCCATCACCGCGCTGCGCGGCCTGCGCAAGTGGCAGGAAGACGGGCCCGACTCGGCTTACGTGCTCGGGGCGGCCCTGGCCTTCCCCAACCTGATGGTGGACACGCCGGTCGCCGGGGCGCCCGCGGAGTTTGTGGATGTCGTGCGGGCCACCAGCCTCCCCGTGTTTCTGCTGCAGCCGACCCAGGGCGTCTACCGCTGGCACCTGGACGAGATCCTGACCGACCTGCGCCGGGGTGGCAGCGCGGTGTTCGTGCAGATGATCCCGGGGGTGCGCGACTTCTACTACCTGCGCCGTTCCGACCCCGAACCGGAGGAAAGGGCCATGGCGGCCCGTCTGCCCGCGCAGTTGCTGCAGGCGGGCCGGCTGCTGGCGAGTGTCCCGCGCCCGCTGGCGGTGGCGCCGATGCCGGAGCTCGCGCGCGACGTCGAGGCCGGCCGGGGGCTGGTAGCGCGCGATCACCCGCCACCAGTCGACGACTTCACGCTCACCGATCACCTGGGCGATGAGCAGTTGCTGTCCGATTACGCAGGGCAGGTGGTCCTGCTGAACTTCTGGGCCAGCTGGTGCCCGCCCTGCGTCCACGAGATCCCGTCGATGAACCGCATGGCCGAGACCCTGGGCAAGGGTTTTGCCATCGTTTCGGTCAACTACCAGGAGAGCGCCGAGCACATCTCCGCCTTCATGGACGAGGTCCAGGTGGATTTCCCGGTGCTGATGGATTTCGATGGCCGGGTCGCCGCCGACTGGCGCGTATTCGCCTTCCCCAGCTCCTTCATCCTCGGCCGTGACGGCCGCGTGCGCTATTCCGTCAACAGCGCCATCAAATGGGACGACCCCGACGTCATCAACCGCGTCCGTACCCTCATGACCGAGCCCGAATAGCCGGTCGGCGGGCGGAATGCGACATCCATCGCCTGGCGTGCCCTTGCAACACCGGCTGTCGCCTGCGGGGTACCGAGGCGGACGTTTGGGTGTCAGCAGTACGAATATCGGTTTTGCGGAATGTCCTGTGTGATAGAGTTCTCAAAATAAAGAGGGCAGTGGGACAGGTGCTGATGGACAGGGATGTGGCGTATGGTCGGGTACACCTGCCTCACCGGTCCGCTGGACCGTGGCCGCAACTCGCGTGTCTCCTCGTGCTGCCATGGGCCCTGTCGGTTCCCGGGTACGCTTCAGCACTGGACCAGCAGCGAGAACAGGCGGTCGAGCTGGCCCAGCAGGGCCGCGTGACCGAGGCCGCTGATCGCTTGCTTGAGCTGGATGCGCGTTTCCCGGACGAGCCCCGCCTGCAAGCGGACCTGATCGTTGTGTTGCGTCTGGCTGGAGACAACCCAGCGATCGCCTCTCGAACCCAGGACCTCGATCCCGAATCCGTTCCGGACTATGCCCACATGAGCTGGGCCTTTGCCCTGCGTGACGAAGGGCAGTTTGCGGCCGCGGCGGATGTCCTGCGCCAATCCAGGAAGCGGCTGGGTACCGCGGCGGAAATCCTGTTCGCCGTGGCCAGTGCCGAGGCCGGTGATGCAGCAACGGCGCGCGATGCCCTCGAAGAAATCGACCCCTGGCCCGAATCGGCGCAAGAGCTGGCCCTTATGGCGTACGGCCTGCGCCAGGTGGATGCACCACGGCAGGCCCTTGCGATGGCCAATCGCGCGCGCGCTCGCGATCCCCAGAATTCCCTGGCATTCCAGGAGCAGACCCTGGCCCTGTGGACGCTTGGCGCCAGCCACCGGGCGTTGGTTGCAATGCAGGAACGGCCGGATCTGTTCGCGGACGACGTTCACTATCAGACCCAGGCGGACACTATTGCGTCGGATATCCGGCAGGCGCTGGATGTTCGCTCCCGGATGGAGGCCGAGGGTAACCACAAGGAGCGAAACCGGGAGCTGAATCGGGCTCTGGCGAGCGCAGACGAGTTCCTTTCGCGCGTTCCGGAGGAGCATCCGCAGCATTTTCGGGTTCGCTTCGACCGTATCGCTCTGTTGCGTGAACTCGAGCGAATGCCGGAGACGATTGGGTCATTCGAGGCACTTCCGGGCGATCGGATCGCCCCCGCCTATGTGCGCCGGGCGGCAGCCGATGCCTACTTGTCGGAAGAACAGCCCAAGAAGGCCCTACCGCTGTACGAATCACTGGTTTCCGCGAACGAACCTCCGGAGGTTTCGTTGCTGCTGGATCTCTATTACACACACCTCGCGCTGGAAGATTATTCCGCGGCGGCTGACCAACTAGAACGTGCCCATCACCACACGCCGGTCTGGCTGAGTGTCGAACCGGATCGCGACCCGATCCCCAACTGGGAACGTGTCGATG
Source organism: Thioalkalivibrio sp. ALE30 (assembly GCF_000377465.1). Lineage (NCBI taxonomy): Bacteria > Pseudomonadati > Pseudomonadota > Gammaproteobacteria > Chromatiales > Ectothiorhodospiraceae > Thioalkalivibrio > Thioalkalivibrio sp. ALE30. The sequence goes on along the minus strand of NZ_KB898173.1, from coordinate 10,963 downwards.
TCGATCAACTTCGGGTGTACGACGCGGCCTATCGGCAGGATCTCGGCCTGGCCTGGGAGCGCAGTGGGGAGCTGGTCCGCCAGGCGCCGGCTCACGCCGGGCTGCGTAACACCCAGGCCCGCCTGGCCCGCTGGCGTGGTTGGCCGGCGCGTTCGCGGGACATTGCTGACATTGCCGAGCGTTGGGCACCCGATGCCCGGGATACGCGGCTCAATCGGGCGGAGAACGCGCGCGACCTCGGCGAGCACGACACCTGGACGCAGGAGGTCGATTCCCTGCGGGCCGACTTCCCCCGGTCCCCGGATGTTCAGCGCCTGTCCGAAGAGCTGGAGGACCGCGGTCGCCCATCCATCGAGAGCGAGGTGATTTTTGGCCGAACATCAGGTGGCGACGGGCTGGTCAGCGGTGATCGCGACCGGGAATGGCGTACACGACTGAATTCGCCTTGGTCCGATCATCCGCTTCGGGCCTTTCTGGAACACCGATACACCACGGCGACTTTTGGCGATGTGGAAGGTCGCTATGACCGCATTGGCGCGGGAATCGAGTGGGACGCCCGTCGCAAGCAGGCCTGGGTGCGGTTCGATCGCGACCTCAAGGGCGATGCCAACCCCGGCATCGCGGCGGGGTGGTCGCAGTGGCTCGGTGACCACTGGCGGATCGGGATCGAAGCGGACAGTTACTCGATGCAAACGCCCTTGAGGGCAATCGAAGCGGGCCTCGAAGGCTGGTCGGCCTCGGCTTCCGTGAACTGGCGGGCCCACGAATCCCTCTCGGCCTATGCCAATGTGGGTCTGCTGTCGATTGATGACGGCAATCGCCGAAGCTCGTTGGGCGGGGGCGTGACACGGCGGGTGTATGCCAGTGCCCACCACGCGACCGATGTGGGCGCCGATCTCTTTTTCCAGCAGAACAGCCAGCCGGGCGGACCCTATTTCAATCCGGAGCGGTCGGCCAGCTCCTCGGTTCGGGTGGACCACGACTGGATTACCTGGCGCGACTATGACCGGGCCTTTACACAACATTTTCACGCGGCCGTCGGTGGGGGTTACCAATCTGGCTTCGGCAATGATCCGACCGTAGCGCTCCGCTACGAGCATCGCTGGGACCTGGATCGTCGCTGGTCCATCGATTACGGGGTGGGCTGGGGTTCCACCACGTACGACGGCGACCGGGAAGACCGGCTCTTTGGGCTGGTGCGCCTGCGAGGGATCTTCTGATGCAACGGTTTTTCATGATCCTGCTGATGCTCGCGGGTATAGGGCATGCTTCGGTGCATGCGCAGGAGACCTTCACCGTCCCGGAGGGGCACTTCCTGGCGCTGTCCTATCACGATGTGCGCGACGACGTGGTTCCGGGAAGGGACCCGGATCCTTACGCCGTCAGCACGCGGCGGCTGGTGGAATGGTTTGACTGGATGCAGCGGCAGGGATGGCAGCCGGTTTCGTTGCAGCAGATCGTGGACGCCCGCGAGGGGCGGGAACCACTCCCGGCCAATGCGGTTCTCCTGACCTTCGATGACGGTCTGGCCAGTGTTTACAGCCACGTGTTCCCGTTGTTGCAGGCCTATGAATACCCTGCGCTGGTGGCGCTGCAGACCGGCTGGCTGGAGACCGTCTGGGCCGGGGACGGTGTGACCTACAACCCTGAGACCTTCGCCGATGGCGCGAGTCGCGAGGTGGCCGCGGAGCAAGCCCTGCCCGGGACCATCCAGTACAACGAGGTGCCGCTCGGGGCCGAGGGCTTTTTGGCCTTGTCCGAACTGCGCGAGATGCAGGCATCGGGACTGGTGGAGTTCGCCAGTCATAGTCACGATTTGCATCGAGGGATTCTGGCCAACCCGCAGGGTAACGAGCAGCCAGCAGCCATTACGCGGCGCTATGACCCGGAAAGCGGCCGTTACGAGGACCGCGACGCATTTCGTCAGCGGATTCTCGATGACATGACGGCCAGCAGTGCCTCGTTGGAGGCAATGGTGGGCGTTGCCCCGCGTTCCATCGTCTGGCCGTACGGTGCACATAGTGAGGAGGTGGATGCGCTCGCAACCGAGGCCGGAATGCCCTTGTCGATCTCGCTGGGGGCGGATCCGGTCAACCATCCCACACAAGCGCGCTTTAATCGGCTACTAATCAGTGAAGATCCACGGCCGATCGAGATTGCACAGAGCGTACGCCCCGAATCCGCGAGGCGGGCGGGATCACCGCAGCCCCAGCGGGTGATCCATGTGGACCTGGATTACGTCTACGATCCTGACCCGGAACAGGCCAATCGCAATCTGGGTGTGCTTCTGGATCGCATCCAGCGGATGCAGGTCCGCACGGTCTACCTGCAGGCCTTCGCCGACCCGAACGGAGACGGCAATGCGGATGCGCTGTATTTCCCGAACCGGCATCTGCCCGTGCGCGCAGATCTGTTCAATCGGGTCGCCTGGCAGCTCCGGACGCGAGCCGGGGTGCGCGTATATGCCTGGATGCCGTTGCTTGCCTTCGATTTGCCCGACCAGGATCTCCACGCCGAACTGTCCGTGCAACGACCAGGCCCGGAAGGGGATCCTGTGCCGGCGGATCGTGACTATCGCCGTCTGAGCCCGTTTCTTCCACAGTCGCTGGAGATTGTCGGGGAGATCTACGAGGACCTTGGGATGGCCGCGAGTGGCATTGCCGGTGTGCTGATCCACGACGACGCTTACCTGGCGGCTGACGAGGATCTGGCCGCCTGCCAGCACGCAGCGCGCTGGCCCGGAACGGACCGCCCGCTTTCGGAGTGCATCCTGAGGCCAGAGGAGAAGACCCAGGCGCTGATCGATTTTGGGGACGAGGTGATCGGCCGACTGCGGAACTTTACCAACCTGTCGCTCGATTTTCGCACCGCACGCAACCTGTATGCGCGGGTGGTCCTCGAGCCGGAAGCCGAGGCCAGGTTCGCTCAGGCGCTGCCCGCTGCCGTCGAGGCGTACGACGAGGTTGCCATCATGGCCATGCCCTGGCTGGACGGGACCGAGTTGCCGCCGGATATCTGGCTTGCCCGGCTTGCGGATGCGGTGGAGGAGCAGATCGGGGGCTTCGAGGACGTCGTGTTCGAATTGCAGGCACGTGACTGGCGCGGCGAGGGCCGCTGGCTGGAGGCGAGGCTCCTGCGCGACTGGATGGAACAGCTTGTGCGGCGCGGGGTGCTGAACTTTGGGTATTACCCGGACGATTTCCTCCGGAATCAGCCGGAGTTTGGCCCCACATTCGAGGGCATGTCGCTGAATGCCTTCCCTCACCCACGGTAGGAGCCTTCAGGCATGACCTTCAACGCCCTGATGAACTTTGCCTTCTTCTATCCGCTGATCATGGCATGGGTCTGGATCATTGGGGGTGTTTGGTATTACTTCCATTGGGAAGGTCGCAATGGCACCGATCCCGATCATCCGCCTGACAGCAAGCACCCGGCTTCGTGCAGCATCATCATCCCTTGTTTCAACGAGGCCGAGGTGATTCGCGACACCATCCATTATGCCCATGCCAGCGAATACCACGACTTCGAGATCATTGCCGTCAATGATGGCAGCAGCGACGCCAGCCCCGAGATCCTCGATCAATTGACCCAGGAGTATCCCCGCCTGCGTGTGGTGCACCTGGCAACCAATCAGGGCAAGGCCGTGGCACTGCGGACCGGCGCACTGGCGGCGAAGAACGATTTCCTGATCTGTATCGATGGCGACGCGCTGCTGCATCCCAGTGCCGTGGCGTGGATGATGTTTCACCTGGTTTCGGGGCCTCGGGTGGGCGCCGTTACCGGGAATCCCAGAATCGTTAATCGCAGCAGTTTGCTGGGCAAACTCCAGGTAGGGGAATTCTCGGCCACCATCGGACTGATCAAGCGGGCCCAGCGGGTGTACGGGCGCATATTCACCGTCTCGGGCGTGATCGCGGGCTTCCGTCGCACAGCGCTCGATCGTGTCGGGTACTGGAGCAGTGACATGGTCACTGAGGACATTGATATTTCCTGGCGTCTCCAGCTCGATCACTGGGACATCCGATACGAGCCCAATGCGCTTTCCTACATTTACATGCCGGAGACCCTGAGGGGCCTTTGGCGTCAGCGCTTGCGCTGGGCTCAAGGCGGCGTGGAAACGATCCTCCGGCACGGCACCAGCCTTTTTCATTGGCCCAAGCGGCGATTGTGGGGCGTAGCGCTCGAGTACGTGGCCAGTATCGTCTGGGCCTATGTGATGTTTGCCATCATCCTGGTGGCTTTGCTGGGCTTGGTGATCGATCTTCCGGAGGGCTGGATCCAGCCGGGATTGTTGCCGCAATGGGCGGGCGTGATTCTCGGGCTGACGGCGCTCATACAGTTCTCTGTCAGCTTGACGATCGACCGCCGCTATGAGTCCGACCGGCGATTCTTTCGGAACTACTTCTGGGTGATCTGGTATCCACTGGCGTTCTGGTTGTTGTCCATGGCGACCACGGTCGCGGCCGTTCCGCGCGCCCTCCTCAAGCGTTCCGGGGAGCGCGCTCGATGGATCAGTCCGGATCGCGGCTTGCGGCCGCCGGAAAAATGAACGCATGAAGCATTTGCGGCCGCGTGTACCCAAGGTGATCGACCGCTCGGACCTGGAGCCGAGTGGAAAGCGGTACGTGGGTCAGTTGATCAGTATCGTGGGGTGGGGAATCTGGATTTACCTGTTCATGCCCCTGATCGCGCTGATCGGGTGGGCTCTGGGCGTCGAGCTGTTCGAACGCCATATTCTGGACGACCCCATGGGAACCTTGCGTGCAATACAGGCGTACGGGATCGCTATTTTCTCGGCGGGCGTGATCTTCATTGGCTGGGCCGGTTACAACTGGTTTCGCTTCCATAACAAGGAACGGCGACATGCACCGCAACCGGTGGGGACGGAGGAGCTCGCCCGGCATTTCGGCATCGACCGTCTCGCGGCCGAGACGATCGCGACGGCGAACATCGTGACGGTTCATTTTGATGAAGCCGCGCGGATTGTTGATGTCCAGTGTGTGGCTCCAGAGGCGCCTTCGGGGGTTGAGAGTGGTCCCGGCGAATCCGATGACTTTGATCCGGCGGACCCGGATGGTGAACGCCGATACGGTTGACCGGTTGGGATTGTCACTGCACCCGTTTCGTTTACAGCGGGGAATGCCACCCCAGGCGCTATGGGTACTTCCGACGGCGTCGCCGCGTACCCAACGACTAGATGGATGTAACCGGACTAGTCCTTGGCTGATGAACCTTCGACCGTGGTCAGGCCGAAGGCGTGCCACATTTGCATGCCCCCGCGGTACCACTTGATGCGCTCGGCGGGGTAGCCGAGATTGGTCAGGGTGCGGATGTTGGTGGGGGACTGCCCGCACCAGGGGCCGTTGCAGAACAGCACCAGGGTCTTCGCGTGGCTGAAGTCGTAGAAGTCCCCGTCGAAGACCACGTCGAACCGGTCGCTCAGCACATTGCGTACGTCGTCCGGGTCGGCCCCGGAGGCGAAGTGCAGGCGATCCCAGGGGATGTTGATGGCCCCGGGGATGGTGCCGCGGCGATATTCGCGCGGGGTGCGTGAATCGATGATCAGCAGGTCGTCGCGCTCGGTGGTCTGGCGCAGGTAATCGATGAACTCCAGTTCACCCAGCGTCTCGACCCCACGACCCAGGCTCATCGGCTGGATGCAGAAGGGCGGACAGGGGCGTGCAATCTGCGCATAGTCGAGATCGATGGTCGCGAAGGTGTCCTGGTCGCGGGTCACCATCACACGTTCGTCACCGTGGCGTACCTCGAACTCGGCCATGTCCGTGGTGATGCCCACCTCCACCTCCGCGAAGGTGGGCGAGGCCACCAGCAGTGCCAGGCTCGCGAGCAGGCCGCGTACAAGGGGCGATGCGGGCTCGGGCTTTTTCATCGGATTCTCCTCGGCATCCGCCATTCCTTGAGCGTAGTCCCGAATGCTGACGAGCACGCGCAAGGGCCCACGCCTGGCGGGTATTTCGAGCGATCGCGGGGTTACCCTTGCGCCTGTTCGTCGAGGAGTTTGCGGATCTGGTCGATGACGCCGGGTTCGGTCCATTCGATCGCGCCGAAGAGGTAGTAGCGCAGCTGGCCCTCGCGGTCGATGACGTAGCTGGTGGGGTAGGCCATCGCGCGCCAGTCATTCAGGGAGGCCTGGTCCGGGTCGAGGAGGATGGTGAAGTCCGTTTGCACTTCGTCCTCGATGAAGCGGCGGATGGTGGCCTCGTCCTCGCCGAGGTTCACCGCGAGGATGCGAAAGCCTTCCGCGCGCAGTTCATCCTCCAGCAACTGCATGGATGGCATCTCGTGCACGCAGGGCGGGCACCAGCTGGCCCAGAAGTTCACCAGCACGACCTCGCCGCGATAGTCCTCCAGACGCCGGGTGTCGCCGGCAAGGTCGGGCCGTTCCAGCGGCGGGGCAGCCACGGGTTCGTCCAGGGTGTTCAGTTGCGCGTCGCTGCCGGTGGGGGTGCGCACGGCCAGGTCGGTGTCCGCCTCGGCCACGGCCGGCGTCCGCTGGCGGGGCAGGCGCGAGAGCATCTCCATGCCGAAGGCGATCTCGCGGTGGAAGTGCTCGCTCGCGAGTTGCTCGCCGGCCGTGGCATCGGGGCGGAAGAAGAACCGGTCGCGGATCCCGGGAAGCAGGCGGGCGCCCACAGCACTGCCGCCCTCCGAGAGACCCGCGCGGATGCGGCCGAGCTGCTGGCGCTGTGGGGATTGCGCCGGTTGCAGGATGTACACAGGGAGGTTGGTCAGTCCGACGATGGCCTGCAGCTCGGTACCTTCGGTGTCCACGCCGGTGTGCAGGTAGGGGCTGGCCATCAGCAGGCCGGCCAGGTGGTCCGCATCCGGGTGGGCGAGCTGCCACTGGTAAAGCCCGGTGAGCAGCCAGGGCAGGGCGCGGTCGTGGCCGAACGCGAAGACGGCTCGACCGGTATCGGCGTGAGCCGACTCGATCAGGTTCGCGACGGTTGTGGTGGGCATGTCATCGAAGCTGGAGGCCGCCTCCGGCAGGAAGTGGCCGCTGAAGGGGTCCACCAGCCAGACCTCGATGCCGATGGCCTGCAGGGCCAGGGCCTGGGTGCGGTGGCCGTCGCGCAACCCGTGCTCGGACGGGAACCACAGCAGCACGGCGTCGCCGTCGGCGCGATAGCGCTCCACCGGCACTTCGGCGCCGCCGGCCTCGATGATGGCGGCTGCGTTCGCAGCGCCGGTTGGATCCCCGGCATCCTGGGCCAGGGCGATAAGCGGCGTCCCCAGAAGCGCTACCAGAGTGAGCAGAACAACGGCGAGAGAACGGGTCATGCAGGCCTTTCCGGAGGGTGTTCGGGGAGAGACGCACGAGGGCTCGATATTGATCCGCCGGTGCTGAATGCAGTCCCGTCGTCCCGTGGACATCCTATTGAGAGATTACACCTAGAGCGACACCGGGACCCGGCGATACGGCTCGGGGGGCGGCGGTCTGTGGTCGCCGCTTTCGGGGAAGCGCTGGATCAGCTTGTCGTAGTAGCTGCGGATGTTCTGCACGTAGACGACCGGCTCCCAGCCACGGGCGTAGCCATAGCGGGTGCGCTCGTACCATTCGGGGTCGGCAAGGCGCGGGAGCCACTGCATCACGTCCAGCCAGCGATCCGGATCGTCGCCATGCGCATCCGCCAGGCGACGGGCGTCGTGCAGGTGACCGAGGCCGACGTTGTAGGCCGCCAGGGTCATCCAGGTGCGGTCCGGTTCCGGGATTCGCTCCGGGAGTCGTTCGCGCAGATCCAGCAGGTATCGCGTGCCACCGTCCACGCTCGATGCGGGATCGGTGCGGTCGTCGATGCCGAGACCCGCAGCGGTGTTCTGGGTCAGCATCATCAGCCCGCGCACGCCGGTGGGCGACACGGCGTTGGCATTCCAGTGTGACTCCTGATAGGCCACCGCCGCGATGAAGCGCCAGTCCAGGTCGTACTGCTCGCCGGCACTCTCGAACAGGCCGCGAAAGCGATCCAGGCGGTCCTCCACGCGGCGGGCGAAGGTCAGGGCGTCCACCAGATCGTGGGTCTCCAGGTGGCCCAGGTAACGGTCGGTCATCAGCTCCAGTTCGCGGTTCTCGCGCAGGCGCTCGATATAGCGTTCCGCCGCTTCGATCAGGCTGTGGTCGAACCCGGATGGGAACAGCCAGGTGACGGTCGCACCGCGCTCGAACTCGTACGCGGTGCGCAGCTCGGGATGCAGGCGCCGCAACCGCCCGAACTCCAGCGAGTTCATCAGGGCATAGTCGATCTCGCCTTCGGCCAGGGCCTGGCGCAGCGCCTCGGCAGTGCCCAGCGGTACCAGGTCGATCGCTGGGTCACGGGGCTCGTCGCTCAGCGTTTCCAAGGGGTTCTCTTCCGGATCGGCGGATTCGGGGCCCTCCGCCAGGGTCGAGCTCCGTTGTCTTGAGGCCTCGACTTGGGCCAGGTGGTTCTGCAGGCGTTCCGGCAAGGGGGATTGCGCGGTGAACCCCAGACGGGTTCCGGCAGGCAGATCGTCGAGGGCGGACAGGGCCGCGTTCGCTTCGTTGCCGCGCCAGAAGGCGAGGAGCTGCTGGATCGCGAGGATCTCCGGGCCCGGTTTGACCGCGGGATCGCCGGGATCGACCAGCAAGCCGGCGGCAAGATCCACGCGCTGTTCGCGCAGACGCTGGTGGGCCTCGGCCGCTGTGTCCACGCGGGTGACCCGGATGCGCGTGCCCAGCTCCCGCGCAAAGCCGTGCAGCAAGTCGAGGTCCAGTTGGTCGTGGCCGTTGGCCATGGTCAGTTCCGAACGGCCAAGTGGAGTGTCCACCAGAACGACCTGCAACTCCTCGCGAAAGGTGAGCTGCTCCAGTGCAGAGGGTGGCTGGAACCAGACCCGCAGACCAATCATCACCAGCAGCACGATGAAGATGCCGAGCTCGATCTGACGCCAGGTCGTGCTTGGAGGTCGGAGCTGAAGGTGCGGGGCCATGGACTGGATGATACCCAATCGGCCGGAACGGCCGCGCGGGACGCGGCGGTGCCGGGTCCGGGCGCTGGTCCTGGCCGGAATGTTTCCCTATCGCCAGTTCAGGACCAGCCCCTGAGCGCGCAGGATCTGCAGCGCGGGGTCGACACAGGTGTCGATGAAGGCGGCCCGGCGCGGATTGTCGCGTGCCAGTCGGCGGTAGTCCGGACCCGCGGGCAGGCCCGCGAGCTGGTAGATATCCGCCGTCGGGTAGTAGAAGGCGTGCACGAACTGACGGAATACCCGGCGCATCAGCGGCCGGTAGGTGGTCTTCTGCCAGGCGGGCAGGGAGTCCAGGTAGCTTTCCAGCGTGTCGCGGGCATGCGCCATGTGGCGGGCCTCGTCGATCATGTGGGTGGTGACGACGTCATGCACCGTGGGGCTTATCTGGTCGCGGCGCTGGTGGATCAGCCGGTTCATCCGATCCGGCACTTCCTCGCCGATCATCACCGCGATCCAGAAGATCGAGGACTCGAACGGGGCGAAGCGTCCGACCAGCGTGGCGAGACGTGGCTTCGGGAAGCGCTTCTCCGGCAGCTCCAGGCCGCTGCGCCGCATGAACTCGATGAACATCAGGCTGTGCCCGGCCTCTTCGCGCAGCTCGTGCAGGCGGTAGTTCAGCCGGTCCAGCCGGCCGGTCGAGTGCATGGAGATGCGCGAGATGCGCTCCATGAACAGGCCCTCCAGCCACAGTGCCCCGCTGATGAAGTAGAGGAACTCGTACTGCGACAGGCGGCGTTTCTGCTCGGCGGACAACGCCGAGTATTCCGGCGTACCAAATAGCGAGACGGCCTCTTCCGGGATCCAGAAGTCCTTCGGCGACAGCGCATCCCAGCGAATCCGCGTCAGCGGATCCTGGTATGGCGAACTGTTGCGGCTCAAGTGATCGAGCAGCTCCTGGGAGGAATTCATCGTTGGCGTGCCGGGGCCCATGCGGATGACGCCGGGAATCATACCGGCTCTGCCCGTCCGGACCAACGCCAACCCGTTGCAATCTGCGGTTGCTCCCCCATCATAAAGATCATGGACAAGAACATACGTTACCGGATCAGCTTTCTGAACAATGGCAAAACCTACGAATTGTTCGCCCGTGATGTTTATCAGGATGAACTGTACGGGTTCGTGACCATCGAGGGTGTGCTGTTCGGGGAGCGCTCGCAGGTCGTGGTGGATCCCTCGGAGGAACGCCTGCGTACCGAGTTCGAGGGAGTGGAGCGCTTCCACGTGCCGATGCATGCCCTGATTCGCATCGACGAGGTCACCGCCGTGGGGACGCCGCGCATCCACGACGCGGGCGCGGTGGGTGGAAACGTGCATGCCTTCCCGGGGTTGCCAGGCAAGGGTGGGTCCTGATCCGCAAGCGTTTTCCACCGGCCCTCCATTGCGCTGCTGCCGCGCCTGGTTTAGGATTCCGCGCTCTGTAGCCGTCCAGCGGTTGCGGAAAATGGAGAGGTGGCCGAGCGGTCGAAGGCGCACGCCTGGAAAGTGTGTATACGGTAACCCCGTATCGAGGGTTCGAATCCCTCCCTCTCCGCCAGATTCGAGCAAAGGGGCCTGCGTGGCCCCTTTTGCATGTTTGGCCCCGGAGGTGCCGGGATTCGAACCTGAGGAACAAGAACGCTGGTTCGACGGGTGACGCGGAGCGGCACCCGAGCGTCGCCGCAGGCGACGACCCGGAGGCGAGGCACAACGTGCCGAGTAATCCCTCCCTCTCCGCCAGATTCAAGTAAAGGGGCCCCAGTGGCCCCTTTTGCATGTCTGGCATCAGCGCTCGGCATTCGGCTAATGAATGCGGTGGTTCGGCTGGTGGCTGGTCCTGGTTCGTCATCCAGTGTTTACGGTGCCTCCGGTCCACATACTGCCTTGCGCTGACTCGCCAGCGCGCCCCGAGGCACTTTCTTGCTTGCCCAAGAAAGTGCCCAAAGAAGGGCACCCGGATTTCGCCCGGGAACCTTGCTCC
>NZ_KB898172.1:0-266333 GCF_000377465.1 Thioalkalivibrio sp. ALE30 | reverse complement strand
TCCGCGCTGAAGGCGCTGGAAGGTGACGAGAGCGAAGTGGGCGCCCCGGCGATCTACAAGCTGGTGGAGGCGATGGACAGCTGGATTCCGGAGCCCGAGCGTGCCGTGGACGGCGCGTTCCTGATGCCGGTGGAAGATGTCTTCTCGATCTCCGGTCGTGGCACCGTGGTGACCGGTCGCGTCGAGCGCGGCGTGGTGAAGGTCGGCGAAGAAATCGAGATCGTCGGTATTCGCGACACCCAGAAGACCACCGTCACCGGTGTCGAGATGTTCCGCAAGCTGCTGGACCAGGGCGAGGCGGGCGACAACGTCGGTATCCTGCTGCGTGGCACCAAGCGTGACGACGTGCAGCGTGGTCAGGTGCTGTGCAAGCCGGGTTCGATCACCCCGCACACCCATTTCGAGGCCGAGGTGTACATCCTGGGCAAGGACGAGGGCGGTCGTCATACGCCGTTCTTCAATGGGTACCGCCCGCAGTTCTACTTCCGTACGACCGACGTGACGGGTTCGGTGGAACTGCCGGAAGGCACCGAGATGGTGATGCCGGGCGACAACGTCAAGATGACGGTGTCCCTGATCAACCCGATCGCGATGGAAGACGGGCTGCGCTTTGCGATCCGCGAAGGTGGCCGCACCGTCGGCGCCGGCGTCGTCTCCAAGATTATTGAGTGAACGAGATGGCTAACCAGCGCATTCGAATTCGTCTGAAGGCCTTTGATCATCGACTGATCGACCGCTCCGCGGCCGAGATTGTCGAGACCGCGAAGCGGACCGGCGCCCGGGTCAAGGGACCGATTCCGCTGCCGACCAAGCGCGAGGCGTACACGGTCCTGGTCTCCCCGCACGTCAACAAGGACGCGCGTGACCAGTACGAGCTGCGTACGCACAAGCGCCTGATGGATATCCTCGATCCGACCGACAAGACCGTGGATGCCCTGATGAAGCTGGATCTGGCCGCGGGCGTCAATGTTCAGATCAGGCTTAACTAACGTTAAATTTTCTGCCATACTATTGGGCTTTCCGTGGCCCGGCGGAATTTTCGCCGGGCCACGGCTTTAGGGCGCTTGATAGCGCCGTCTGATACGGAAGGGGTTTTGTAATGGCTCTTGGACTCATCGGTCGCAAGCTCGGCATGTCGCGCGTCTTTACGGACGACGGCGTCTCCGTGCCGGTCACGGTGCTGCAGGTGGACAACAATCGCGTGGTCCAGATCAAGCGCACTGAAGGCGACGGCTACAACGCGGTCCAGGTGACGGCGGGCTCGCGCAAGCCGTCTCGGGTAAGCAAGCCGGAGGCCGGTCACTTTGCTGCGGCGTCGGTGGAACCGGGTCGTGGTCTGTGGGAATTCCGCGTGGACGAGGCCGATCTGGAAGGCCTGGCCGCCGGTGATGCGATCACCGTTGACCGGTTCGAGGAAGGTCAGATCGTCGACGTGACCGCGCAGAGCAAGGGCAAGGGCTTCCAGGGTGCGGTGAAGCGTCACAACTTCCGCACCCAGGACGCGACCCATGGCAACTCGCTGGCGCACCGTGCCCCGGGTTCCATTGGGCAGAACCAGAGCCCCGGCCGCGTGTTCAAGGGCAAGAAGATGGCCGGCCACATGGGCGCGGAGCGCAAGACCATCCAGAACCTCAAGGTGGTGCGTGTCGACGCCGATCGCAGTCTGGTCCTGGTTCAGGGTGCCGTGCCGGGCGCGCCGAGTTCCGACGTGATGATTCGTCCGGCCGTGAAGGCGAAGGGTTAAGACAATGCAAGTAACGACTGCCGATACCGGGGCCAGCGTCGAGCTGTCCGCCGTCTGCTTCGAGCGGGAATTCAACGAATCCCTGGTGCATCAGAGCGTGGTCGCGCAGCTCGCCGGAGCCCGCAGCGGCACCCGTGCGCAGAAGACACGCGCCCAGGTGAGCGGCGGCGGCATCAAGCCGTTCCGCCAGAAGGGCACCGGCCGTGCGCGTGCCGGCACCATCCGCAGCCCGCTGTGGACCGGGGGCGGCAAGGTATTCGCGGCGCGCACCCAGGATTTCTCGCAGAAGCTCAACAAGAAGATGTATCGCGCCGCGATGGCGTCGATCCTCTCCGAGCTGCTGCGCCAGGATCGCCTGAAGGTGGTGGCGGGCTTTGCCGTTGAATCCGGCAAGACCCGCGACGGCGTCGCGAAGCTGAAGGAACTGGGCCTGGAGAAGGGTCTGGTGGTCCTGGCCGAAGAGGACGCGATGACCGCCCGCGCCCTCGGCAACGTGCCGCACGTGGACGTGATCGACGTCAACGGCGTCAATCCTGCCAACCTGGTCGGGGCCGAGACGGTCGTGATCACGGAAGGCGCCATCCGCAAGCTCGAGGAGTGGCTGGCATGAATTCGCGTCTGATGCAGATTATTCAGGGTCCGGTGGTGTCCGAGAAATCGACCAACGCCGGGGAAGTCGGGCAGTACGTGTTTCGCGTGCTGCCGGATGCCGACAAGGCCGAGATCAAGGCCGCGATCGAGAAGCTGTTCGAGGTTCGTGTCCAGCAGGTCCGCACGCTGAACCAGCAGGGCAAGAACAAGCGCTTCGGTCGCCAGTTCGGTCGTCGTAACCACTGGAAGAAGGCCTATGTCGCGCTCGCCGAGGGCGAGAGCATCGACATGGGTGAAGGAGAACAGGTCTAGTCATGGCGATTATCAAGACCAATCCGACGTCGGCCGGACGCCGTCACGCGGTTCAGATCCGCGGTGACGGTCTGCACAAGGGCGCCCCGCATGCGGCGCTGGTGGAGAAGCAGACGCGCACGGGCGGCCGAAACAATTCCGGGCGCATCACCACGCGTCACGTGGGTGGTGGGCACAAGCAGCGCTATCGCATCGTCGACTTCAAGCGGAACAAGGACAACGTGCCGGGCAAGGTTGAACGGCTCGAATATGACCCGAACCGTAGCGCTCATCTCGCACTGGTGCTGTACGCGGACGGCGAACGCCGGTACATTATCGCGCCTCGCGGCCTGAAGCAGGGTGACGCGGTGCACAGCGGCTCGCAGGCGCCGATTCGTGTCGGTAACGCCATGCCGTTGCGCTCGATCCCGGTCGGCACGGTGATTCACTGCATCGAGATGAAGCCGGGCAAGGGCGCCCAGATCGCCCGTTCCGCCGGTGCCTCGGCCCAGGTCGTGGCCCGCGAAGGCGCCCACGCCACCATCCGGCTGCGCTCCGGCGAGATGCGGCGCATCCCGTCCGAATGCCGCGCCACGGTGGGCGAGGTCGGGCATACGGAGCACAGCCTGAAGAAGTTCGGGAAGGCCGGTGCCAAGCGCTGGACGGGCGTGCGCCCGACCGTGCGCGGCACCGCGATGAACCCGGTCGACCATCCGCATGGTGGTGGTGAAGGGCGCAACTTCGGGCGTCACCCGGTGACCCCGTGGGGCCGTCCGACCAAGGGTTACAAGACCCGCAACAACAAACGTACCGACGGCATGATCGTGCGTCGGCGCAAGAAGTAACGGAGTGCCAGCATGCCGCGTTCACTGAAAAAAGGCCCGTTCGTCGACCACCACCTGCGCAAGAAGGTGGAAGAGGCGCGCGAGAAGAACGATCGCCGGCCGATCAAGACCTGGTCGCGTCGCTCGATGATTATCCCGCAGATGGTGGGTCTCACCCTCGCGGTTCACAACGGGCGTCAGCATGTTCCGGTGCTGGTCAACGAAAACATGGTCGGCCACAAGCTGGGCGAGTTTGCGTTGACGCGGACCTTCAAGGGTCACATCGCCAACAAGAAGTCGCGCTGAGGACGAACGATGGAGACGATTGCAAAACTGCGCTACGCGCGCATCTCGCCGCAGAAGACGCGGCTGGTCGCCGACCAGGTTCGTGGTATGCGCGTGGAAGAGGCCCTGAACGAGCTGACTTTCAGCCCGAAGAAGCCGGCCGCCATCGTGAAGAAGGTGCTGGAATCCGCGATCGCCAATGCGGAGAACAACGACGGCGCCGACATCGACGAGCTGCGCATCTCGCGCATCCAGGTCGACGAGGGCCCCGTGCTCAAGCGCATGCAGGCGCGTGCCAAGGGCCGCGGCAACCGCATCATGAAGCGCACCAGTCACATCGTGATTGGCGTTAGCGAGAAGGGAGCGAACTAACCATGGGTCAGAAAGTACATCCAACCGGCATCCGGCTGGGCATTTCTCGCCCGTGGTCGGCGACCTGGTACGCCGACGGTCGTGAATTTGGCGAGACGCTGAACAACGACATCAAGCTGCGCGAATTCCTGCAGAAGAAACTCGCGCACGCGTCGGTGAGCCGCATTACTATCGAGCGTCCGGCCAAGGCCGCGCACATCACGATCCATACGGCGCGTCCGGGGATCGTGATCGGCAAGAAGGGCGAGGACATCGAGAAGCTGCGTCGTGAAGTCGCGGCGGAGACGGGCCTGGACCAGGGCAACGTCAAGATCAATATCGAGGAAGTGCGCAAGCCCGAGATCGAGGCCCAGCTGGTGGCGGAAGGGATTGCCCAGCAGCTCGAGCGCCGCATCATGTTCCGCCGTGCGATGAAGCGCGCCGTCGGCAATGCCATGCGCCTGGGTGCCCAGGGGATCAAGGTGCACGTCTCCGGCCGTCTGAACGGCGCCGAGATCGCGCGTTCCGAGTGGTACCGGGAAGGGCGTGTGCCGCTGCACACCCTGCGTGCCGATATCGACTACGGCTTCGCCGAGGCCCGTACGACCTACGGGATCATCGGTGTGAAGGTGTGGATCTTCAAGGGCGAAGTCTTCGGTCTCGAGCCGGTCGAAGGGACGCGCGCTGCGGCCAACGCGAGCTAGGACATAGACCATGTTGCAGCCAAAAAGAACCAAATTCCGCAAGCAGTTCAAGGGCCGGAACCGGGGCATGGCCTCGACCGGTGCCAAGGTCAGCTTCGGCGAGTACGGCCTGCAGGCCGTTGAACGCGGTCGCATTACCGCGCGCCAGATCGAGGCCGCGCGTCGTGCGATGGTGCGTCACATCAAGCGTGGCGGGAAGATCTGGATCCGGGTGTTCCCGGACGTGCCGGTGACCAAGAAGCCGCTTGAAGTGCGTATGGGCAAGGGCAAGGGTGGCGTGGAGTACTGGGTCTGCAAGATCCAGCCCGGCCGCGTGCTCTACGAGATGGAAGGCGTTCACGAGGACGTGGCCCGCGAGGCCATGCGCCTGGCCGCCGCCAAGCTCCCGGTCAAGACGGTCTTCACCCGTCGGCAGGTGATGTAATGAAAGCAGAAGAACTCAGAAAGAAGTCGGATGACGATCTGAACCAGGAGCTGGAAGCGCTCTACAAGGAGCAGTTCGGCCTCCGTATGCAGAAGGCGATCGGGCAGCTCGCGCGCCCGGATCGCGTCGGCAAGGTGCGGCGCGAGATCGCGCAGATCAAGACGCTGATGAATGAACGCAGAAGGGCAGGCTAAGAAGATGACCGAAGAAGGTTCCAAGACTCAGCGTTCCGTCGTGGGGCGGGTGATCAGCGACAAGATGGACAAGACCCGGACGGTCCTGGTCGAGCGTCGCGTGCGTCATCCGCTGTACGGCAAGTTCATCCGCCGCAGCACGAAACTGCACGTCCACGACGAGGAGAACGTCTCCCGCATGGGCGATCGGGTTCGTATCCGTGAATGCCGGCCGGTTTCCAAGCAGAAGCGCTTTGCCCTGATCGAAGTGGTCGGGCAGGACGCGCTCTGAATCGGCTGCCAGGAGATAAGTCATGATTCAAATGCAGACCGTGCTCGAGGCCGCCGACAACAGCGGCGCCCGACGCATCCAGTGCATCAAGGTGCTGGGCGGCTCGCACCGCCGGTACGCCCGCGTGGGCGATGTCATCAAGGTGAGCGTCAAAGACGCGATCCCGCGTGGCAAGGTCAAGAAGGGCGATGTGTACGACGCCGTCGTGGTGCGTACCGCCTCCGGCGTGCGGCGCCCGGATGGTTCGATCATCCGCTTCGACCGCAACGCCGCGGTCCTGCTGAACAACCAGCACCAGCCGATCGGCACCCGTATCTTCGGGCCGGTGACGCGTGAACTGCGAGGGGAGAAGTACATGAAGATTATCTCCCTCGCCCCGGAAGTGCTGTGAGGACGTGATGAACAAGATTCGCAAGGGCGACGATGTCGTCGTGATCGCGGGCAAGGACAAGGGTCGCCGCGGGACCATCATCAAGGTCCTGGACGGCAAGGTCCTGGTCCAGAACATCAACATGGTGAAGAAGCATCAGAAGCCGAACCCGCAGCAGGGTGTCGGTGGCGGGATCATCGAGAAGGAAATGCCGATCGATGTCTCGAACGTGATGCTCTTCAACCCGGCAACCGACAAGGGTGATCGCGTGTCGTTCAAGACCCTGGAAGACGGCCGCAAGGTGCGGGTCTTTCGCTCGAACGGCGAGGTCGTGGACGCATAACGCGGGACGGACGGTTTATGGAACGCTTGAGAGAAGAATACGAATCCAACGTGAAGCAGGCCCTGCGCGAGCAGTTCGGCTATGCCAACGTGATGGAGATTCCGCGCATCACCAAAGTGACCCTCAATATGGGTCTCGGCGATGCGGTCGCGGACAAGAAGGTGATCGAACACGCGGTCGGTGATATGACCGCGATCGCCGGGCAGAAGCCGGTGGTCACCAAGGCACGCAAGTCGATTGCGGGGTTCAAGATCCGTGATGATTATCCCATCGGCTGCAAGGTGACCCTGCGGCGCCGGCAGATGTACGAATTCCTGGATCGCCTGATCAATGTGGCGCTGCCCCGGGTACGCGACTTCCGCGGTTTTTCCGCGAAGGCGTTCGACGGCCGCGGCAACTACAGCCTGGGCATCAAGGAACAGATCATCTTTCCGGAGATTGACTACGACCGTGTCGACAAGCTGCGCGGCATGGACATCACCATCACAACCAGCGCAAAGACGGACGCGGAAGCCAAGGCCCTTCTGGAGGCCTTCCGATTCCCGTTCCGGCAGTAAACGAGGTAGGCGCACATGGCGAAGGTATCGATGGTCGAGCGCGAGAAAAAGCGCGAACGACTGGTAAAGAAGTACGCGGCCAAGCGGGCCGAACTCAAGGCAATCCTGGTGGACGACACCAAGTCCTCCGAGGAACGTCTGGCGGCCATGCATGCGCTGCAGAAACTGCCGCGTGATTCGTCGCGCGTGCGTCAGAAGAACCGCTGTGGCGTGACCGGCCGGCCGAAGGGCTATTACCGCCGGTTTGGCCTGGGGCGCAACAAGCTGCGGGAATACGCCATGAAGGGCGAGATTCCGGGCCTGCGCAAGGCGAGCTGGTAAGGAGATTTGAAGCGATGATGACCGATCCGATTTCCGACATGCTCACCCGCGTGCGCAATGCGCAGCGCGCGAACAAGGAGCAGGTCGCCGTTCCCTACAGCAAGGCCAAGGAGCGCATCCTGAAGGTCTTCGCGGAAGAGGGTTTCGTGGGCGACATGCAGGTCGAGGGCGAAGCCGCACAGAAGAAGCTGGTGGTGAAGCTGAAGTATTTCGAGGGACGGCCGGTCATCGAGACCGTCGAACGGATTTCCCGCCCGGGTCTGCGGATCTATCGCGGCAAGGACGAACTGCCGCGGATCAACGCGGGCCTTGGTGTCGCGGTGATCTCCACGCCGCAGGGTGTTATGAGTGACCGCGCAGCCCGGGCCGCTGGCCAGGGTGGCGAGGTCCTCTGCAAGATCTACTGAGGAATCAGCCATGTCGCGCATTGCAAATCTGCCGATCCAGCTGCCGAGCGGTGTGTCCGTGGAGCAGACGGACAGCAAGATCAAGATCAAGGGCCCGAAGGGCGAGCTTCAGCTCACCTGCCCGGAGGCGGTGACGGTTACCGTCGAGGACGGCGTCGTGCGGGTGAAGGCCGCCGAGAATGCGAAGAACGTCGCGCTCGCCGGCACCATCCGTGCTCTGCTCGGGAATCACGTCCACGGTGTCAGCCAGGGGTTCGAACGGGCCCTGGAGCTGGTGGGTGTCGGCTACCGCGCGCAGATGCAGGGCGCGAAGCTGAACCTGACCCTCGGGTATTCGCATCCGATCGACTTCGAGATCCCCGAGGGTGTGACGGTGGAAACGCCGACCCCGACCGAGGTCGTGGTCAAGGGGACCGATCGCCAGAAGGTGGGCCAGGTGGCCGCGAATATTCGCGCCTTCCGCCCGCCTGAGCCCTACAAGGGCAAGGGCGTGAAGTACAAAGACGAGCGCATTGTGCGCAAAGAAGCCAAGAAGAAGTAGGTAGGCACCAGTGGACAAGAAAGAGGCCAGACTTAAGAGGGCGCGTCGCGCACGGTTCAAGATCCGTGAGCTGGGGGTGCATCGTCTCTGTATCCACCGGACGCCCCGCCACATGTACGCGCAGATCATTGCCCCGTCCGGCGACGCGGTACTCGCCGCGGCGTCAACGGTGGAGAAGGATCTGAAGAATGCCGGCGGTTCGACCGGGAACGCCGAGGCGGCGGCCCGTGTGGGGCAGGCGATTGCCGAGCGCGCGCGCAAGGCCGGTATTGAACAGGTCGCGTTTGACCGCGCGGGTTTCCGTTATCACGGACGGGTGAAGGCTCTGGCCGACGCCGCACGTGAAAACGGCCTGCAGTTCTAGTCAAACGGGATCGAGCGGAGAGAGATATGGCACGTAACGATGTAAGCGAAGCGCAAGACGGCCTGCAGGAAAAGCTGATTGGCGTGAACCGCGTGGCCAAGGTGGTCAAGGGCGGTCGCCAGTTCCGGTTTGCCGCACTGACGGTGGTGGGCGACGGAGAAGGTCGCGTGGGCTATGGCTATGCCAAGGCGCGCGAGGTTCCGGCCGCGATCCAGAAGGCAATGCAGCAGGCGCGGATGGAGATGCGCAACGTGGCCCTGCACGAAGGGACCCTGCACTACGCGGTCAATGGCCGCCACGGTGCCGCGAACGTCTACATGCAGCCCGCCTCGGAAGGTACCGGGATCATCGCCGGCGGGGCCATGCGTGCCGTGCTGGAAGTGGCCGGGGTGCGTAACGTGCTTGCCAAGTGCGTGGGATCGCGCAATCCGATTAACGTCGTGCAGGCCACGATCGACGGGCTCACCACGGTGAGCTCGCCGGAGCGCGTGGCGGCCAAGCGCGGCAAGACCGTTGACGAAGTGACGAGCTAAGCCATGAGCAAGCTGAAACTGACCCTGGTACGCAGCACCGCCGGCCGCATCGCATCGCACAAGGCGTGCGTCCGCGGCTTGGGGCTGCGCAAGACCCACAGCACCTCGACGGTCGAGGCCACCCCGGAAAATCTGGGCATGGTCAAGAAGGTGTCGTACCTGCTGAAGGTAGAGGAAGTCTAACGATGCGACTGAATGAGATTGCAAGCCCCGACGGCGCCCGCAAGCCGGGCAAGCGCGTCGGTCGTGGCATTGGTTCCGGTCTGGGCAAGACTGGCGGCCGTGGCCACAAGGGCCAGAAGTCCCGCTCCGGCGGCTTCACCAAGGTCGGCTTCGAAGGCGGCCAGATGCCGTTGCAGCGGCGCCTGCCGAAGGTGGGCTTCCGCTCCCGCAAGCAGCAGTACGCGGCCGAAGTGCGCCTGAGCGAGCTGGCCAAGGTGGACGGCGACGTGACCCTGGAAAGCCTCAAGGCCGCCGGTGTCGTGCGCAGCGACGCCCAGAGCGCGAAGATCTTCGCCTCCGGTGAAGTCTCCCGTGCCTGCGCCGTGAAGGGCGTGGGTGTGACCAAGGGTGCGCGGGCCGCGATCGAAGCGGCCGGCGGGAGCGTCGAGGCCTAAATAATGGCGCGTGGAGCGACAGCACGTTCCGGTGGCGGACTCACCGGTTTTACCGAGTTACGCCAACGCTTGCTGTTCGTGCTGGGCGCCCTGGTGGTGTACCGCATCGGGACGTTCATCCCCGTGCCGGGCATCAACCCGGTCGCGGTGTCGCAGTTCTTCGAGCAACAAAGCGGCACGATCCTGGACATGTTCAACATGTTCTCGGGCGGGGCGCTGGAACGGCTGTCGATCTTTGCCCTCGGGGTGATGCCCTATATCTCCGCCGCGATCATCATGCAGCTGCTCGCGGCCACCGTGCCGGCCCTGCAGCAGCTGAAGAAGGAAGGCGAGCAGGGGCGGCGCAAGATCACGCAGTACACGCGCTACGGGACCGTGGCGCTGGCGCTGTTTCAGAGTATCGGGATCGGGATTGCGCTGAATGGACAGACCATTCAGGGCATGCCGATGGCGCTGAACCCGGGGCCGATCTTTATCTTTACGGTGGTCGTCTCGCTGGTGACCGGTACCCTGTTCCTGATGTGGCTGGGCGAGCAGATCACCGAGCGCGGCATCGGGAACGGGATCTCGATCATTATTTTCGCGGGGATCGTGGCGGGGCTGCCGGGGGCCATTGGCGGCACCCTGGAGCTGGCCCGTACCGGCGAACTGGCGGCGGCGTTCGTGGTGATCCTGATCGTGCTGGCCCTCGCGGTGACGGCCTTCGTGGTGTTCGTCGAGCGCGGTCAGCGACGCGTGACGATCAATTACGCGAAACGCCAGGTCGGGCGGAAGATGGTGGGCGGGCAGTCCTCCCACCTGCCGCTGAAGCTGAACATGGCCGGGGTGATTCCGCCGATCTTCGCCTCCAGTATCATCCTGTTCCCATCGACGCTGGGGCAGTGGTTCGGGCAGGCCGAAGGGATGGACTGGCTGCGCGAGATCTCGACGACGCTGGCGCCGGGGCAGCCGCTGTACGTGATGTTCTATGCGGCCGCAATTATTTTCTTCTGCTTCTTCTACACCGCGCTGGTGTTCAACTCCCGGGATACCGCGGAGAACCTGAAGAAGCAGGGCGCCTTCATCCCGGGGATTCGTCCCGGGGTGCAGACGGAACGGTTTATTGACGGGGTCATGACCCGGCTGACGGCGGTGGGCGCGGTCTATATCACCGCGGTCTGCCTGCTGCCCGAGTTCCTGATCCTGTACTGGAACGTGCCGTTCTACTTCGGTGGGACGTCGCTGCTGATCATCGTGATCGTGGTGATGGATTTCATGGCCCAGCTGCAGTCGCATCTGGTGTCCCACCAGTACGAAGGGTTGATGAAGAAAGCGAATCTGAAGGGTTTCGGCGGGACCGGGATCCGCTAGACCAGGAGAAAGACCATGAAGGTACGTGCATCTGTAAAGCCGATCTGCCGAAACTGCAAGGTGATTCGGCGTAACGGTGTGGTGCGGGTGATCTGTTCGGATGCCCGCCACAAGCAGCGCCAGGGCTAACGCTTGGCGTAACGGATATTCATTGCTACTATAGCCGGCTTTGCCGGATTTAGATGGAGAGGTTGGATGGCTCGCGTCGCTGGAATCAATATTCCTGACCAGAAGCACACGGTAATCGCGCTGACCGCGATCTATGGCATTGGCCCCACCCGGGCCGGCCTGATCTGCGATGCCGCGGGTGTGCGTCGGGACATCAAGGTGCGGGATCTGACCGATGCCGAAGTCGATGCCCTGCGCGCGCAGATCGACAAGATCCCCGTGGAAGGGGATCTGCGCCGGGAAGTCAGCATGAACATCAAGCGGCTCATGGACCTGGGCTGCTACCGGGGCGTGCGTCACCGCCGCGGCCTCCCGCTGCGGGGCCAGCAGACGCAGACAAATGCACGCACCCGCAAGGGCCCGCGTCGCCCGATTCGCAAGTAATCAGACTGGGATCTCAGGTACATGGCACAAGCGCAGACTCGGACCAAGAAGAAGGTCCGCAAGAATATCGCCGAGGGCGTGGCTCACGTATATGCCACGTTCAATAATACGATCATCACGATCACGGACCGGCAGGGCAATACGATCAGCTGGGCCACCTCCGGTGGCTCCGGTTTCCGTGGTTCCCGCAAGTCCACGCCGTTCGCTGCGCAGATCGCGGCCGAACGGGCCGGGACGACCGCGGCCGAGCACGGCGTGAAGAATCTCGACGTGATGGTGCGGGGCCCGGGTCCGGGTCGCGAGTCGGCGGTGCGTGCGCTGAACAATGCCGGGTTCAAGATCACGAATATCAGTGATGTGACCCCGATCCCTCACAACGGCTGCCGGCCGCCCAAGAAACGCCGCGTTTAAGGCTGGAGTTCGAGAATGGCTCGTTACATTGGACCGAAGTGCAAGCTCAGCCGCCGCGAAGGCGTGGATCTGGGCCTGAAGAGCGGCGCACGCGCGCTGGAAACCAAGTGCAAGCTGGACAAGCCGCCGGGTCAGCACGGTGAACGCCGTACCCGCCTGTCCGACTATGCCGTGCAGCTGCGTGAGAAGCAGAAGCTGCGCCGGATCTACGGCGTGCTGGAGAAGCAGTTCCGCAACTATTACAAGAAGGCCGCCCAGCGCAAGGGCTCGACCGGCGAGAACCTGCTGAAGCTGCTAGAAGGTCGTCTGGACAACGTCGTGTACCGCATGGGCTTCGGCGCCACCCGCTCGGAAGCGCGGCAGCTGGTGGCGCATCGCGCGATCATGGTGAATGGCCAGGTGGTGAACATCGCCGCCTATCAGGTTCAGCCGTCGGATGTGGTCACGGTCCGCGAGAAGGCCCGCAAGCAGGTCCGCATCCAGGATGCGATGACCCTGGCCGAGCAGACCGGTTTCCCGAGCTGGGTCGAAGTCGACACCAGCAAGTTCGAAGGGACCTTCAAGGCGATCCCGGACCGTTCGGATCTGCCCGCAGACATCAACGAGTCGCTCGTCGTCGAGCTGTACTCGAAGTAATCGTTTTTCGGCCTGGCGCCAGGAGTCACAATGCAGTCGAACGAACTGGTCAAGAAACAGCAGATCGAGGTCGAGGCCGAGAACCGGAATCAGGCCAAGGTCGCGCTCGAGCCGCTGGAACGCGGTTTCGGGCATACCCTGGGCAATGCCCTGCGGCGTGTGCTGCTGTCGTCCATCCCCGGTGCCGCGATCGTCGAGGCCCGGATCGAGGGCGTGCTGCACGAATACACCACGATCGAAGGGGTGCAGGAGGACGTCGTTGACATCCTGCTGAACCTCAAGGGCGTGGCGCTGCGCATGCACAGCCGTGACGAATCCACCCTGACCCTGAAGAAGAAGGGTCCGTGCGTGGTGACGGCGGGTGACATCCAGGTGGACCATGACGTGGAGGTCGTGAATCCTGAACACGTGATCGCGACCATCACCAAGAACGTCGACCTGGACGTGACGCTGACCGCGCGGGCCGGCCGTGGCTATGAGCCCGTGAGCGCCCGACGCCAGTCCGAGGCGGGCGACGATACGGGCATCGGCCGACTGCTGCTGGATGCCAGCTTCAGCCCGATCCGCCGCGTGTCCTACCGCGTCGAGAGCGCGCGTCTGGCGCAGCGTACCGACATGGACCGCCTGGTGCTGGAACTGGAGACCAACGGTGCGATCGCGCCGGATGACGCGGTGCGTCAGGCAGCGACGATCCTGCAGGGCCAGCTGGCCCCGTTCGTCGACCTCCAGGAAGAGGCCGGCGAGGTGGTCGGGACCGCCGGTGGTGCGATCGACCCGGTCCTGCTGCGTCCGGTGGACGAGCTGGAGCTCACGGTGCGTTCGGCGAACTGCCTGAAGGCGGAGAACCTGTACTACATCGGGGACCTGGTTCAGCGCACCGAGGTCGAGCTGCTGCGCGCGCCGAACCTCGGCAAGAAGTCGCTCACCGAGATCAAGGACACGCTGGCGACCCACGGGCTGTCGCTGGGCATGCGTCTCGAGAACTGGCCGCCGCCGGGTCTGCGCGACGACAACGAGTAATCACGGCGCCCTGCGCCCATCGTTTTTCTAGAGGAAGCCTCTCATGCGTCATCGTCATTCCGGCCGTCAGCTGGGCCGTAACAGCTCGCACCGCAAGGCCACGTTTCAGGCCCTGTCCGTGGCCCTGTTCCGGCACGAACTGATCAAGACCACGCTGCCCAAGGCGAAGGAACTGCGCCGGGTCGCCGAGCCGCTGATCACCATGGCCAAGGAAGACAGCGTGCATGGCCGTCGCACGGCCTTTGCGCGTCTGCGCGACAAGGAGATCGTGGGCAAGCTGTTCAGTGAGCTGGGTCCGCGCTATCAGCAGCGCCCGGGTGGGTATCTGCGTATCCTCAAGTGTGGCAATCGTCCGGGTGACAACGCCCCGATGGCCTACGTGGAGCTGGTGGATCGCCCCGAGGGCGATTCCGGGGACGGCGAAGCCGCCTGAGATTTCGCAGTGCAATGAACCGCACCCTCTCGGGGGTGGCGGTCCCGAGAAAGCCGGCCGCGTGCCGGCTTTCTTGCGTCTGGGGCGGGGTGTTTGCGAGCCGGTCGCGGGATGCGCGGCTTCAGTTGGAGACGGCCCGAGGGCGGGCGGCCGGGGCCAGCAGCGGCGCGAGGAACTGGCCGGTGTGGCTGTTGGGGGTGGCGGCGACGGTCTCCGGCGTGCCGGCGACCAGCAGCTCGCCGCCGCCGCTGCCGCCTTCGGGCCCGATGTCGATCAGCCAGTCGGCGGTCTTGATCACGTCCAGGTTGTGCTCGATCACGACGATGGTGTTGCCGTGGTCGCGCAGGCGGTGGAGCACGCGCAGGAGCTGGGCAATGTCCTCGAAATGGAGCCCGGTGGTGGGCTCGTCGAGGATATAGAGGGTGCGTCCGGTATCGCGCTTGGAGAGCTCGCGTGCGAGCTTGATGCGCTGGGCCTCGCCGCCGGAGAGGGTGGTCGCGTTCTGGCCGAGCTGGATGTAGGACAGCCCGACCTCCATCAGCATCTCCAGCTTGCGGTGGATGACCGGCACGGGCTGGAAGAAGTCGAGGGCCTCTTCCACCGTCATCTCGAGGACCTCGTGGATGTTCTTGCCCTTGTAGCGCACCTCCAGCGTCTCGCGGTTGTAGCGGTGGCCCTTGCAGACGTCACAGGGCACGAAGACATCCGGGAGGAAGTGCATCTCGACCTTGATCACGCCATCCCCCTGGCAGGCCTCGCAGCGCCCGCCACGGACGTTGAAGGAGAAGCGCCCCGGCTTGTAACCGCGCGAACGGGCCTCGGCGGTGGCGGCGAACAGCTCGCGGATGGGGGTGAACAGTCCGGTGTAGGTCGCCGGGTTCGAGCGCGGTGTGCGCCCGATCGGGCTCTGGTCGATGTCGACGACCTTGTCGATGCGTTCCAGGCCGTCGATGCGCTCGTGGGCCTCGATGTGGTGGCGGCCCCCATGCAGGGCGGTCGCGACGGCCGGATAAAGGGTGTTGTTGACCAGGGTCGACTTGCCGGATCCGGACACGCCGGTGACGCAGGTGAACAGGCCCGTAGGGAAGGCGAAATCGCCGCCCTTGAGATTGTTGCCGCGCGCGCCGATCACCCGGATTTCGGCTTCCGGATCGGCAGCGTGGCGCTGTTCCGGGACCGCGATAGATCGTGTGCCCCGCAGGTAGGCACCGGTGAGTGATTCAGGATGCGCGGCGACGGCCTCGGGGGTCCCGGAGGCGACGATTCGGCCCCCGTGGCGGCCGGCGCCCGGTCCGATGTCCACTACGTGATCGGCCTGTCGGATGGCGTCTTCGTCATGCTCGACGACAATCACAGTGTTGCCGAGGTCGCGCAGGTGGCTGAGGGTGTTGAGCAGCCGCGCATTGTCGCGCTGGTGCAGGCCGATGGAGGGTTCGTCGAGGATGTACATGACGCCGACCAGGGCCGAGCCGATCTGCGACGCCAGCCGGATGCGCTGGGCTTCCCCGCCGGACAGGGTGTCGGCGGAGCGGTCCAGCGTCAGGTAGTCGAGCCCGACATCGTTGAGGAAGCCGAGGCGCGCGGAGATCTCGCGCACGATCTTCTCCGCGATCTGGGCGAAACGCCCGGGCAGGCGCAGGTCGCTGAAGAAGGTCTGGGCATTGGCCACGCTCATGTGCGTGACCTCCGGCAAGGTCAAGTCATTGACGAACACATGGCGCGCGGCGGAATTCAGGCGCGTGCCGTGGCAGTCGGGGCAGGGCTGCTCCGCCAGGTAGCGGCCCAGCTCCTCGCGCACGGCAGAGGAGTCGGTCTCGCGGTAGCGCCGTTCGAGGTTCGGGATCACGCCCTCGAACACGCGTTCGTCGGTGCGCAGGCGGCCGTTGGCGGCGGGCGTGGCGAGCTTGACCTTCTCCTTGCCGGAGCCGTGCAGGACCACCGCGCGCACCTCCGCGGGGAGCTCCTGCCACGGGGTCTCTACGTCGAAGCCGTAGTGCCGGGCCAGGCTGGTCAGCAGGCTGAAGTACCAGGCGTTGCGTCGGTCCCAGCCGCGCACGGCCCCGCCGGCCAGGCTCAGCTCCGGCTGCGAGACCACTCGCTCGGGATCGAAGAACTGGTGTACGCCCAGCCCGTCGCAGGTGGGGCAGGCCCCGGCCGGGTTGTTGAACGAGAACAGGCGCGGCTCCAGCTCGCGCAGCGCATACCCGCAGACCGGGCAGGCGAAGCGGGCGGAGAAGATCATCGGTTCGCGTTCCGGCTCGTCCATCCAGGCGATCAGGGCCAGGCCGTCGGCGAGCTCGGTGGCCGTCTCGAAGGACTCGGCCAGACGCTGGCGCAGGTCCTCGCGCACGCGGAAGCGGTCGATCACGATCTCGATGTTGTGCTTGCGCTTCGGGTCCAGCGCCGGCAGGGCATCGAGGTCGTGAATCTCGCCATTGATGCGCGCGCGCAGGTACCCCTGGGAACGCATCGCCTCCAGCATCTTGTGATGCTCGCCCTTGCGTCCGCGCACCACGGGCGCGAGCAGCATGACCTTGTCGCCCTCCGGCAGCTCCAGCACCTGGTCCACCATCTGCGAGATGGTCTGCGCGGCCAGGGTCTCGCCATGTTCCGGGCAGCGCGGTTCGCCGGCGCGGGCGAACAGCAGGCGCAGGTAGTCGTAGATCTCGGTAATGGTGCCGACGGTGGAGCGCGGGTTGTGCGAGGTGCTCTTCTGTTCGATGGAGATCGCCGGCGACAGGCCCTCGATCTGGTCGACGTCGGGTTTCTCCATCATCGACAGGAACTGCCGGGCATAGGTGGACAGGCTCTCCACGTAGCGGCGCTGGCCTTCGGCAAACAGGGTGTCGAAGGCCAGCGACGACTTGCCCGAGCCGGAGACGCCGGTGATCACGATCAGCCGCTCGCGTGGCAGATCGAGGTCCACGTTCTTCAGGTTATGGGTGCGGGCGCCGCGAATGCTGATGCTGTCCATGGGGCTGGGTCGACTCCACCGGGTTGCGTCGCGCGGTGTGCCCGGTCATCCGGGGTACCGCAAACCGGCCATCTTAACACCCGGGCGTGCGGCGCCATGGTTTCCGCGCCGGGGTTGCCGGTAAACTCCGCTGCCATGAACACCCCTCCGTCCATGCGCCGGTTCCGGACGCCATGAGCCCGCGCGAGTTGCGCGCCACCACCGGGCTCGCGGCGATCTATGGCGTGCGCATGGCGGGCCTGTTCATGGTCCTGCCCGTCTTTATGCTGCATGCCGACCGTATCCCTGGCGCGACTCCGCTGCTGATGGGGCTGGCGCTGGGGATCTACGGCCTCACCCAGGCGATTCTGCAGATCCCGTTCGGGCTGCTGTCCGACCGCGTGGGGCGCAAGCCGCTGATCCTGGCCGGCCTGCTGCTGTTCGTTGCCGGCAGCCTGGTGGCCGCGCTGGCGGAGACCATCCACGGCATCATCCTCGGGCGTGCCCTGCAGGGGGCCGGCGCGGTGGCCGCGGTGATCCTGGCCCTGACGGCGGACCTGGTCGGCGAGGAGCGTCGGATGCGGGCGCTGGCTGCCATCGGCTTGACCATCGGTCTGACCTTTACCGCCGCGATGGCCCTGGGCCCCTTGGTGGACCGTGCGGCGGGGCTGGAGGGGGTCTTCGGCCTCTCTGCGCTGCTCGGGTTGGTCGCGATCGTGATCCTGTTCCTGTGGGTGCCGAGCCCGGATCGGGTGCGCAGGCATCCGGACATGGTGCCGGTGTGGTCCGCGTTGCCGCGGGTCCTGCGCGCCCCCGACCTGCTGCGCCTGAATCTCGGCATCTTTGTGCTGCACCTGGTGCTGGCCGCGAACTTCCTGGTGATCCCGGTCCTGCTGCTGGAGACCCTGGCGCTGCCCGGGGCGAGTCACTGGAAGTTCTATGTGCCGGTCCTGCTGGCGGGGTTCGTGCTGATGCTGCCGGGGATCATCTTCGGCGAGCGGCGGCGGCGCGTGCACGCCGTGCTGCGCGCGGCGATCCTCCTGCTGGCCGGGGTGCAGGTCCTGCTGGCCCTGCTGGTGCTGGACGGTGGCGGCCTGTGGACGCTGGGCGCCTTGATGATCCTGTTCTTCGCCGCGTTCAATCTGCTGGAGGCCGGATTGCCGTCCCTGGTGGCACGCGTGGCGCCGGTGGCCCACAAGGGCACCGCGATGGGCGGCTTCGCCACCGCGCAGTTCCTCGGGATCTTCGCCGGCGGGATGCTGGGGGGCGCCTTGCTGACGGTCGCCGGGCCGGTCGGCGTGTTCCTCGCCGGGGTGCCTTTGCTGCTGCTGTGGTGGTGGGGGGCGCGCGGGATGCAGCCGCGCTACCGCTCCAACCGCGTGCTGGCGCTGCCCGCCCACTGGTCCGGTCGCGAGGCCGAGCTGCTGCGCCTGATCGCGCACTGGCCGGGGGTGCACGAGGCCGAGCTGTCGCCGGACGCCGGGTCCCTCTACCTGAAGGTGGAGCCCGGCGGTCCGGATACCCCCGAGCTGGCGGCCTGGCTGGCGCGCCCGCCCTCCCGGTAGCGCCGGCAGGACGTGCCCGCTCCGCGTCGTGGACCGGTGCACTGTCGCGGCGGGGGCGGGCTGCTACACTATCGGGTCTGTCTCTCCATGCCCGACTGAAGGAGGCCCCATGGCCCGCGGCGTCAACAAAGTCATCCTGCTCGGCAACCTCGGGGCCGACCCGGAAAAGCGCGAGACCCCCAACGGGGTTACCGTCACCAACCTGCGTCTGGCAACGTCGGAACAGTGGACCGACAAGAATTCCGGCGAGAAGCGCGAGAACACCGAATGGCACCGGGTGGTGATGTTCGGGCGCCTGGCGGATATCGCCGCGCAGTATCTGTCCAAGGGCTCGCAGGTCTATATCGAAGGCAAGATCCAGACGCGCAAGTGGCAGGACCAGTCCGGCAACGACCGCTACAGCACCGAGGTGGTCGCCAACGACATGCAGCTGATCGGCGGTCGCGGGGGCGGCGGCGGTGGCGGGTTCGATCAGGACCCGGGCTATGGCGGCGGCAATGCCTATGGCGGTGGCGGCCAGCAGGGTGGCAACCGCAGCAGCGCCCCGGTCTCCGGTGGCTTTGATGACGACGACGTCCCCTTCTAGAACGCACGGCGATCCCTGACCGGCCCAACCAGCGAAGTACCGAGAGCATGATCCGCAAGGTCTATATTCAGACGCACGGCTGCCAGATGAACGAGTACGACTCCGATCGCATGCTCGACGCGCTGCGCGAGCTGCACGGGGCCGAGCGTACCGACGATCCGGAGCAGGCCGATGTCCTGTTGATGAACACCTGCTCCATCCGCGAGAAGGCGCAGGAGAAGGTGTTCTCGCTGCTGGGGCGCTGGCGCCAGATCAAGGAGCGCCGGCCGGAGGTGATCATCGGCGTGGGGGGCTGTGTCGCCAGCCAGGAGGGTGATGCCCTGCGCGAACGCGCTCCGTACGTGGACCTGGTGTTCGGCCCGCAGACCCTGCACCGGCTGCCGGCCATGATCCAGTCGGTGCGCCGCGAGCGCGCGCCGGTGGTGGATATCTCCTTCCCCGAGATCGAGAAGTTCGACCGCTTGCCGGAGCCGAAGGCCGATGGCCCGACCGCGTTCGTCTCGGTGATGGAGGGCTGTTCCAAGTACTGCAGCTTCTGCGTGGTGCCCTATACCCGCGGTGACGAGATCAGCCGGCCGTTCGACGACGTGATCGCCGAGGTGGTCGCGCTGGCCGCGCAGGGGGTCCGGGAGATCAACCTGCTGGGACAAAACGTGAATGCCTATCAGGGGCCGATGGAGGACGGTGATACCGCCGACCTCGCGCTGCTGATTCACTACGTCGCCGCGGTGGACGGGATCGAACGCATCCGCTTCACCACCTCGCACCCGGTGGAGTTCTCCGATTCGCTGATCCAGGCCTTTGCCGACGAGCCCAAGCTGGTCAGTCACCTGCACCTGCCGGTACAGAGCGGCTCCGACCGCATCCTGGCGCAGATGAAACGCGGCCACACGATTCTGGAATACAAGTCCAAGATCCGCCGCCTGCGCGAGGCGCGCCCGGACCTGGACCTGTCCTCCGACTTCATCGTCGGCTTCCCCGGCGAGACGGATGCCGACCACGCGGCGACCATGAAGCTGATCGAGGAGCTGCACTTCGACTTCTCCTTCAGCTTCATCTACAGCGCCCGCCCGGGCACACCGGCGGCCTCACTGCCGGACGACGTGCCGCTGGCCACCAAGAAGGCCCGTCTGGCCGAGCTGCAGGCCCTGATCGAGCAGCACGGGCGCGAACGCAACCAGGCCATGGTCGGCAACATCGAGCCCGTACTGGTCGAGGGCCCGGCCAAGCGCAATCCCGGCGAACTGGCCGGACGCACGGCGAACAACCGCATCGTGAACTTCGCCGGCGACCCCGGCCTGATCGGGCAGATGATCCCGGTCGAGATCACCGATGCCCTGGCGCATTCCCTGCGCGGCCGAACCGTGGAGCGGGCCATGTCTGCGGCCGTCGGCGCCTGACCGGAATGGCCAATCGTCTGGATTTCACCCTGGAACCCGGTGACCAGGAGACGCTCGCGCGGATCTCCGGGCCGCTGGATGCCCATCTGCGCCTGATCGAGTCGCGCCTGGGCGTGGCCGTGCACAACCGCGGCCCGCGCTTTAATCTGACCGGCCCGAAGACCGCGGTGCAGGCGGCCGGGGCGCTGATCCACGACCTCCATCGCATGGCGCAGGAGGAGCCGGTCAGCCTGGAACAGGTGCATACGGCGCTGCAGACGGCGCATGTCGAAGGCCTGGCCGAGCCCGATGGCAATGCGGGCGATCCGTCGCTGCGTCTCAAGCGCGCGGTGATCCGCGGGCGCGGCCCGCGTCAGGCGAAGTACCTGGCGGCGATCGCGCAGCACGACCTCAGTTTCGGCATCGGGCCGGCCGGTACCGGCAAGACCTTCCTCGCGGTCGCCGCCGCCGTCGCGGCGCTGGAACAGGACCGCGTGCAGCGCCTGGTGCTGGTGCGCCCGGCGGTGGAGGCCGGCGAGCGTCTGGGTTTCCTGCCCGGCGACCTGGCGCAGAAGATCGACCCCTACCTGCGCCCGATGTACGACGCGCTGTACGAACTGATGGGCTTCGACCAGACCGCGCGCCTGATGGAGCGTCAGGTGATCGAGGTGGCCCCGCTGGCCTACATGCGCGGGCGCACCCTGAATGAGGCCTTCATCATCCTCGACGAGGCGCAGAACACCACCGTCGAGCAGATGAAGATGTTCCTGACCCGCATCGGCTTTGGTTCCACGGCGGTCGTCAACGGCGACATCACCCAGGTCGACCTGCCGCGCGGCCAGCGCTCCGGGCTCAAGCACGCGATGCAGATCCTGAACGACGTGGAGGGCGTACATATCACCCGCTTCCAGGCGGGTGACGTGGTGCGCCATCCGCTGGTGCAGCGCATTGTGGAGGCCTACGACGCCCACGACAGCGCCTCCGGCAAACCGGATGCGGCGCCCGAGTCCGGTGCCGGCGCCGCTGTGGACGGGCAGGACGCCGATGGGGCTTGAGGTTGCGGTGCAGTACGCCGTGCCGCGCGCCGGCCTGCCGGCTGCCACCACCCTGCACCGCGCGGCCCGCGCGGCCTGGCACGGCGCCGGCGAGGCCGCGGTGACGCTGCGCCTGGTGGATGTCGACGAGGGGCGCACCCTGAACCATGTCTTCCGCGGCCGCGACTACGCGACCAATGTACTGTCCTTCCCCGCACCGGAGCTGCCACCCGGTCTGCCGCCCGAGGCGAACGCCTATCTCGGCGACGTCATCCTGTGCGCGCCGGTGCTGGCGCGCGAGGCGGTGGAGCAGGGCAAGCCCCTGGCCGCCCACTACCACCACATGGTGGTGCACGGGATGCTGCACCTGCAGGGGATGGATCACCAGACGCCGGACGAGGCCGCGCGGATGGAGGCCGTTGAGCGCTCCATCCTGGCCGGGTTAGGCTATCCCGACCCCTACGCCGAGCATCCGGTCCGTGCCCTGACGCCGCACCCAGCCGGAAACGCCCCCGATGCCTGAACCCGAACCCGACGAGCAACCGATCTGGCGGCGCTGGCTGGCCCGCGTCGCCGAGACCCTGCGTCCGCGCCGCGAGCCGGCCACCCGCCGCGAGCTGATCGAGACCCTGCGGGGCGCCCACGCCCGCGAACTGGTCGACCCCGAGGCCCTGACCATGTTGGAGGGCGTGCTCAACGTCGCCGACATGCAGGTGCGCGACATCATGATCCCGCGCGCGCAGATGGAAGTGGTCCGCCGGGATGCGGGGCTCTCCGAGTTTCTCCCCGACGTGGTGGCCTCCGCGCACTCGCGGCTGCCGGTAGTCGGGGATCACCGTGACGAGGTCGTTGGCGTCCTGCTGGCCAAGGACCTGCTGCGCTTCTTCGGCGAGCCCGACGATGCTGCCTTCGACATGCAGGAGATCCTGCGCCCGGCGGTGTTCGTGCCGGAGAGCAAGCGTCTGAACGTGCTGCTGAAGGAGTTCCGCCTGAGCCGCAACCACATGGCGATCGTGGTGGACGAGTACGGTGGCGTGGCCGGACTGGTGACCATCGAGGACGTGCTGGAGCAGATCGTCGGCGAGATCGAGGACGAGCACGATGTCGAGGACTACCTGACCCAGATCATGCAGCACCCCGGCGGGCGCTACACCATCAAGGCGCTGACGCCGATGGAGGAGTTCAACGCCTACTTCCAGACCGCCTACAGCGAGGCCGACTTCGACACCATCGGAGGCCTGGTGCTGTCGCACTTCGGGCATGTGCCGCGGCGTGGCGAACAGATCGTGGTGGATGGCATGCAGTTTCGCGTATTGCGGGCCGACAACCGGCGTCTGCATCTGCTGGAGATGCGCCTGCCGGAGCCGGATGGCCGCGTGACCACCGGCGAGGGGGCGCAGCCATTCGATGGCCCGGCCCCGGAGCCGGGCGACCACCGCGCCCCCTGACGGTCATGCCGATCCGTGTCGCGGACTTGCCGCCCTGGGCCGCGGGGCTGGTGGCCCTGCTGGCCGGGGCGGGGGCGACCCTGGCCTTTGCCCCGGTGGGCTGGTTCCTGGCGGCCCCACTGGCCCTGGCCGCCTGGTTTGCCCTGCTGCCCGGGGTGACCCCGCGCCGGGCCGCCGGGATCGGCTATGCCTTTGGTCTCGGGTTTTTCGGCGTCGGGGTGACCTGGATCTTCAACAGCCTGCTGGTGTTCGGCCAGGCCCCGCTGGTCGTGGCCTCGCTGATTACCGTGCTGTTTGTGCTGGCCATGGCGGTCTATCCGGCGCTGCTGGCCGCGCTGGCGGCGCGCTTCCTGCCGCTGGGGCGTCCGGCCGGGATGCTGGCGCTGGCCGGTGGCCTGGTGCTGATGGAGCTGGCGCGCTCCTGGCTGTTCTCCGGCTTTCCCTGGCTCCTGTTCGGGCACACCGTGCTGGACACACCGCTGCAGCCCTGGCTGCCGCTGGCCGGCGAGCTGGGGGCGGGGCTGGTCGTGGCACTGCTGGCGGTGGCCGTGGTCAGCGTGTTCCGGGCCGGGCAGCGCGGGGCGGGCGCGGGGCTGGTCGGGGTGCTGGTGCTGGCTTCGCTCGTGCCGGGGCTCGCACGCTGGGTAGAGCCGGGCGGCGAGGCGCTCTCGGTGGCCATGGTGCAGGGCAATATCGATCAGGCACGCAAGTGGGATGCCGACGGCATCGAGTATTCGCTGGGGATCTACCAGGAACTGACCCGCGAGGCAGGCGACGTGGATCTGGTGGTCTGGCCGGAGACCGCGATCCCGGCGTTCTATGTGGAAGTGCAGCGCCCGCTGGGGCAGCTCGCGCAGTCGCTGGCGGAGCACGATGCCGAGCTGCTGGTCGGGGTGTTCGACCATGCTTCGGCCGGCCGTCACGTCTACAACTCGGTGATCAACGTGACCACCGGCGCGGGGTACAACAAGCGCCAGCTGGTCCCGTTCGGCGAATATATCCCGCTGCGCGGCCAGCTCGACTGGCTGGACCGGCTGCTGGCGATCCCGATGTCCGACCTGTCCCCGGGGACCGGTGACGGGCGCATGCGGGTAGCCGGCCAGACGGCCGGGGTCAGCATCTGTTACGAGTCTGCGTATTCGCGCCACATCCGGGCCGCGCTGCCGGAGGCGGGATTCCTGGTCAATGTCTCCAACGACGCCTGGTTCGGCGACAGCCTGGCGCCGGCCCAGCATCTGCAGATCGCCCGGGTGCGGGCGGTGGAGACCGGGCGCCCGATGATCCGCGCGACCAATACCGGGATCTCGGCCCTGATCGATGCCGATGGCCGCATCCTGGAACGTTCGGGCTCGTTTACCCGCGAGGTAGTCACCGGCACCCTGCAGCCGCGCCAGGGCGTGACGCCGGCGACCGCCACCGGGGCGGGGCCGGCCGTGCTTGCCGCGCTGGTGCTGGTGGTTGCCGGTGCCGCCGTCGGGCGCCGGCGCGGCGCCCGCGGGCCCGACTGAACCTGTCCCCGGAGGGGTTATTCCGCCTCGGTGCCTCCGGGGCCGCGGCGGAAGGTGGTGTTGTGGCAGTTAGAGCACGGGGGGATGCGGCCGACCCGGGTCATGTGCAGCGGATGGCCGCACTTCTTGCACAGCAGCTCGCCCGGGCCGGTGATCTCGCCGGTGTGCCACTCGCCCATCACCTGGGCGCGCGCGGTCAGTTCGGTGATCTCGATCCGGGTGCGGTCGGCGATCCGCTCCAGGGCGTTCTTGATGCCGGCCTCGATCAGGCCCAGATCGATCTGCAGCCAGCCGCGCCAGTCAGAGCTGCGACTGTCCAGGTAGGCGCCGAGGTCCTGCAGGTCGCGGCGCAGGTAGTCCATCACCTCGTGGGCCTCTTCGCGGGTCAGGTCGCTGGCCTTCTGCACACGGTCGCGGGCGTTCTCCAGGGCCTCGGTGATGGCCTTGCTGGTCTTGTCTTCCAGTTTCTCGAGGTCCTCGGTGACCTCGTTCAGCATGCGGTGATAGGCATCGCTCAGGCGCGATTCGCGCTCCTGATCCTTCTGTTCTTCGCTCATCGGCCTCTCCTTTGCGAGCGTAGATGGTGGCGTGTCCCTAACGTTAGCACGAGCGCGGGCCCCCGGAGCCCGCGCCCCGGGGACGACCGCGCTTGGCCTGTCGGAGCTCAGCTTGCCTCGACCATATCCCGGTAGCCATGCCACATGGCGAAACCCAGCCACGGGAAGATCACGATCAGGGCCAGCAGGCCGGTTGCGATCGACACCATGAACAGGGCCGTGATGATCAGGGCCCACAGAATCAGGGTGCCCGGGTTGTGGTTGAAGGCCTTCAGGCTGACACCAATGGACTCGATCAGGCTCTTTTGCGGGGCATCGGCGCGCACCCGGTGATCCAGGAGGGCCGGGATGGTCGCCAGGCTCAGGGCGAAGACCACCAGCCCGAACACGATGGCGGCCAGCACGACCCCCACCAGCGAGATGATCCCGGCGCCGCTGCCGAGCATCGCACCCACCAGATGGTGCAACTGCCCCATCATGGCGAGTTCGCCGATGTTGAGGACCGCGATCCACATCCACACGAAACTGGCCCAGATCACGAACAGCACGGCCAGGAGCGCGGCAAAGCCCCAGATCGATCCGCCCAGGGTGCCCAGCCAGCCGAGTCCGGCACCGCCCGGCTCGCCGCGTTCCTTCTGCAGCGCCAGGTAGTTCACCCCCACCGCGAGTACAGGGCCGAGCAGCAGGATGCCGGCGAGGAAGGAAAAGGCCATCCACGGCTGGTTCCACGACAGGCCCAACAGGACCAGGCTGGCCAGCGCAATCACCAGGCCGTGTACGAGGGCCACCGGCGTCTTCCAGAGGTCGCGCCAGCCCTTGCCGAGCCAGGTGCCGAGGTCCTCGGGCGCGACTTCACGGATCGCGGGCGAGTCGGTCTCGGGCGTGTGTTCGGGATGGGTCTCGCCCAGATCCTCCGGGTAGGCCCGCTGCACAACGGGGATCTCGTCCTTCTCGTGCATGTCCTTCCTCCTTGGAACGTCAGGTTCAACGTTTCCGGTTGCTTTACCCAGTGAGGCAGTCCGGGCCGGGGGCATGTTCCTGAATTGACGTGACGCGGTTCACAGGCCGCCGGTGATCCGGGTGTCCCTCCGGATCTCTGCCCTGCGCCGCGCGAGGCTGCGGGGCGCTGTTTCCCTTGGAGGGGGTGGGGGGCGCTGGTATTCTGCGCAGTTCTTTGTTTTCGGCGATCAGGACAGGTGAGGCGCATGCAGGAGCACTATTCCCCCGAGGCGGTCGAGGCGCAGGCACAGCGCCAGTGGGAGGAGGCCGACTGCTTCCGCGCGCGCGAGGACGCCGCCGGCGAGCCGTTCTACTGCCTGTCCATGTTCCCCTACCCCTCGGGCAAGCTGCACATGGGGCATGTGCGCAACTACACCATCGGTGACGTGATCGCCCGCTTCCAGCGCATGCAGGGCAAAAGCGTGCTGCAGCCGATGGGCTGGGATGCCTTCGGCCTGCCGGCGGAAAACGCGGCGATGCAGAACCACGTCCCGCCGGCCGCGTGGACGCGCCAGAACATCGAGCAGATGCGCACCCAGCTCAAGCGCCTGGGCTTTGCCTACGACTGGTCGCGCGAGTTCGCGACCTGCGATGCCGACTACTACCGCTGGGAACAGTGGCTGTTCGTGCGCCTGCTGAAGAAGGGCCTGGTCTATCGCAAGAAGGCGACCGTGAACTGGGACCCGGTGGACCAGACCGTACTCGCCAACGAGCAGGTGATCGAAGGCCGTGGCTGGCGCTCCGGCGCGCTGGTCGAGCGCCGCGAGATGCCGCAGTGGTTCCTGCGCATCACCGACTACGCCGACGAGCTGCTGGAGGCCCTGGACGACCTCAACGGCTGGCCGGACCAGGTGCGCACCATGCAGCGCAACTGGATCGGGCGTTCCGAGGGCGTGGAGCTGGAGTTCGCGGTGGATGGCGGCGAACCGCTGACCGTCTATACCACGCGTCCGGACACCCTGTTCGGCGTCTCCTACATGGCGCTGGCCCCGGAACACCCGCGGGTGCAGGCGCTGGCGGAACATGATGCCGAACTGGCTGCGTTCGTCGCTGACTGCGCGCAAGGCGGGGTGGCCGAGGCCGATCTGGCGACCATGGAGAAGAAGGGCCGGTCGCTGGGCTTTACCGCCCGCCATCCGCTGACCGGTGCGGAGGTCCCGGTCTGGGTCGCCAACTTCGTGCTGATGGAATACGGCACCGGCGCGGTGATGGCCGTGCCGGCACACGACGAACGCGACCACGAATTCGCGACGAAATACGACCTGCCGATCCGGCAGGTCATCGCCCCGGCCGACGGTGCCGAGTGCGACGTACAGGCCGCGGCCTTCACCGACCCCGGCGTGCTGGTGAACTCCGGCGACTTCGACGGGCAGGCCTCCGAGGCGGCCAAGGGCGCGATCGCCGAACACCTGGAGCAGGCCGGGCTGGGCCGGCGCCGGCGCAACTACCGCCTGCGCGACTGGGGTATCTCGCGCCAGCGCTACTGGGGCTGCCCGATCCCGGTGATCCACTGCGACAACTGCGGGGCGGTGCCGGTGCCGGAGGCGGACCTGCCGGTGCGCCTGCCGGAGGACGTGATCCCGGACGGCGCCGGCTCGCCGCTGGCGCGCATGCCGGAGTTCTTCGAGGCAACCTGCCCGGAATGCGGCAAGCCGGCACGGCGCGAGACCGATACCTTCGACACCTTCTTCGAATCCAGTTGGTACTTCGCCCGCTACGCCTGCGCGGACAACGACACCGCGATGCTGGACCCGCGCGCCGACCACTGGCTGCCGGTGGACCAGTACGTCGGCGGCATCGAGCATGCGGTGCTGCACCTGCTGTACGCGCGCTTCTTCCACAAGCTGCTGCGTGACGAGGGCCTGGTGGCCTCCGACGAGCCATTCACCCGGCTGCTGACCCAGGGGATGGTGATCGCGCCGACCTTCTACCGCGAGCGCGGTGACGGCGGGAAGGACTGGATCAACCCGGCCGATGTCGAGCTGGAACGCGCCGAGGACGGCTCGGTGAAGGCCGCGCGCCACCGCGAGGACGGCCAGCCGGTCGTCGTGGGCGGCATGGAGAAGATGTCCAAGTCGAAGAACAACGGCGTGGACCCGCAGGCGCTGATCGAGCGCTTCGGCGCTGACACCGCGCGGCTGTTCACCATGTTCGCCGCACCCCCGGACCTGTCGCTGGAGTGGTCCGACTCCGGCGTCGAGGGTGCGCAGCGCTTCATCAAGCGCCTGTGGCGGGCGGTGCACGAGCACGTGAACGGCGATGCGCCGGGGGCGCTGGAGGTGGACGCGCTGGACGACGCCGGGCGCGAGCTGCGGCGCAAGCTGCACGACACCATCGCCAAAGTCACCGACGACATCGGCCGGCGCCAGACCTTCAACACGGCGGTGGCCGCGAACATGGAGCTGCTGAACGACCTCGGCAAATTCCCGAAGGATGGTGCGCAGGCCGCGGCCGTGCGCCAGGAGGCCCTGGAAGGCATCGTGCGCATGCTGGCGCCGATCATCCCGCACGTGACCGAGACCCTGTGGCGCGCGCTGGGCCATGACGAGCTGGTCGCGACCACCGCCTGGCCGACGGTCGACGAGGCCGCGCGCCAGGC
The DNA here is from genome assembly GCF_000377465.1 of Thioalkalivibrio sp. ALE30. NCBI lineage: Bacteria > Pseudomonadati > Pseudomonadota > Gammaproteobacteria > Chromatiales > Ectothiorhodospiraceae > Thioalkalivibrio > Thioalkalivibrio sp. ALE30. Next base: position 237,571 of record NZ_KB898172.1, on the reverse strand, counting down.
CGCACAGGAGACCCTGGCGGTGCAGGTGAACGGCAAGCGCCGCGCCGAGATCGCGGTCCCGGCCGGCGCTGACAAGGACGCCATCGAGAGTGTTGCCCGCAACGACGAGAACGTACAGCGCCATCTCGAGGGCCACCATGTGGTCAAGGTGATCGTGGTCCCGGGCCGGCTGGTCAACTTCGTGGTGAAGCCGCAATGACCGCCCTGCTGCGCGCCGCGCTGGTCCTGGTGCTGGTGGCTGCACTGGCCGCCTGCGGTTTCCAGCTGCGCGGCAGTGGCGAGTGGCCGGAGGCGCTGCAGCCGGTCCAGATCACCGGGATCAATGCGCGTGATTCGCTGTACCGCGAGCTGGCCGTGACCCTGGGCTCCGCCGGCGTGGAGATCGTCAACCAGCGCCCCGAGGGGCAGGGCGCGATCCTCGAGATCCGCTCGGTCAACGACCAGCGTCGCACCCTGTCGGTGACCGAGGCGGCGCGGGTGTCCGAGTACGAGTTGATCCGCACGGTCGAGGTCCGCCTGCGCCCGGTCGACGGCGAAGCAGTGGACCTGGGGCCGCTGCGCGCCTCGCGCATCTACCTGTTCGACGGGACCGCCGTGCTCAGCCGTGGCGAGCGCGAGGCCACGCTGCGCGAGGCGATGGACCGCGACATCGTGGGTCAGCTGCAGCGCCGGATCGCGGCACTGACCGAGCCGGACGGCCGCCTGCGCGAACCGGCGGAGGAGCCGGCCCCGTAATGGCGCTGGATATCGCCCGCCTGGAGCAGGATCTCGCCCGCGGGCTGGCGCCGATCTACCTGCTGCTGGCCGAGGAGCCGCTGCAGGCGATCGAGGCGGCCGACGCGATCCGCGCGGCCGCCCGCGAGCAGGGCTTCCTCGAGCGCACGGTGCTGGACCTGACCGCACAGTCCGACTGGGGGCCGTTCGAGGCCGCGATCCGCGACCGCTCGCTGTTTGCCGAGCGCACGGTGCTGGACCTGCGCCTGGCCACCGGCAAGCCGGGCAAGACCGGTGGCGACCACCTGAAGGCCTACGCCGGCGATCCGCAGGACGATCTGGTGCTGTTGCTCCAGTTGCCGCGTCCGGACCGCGATATGCGCCGGGCGGCCTGGTTCAAGGCCCTGGAAAACCGTGCGGTGGTGATCCATGCGCGGCCGGTGCCGCCGGCCCAGCTGGGCAGCTGGATCCGCGCGCGCTTGCAGAAGAACGGGCTGCGCATCACCGACCCGGCGCTGGCGCTGCTGGTCGCGCGGGTGGAGGGCAACCTGCTGGCCGCGCGCCAGGAGATCGAGAAGCTGGCGCTGGCCGGCGTGACCGAGATCGACGAGACGGTGCTGGCGGAGGCCACCACCGACGCCGCGCGTTTCGAGCTGTTCGCCCTGGCCCCGACCGCGCTGCGCGGCGATGTCCGCCACGCGTTGCGCATGCTGGAGGGCTTGCTGGAGGAGGGCCAGGCGGAGCCGCTGATCCTGTGGGCGCTGGCGCGCGAATGCCGGCTGCTGGTGCAGGCGATGGAGCGCAAGGCCGCCGGCGCGCCCGACAAGGAGGCCTTCCAGGGCAGCTTCGGCGATGGCCAGAAGGCCCTGCGCCAGGCCATGTCGCGGCTGAGCTTGACGCAGGCGCGGGGCCTGCTGGCCGAGGCCGCGCGCGTGGATCGCGTGATCAAGGGTCAGGAAAACGGCAATGCCCGGCAGGGGTTGCTAGACTTGGTGGCCCGTATGGCGGGGCGCCCGCTGACCGTGGCCGAACCCGCCCTGAACCCGGAACGAGTCTGACCGCATGAACGCTGCCGTGAACCCCACCGAATCCGTAGCCGACGATGTGATCGCCCAGGTCGAGGCGCTGGGCCGTGCCGCGCGCGTGGCCTCGCGGCGCATGGCCGAGGCCGAGCCGGGCGCGAAGAACGCGGCCCTGCACGCGATCGCCGAGGGCATCGCCGCGCGCCGTGCCGAACTGGCGGAGGCCAACAGCCGCGACCTGGAGGCGGGACGCGAGCGCGGCCTGGACGCCGCGATGCTGGATCGCCTGGCGCTGACCGATGCCCGCATCGACACCATGATCGAGGGCTGCCGCCAGGTGGCGGGCCTGCCCGATCCGGTGGGCACCATCTCCGACATGGCCTATCAACCAAGCGGCATCCAGGTCGGCCAGATGCGCGTGCCGCTGGGCGTGATCGGCATCATCTACGAGTCGCGCCCGAACGTGACCATCGACGCCGCCGCGCTGTGCCTGAAGTCCGGCAACGCCGCGATCCTGCGCGGCGGCTCCGAGGCCCTGCACTCCAACCAGGCGCTGGCCGTGATCATCCAGGCCGGGCTGGAGCAGGCCGGGCTGCCGCGCGAGGCGGTGCAGGTGGTGCCGACCACCGACCGCGCGGCGGTGGGCGCGCTGCTGCGCATGCCGCAGTACGTGGACGTGATCGTCCCGCGCGGTGGCAAGGGCCTGATCGAACGCGTCAGCAACGAGTCGCAGATCCCGGTGATCAAGCACCTGGACGGCGTCTGCCACGTGTACGTGGACGGCGGGGCCGATCTCGACAAGGCGCTGGCGGTCGCGGTGAACGCCAAGACCCAGCGCTATGGCACCTGCAACACCATGGAGACGCTGCTGGTGCACGCGGATCAGGCCGAGGCCTTTCTGCCGCGCCTGGCGACGGCCCTGGCGGAACATCAGGTGAGCCTGCGTGGCTGCGCGCGTACCCGGACCATCCTCGCGCACACCGGGACGGATATCGCCGAGGCCACCGAGGACGACTGGGTGGCCGAGTACCTGGGACCGATCCTCGCGATCCGCGTGGTTGACGACCTGGACGCGGCGATCGACCACATCAACACGTATGGTTCGCACCATACCGACAGCATCGTGACCGAGGACTACACCCGGGCCCGGCGCTTCCTGCGCGCGGTGGACTCCAGCTCGGTGATGGTGAACGCCTCCACCCGTTTCGCCGATGGCTTCGAGTACGGCCTGGGTGCGGAGATCGGCATCTCCACCGACAAGCTGCACGCGCGCGGTCCGGTGGGCCTGCATGGGCTGACGACCCTCAAGTATGTGGTGTTCGGCGACGGTCATGTGCGTAGCTAAGAAAGACGTGCGATTGGATCAGCGTCTCCCTGGGGCACGCCCGGCGTGATCGGGATCCTCGGCGGCACCTTCGATCCGATCCACTTCGGGCATCTGCGTCCGGCGCTGGAGATCCAGCAGCATCTGGGCCTGGAACGGGTACACTTCATCCCCTGCCACGTGCCGCCGCATCGCGCGAGCCCGGGCACCGGCAGCGACGACCGGCTGGCGATGGTGGAGAGTGCCATCGCGGACGTGCCGGGGTTTGTGGCCGATCGCCGTGAACTGGATCGCGAAGGGCCGTCCTACACCGTCGACACCCTGCTCAGCTTCCGCGAGGAGCTGGGGCCGGAGGCACCGCTGGTGCTGATCATGGGCATGGACGCCTTCGCCGGCCTGCCGTCGTGGAACCGCTGGAAGCAGATCTTCGATCTGGCGCATATCGTGGTCTCGCATCGTCCCGGCAGCCCGGCCTTGCAGGATCTGGGGGGCTGGCTGGGTAATGCCGCAACCCGCGACCCGGCGGTGCTGCGCAATGCCCCGGGCGGGCGGGTCTATTTCCAGCCGGTGACCCAGCTCGATATCTCCGCCACCGCGATCCGGGATGAACTGCAGGCCGGGCGCAGCCCGCGCTTCCTGCTCCCCGGCGCCGTCAATCGCTACATCCACGACCGCGGCCTGTACCGGGCCGTGTCGAACCGCAATCACGGGATATGACCGACAGCATGAACAGTGAACAACTCCTGGAGCTGGTGACCACCGCTCTGGACGACATGAAGGCCCAGAACATCCGCAGCATCGACGTCCGCGGCAAGACCACGCTGGCAGACTACATGGTGATCGCCTCCGGGACCTCCGGGCGTCACGTGCAGTCCACCGCGGAGTCGGTGGCAATGAAGGCCAAGGAGGCCGGCATCCAGCCGCTGGGGGTCGAGGGCCAGGAGAGCCAGGAGTGGGTGCTGGTGGACCTGAACGACGTGATCGTCCACGTGATGCTCCCGGAGACCCGCGACTTCTACAACCTGGAAAAGCTCTGGCTGGCCGAGGAGGCCGCGGATACCGAAAAGGCCGCGCCCGAGGACCCCAGCCTGGAGCGCGTCCGCCGCCTGCGCGGCTGACCGGGGCGCGCCGCCATGCGCCTGGACCTGATTGCGATCGGCAAGCGCATGCCCGACTGGGTGGCGGCCGGGTTCGACGAGTACGCCGGTCGTCTGCCGCGCGAGCTGAACCTGAACCTGCAGGCCCTGGCCGGCCCCTCCGGGGCCAAGTCCATGGATACGGCCACGCTGCTGCGGCGCGAGGGCGAGATCCTGCTGAAGGCCATCCCCGAGGGCGCCCGCGTGATCCTGCTGGACGAGCGCGGGAAGGGCGTGGACACCAAGAGTGTCGCGCGGCGCCTGGCGGACTGGCAGCAGGACGGGCGCGATGTCGCGCTGGTGATCGGCGGGGCCGCGGGGCTGGATGAGGCCGTGCGCGCCCGTGCGGAATGGGCCTGGTCGCTGTCGCCGCTGACCTTCCCGCACATGCTGGTGCGGGTGCTGGTCGCCGAGCAGCTCTACCGCGCCTGGTCGCTGCTGAACAACCACCCCTACCACCGCGCGTGACGCCCGTGGCCCATCCGCTGCTGCTGGCCTCCGCATCCCCGCGCCGCCGCGAACTGCTGGAGCAGATCCAGCTCGCCTACGAGGTGGCCCCGATGGACGTGGACGAGACCCCACGCCCGGGCGAGTCCCCGGAGGTGCTGGTCGAGCGCCTCGCCATCGCCAAGGCCGAGGCGGCCATCGCGTGCGGCATCCCGGGGCAGTGGGTGCTGGCCGCGGATACCGTCGTCGCGGTGGGCGACGAGGCCCTGGGAAAGCCCGCGGATTTCGCCGACGCCGAGGCCATGCTGCAGCGCCTTTCCGGCGGGGAGCACCGCGTGGTATCCGGCATGGCGCTGGGCCGGCCCGGTGCATCCATGCGGGCGCGTACCGTGACGACCCGCGTGCGCATGCGGCCGCTAACGTCATCCGACATCGCGGCCTACTGGGCGACCGGCGAGCCGCGTGGCAAGGCCGGCGCCTATGCCATCCAGGGACGCGGTGCCGCCTTTGTCGAATGGATCGAGGGGTCCTACACCAATGTGGTCGGTCTGCCCCTGTTCGAGCTGGAGGCCTGGCTGCGCGAGATCCCCGACCCGCCGCCGCGTGTCTGAACCGCCCCCGTCAGCGCCCCTTTACTGGATGTTGTGGTGCTCCAGCGGGTAGCCGCGTTCCTTGAAGTAGCGGTAGCGGGCGCGGCCCGCCTCGCGTTCCGATTCCTCGCCGCCGACGATATCGGCGACGCGCTCGAAGCGCCCGCAGTACTCCGGCACCTCCGGCGCCAGGTTGATCAGCACGTCGCAGCGATCCGACGGGGCATGGGCCTCGTGCAGCGAGACCGAAACGTCCGCATCGCGCACGTCGGTGCTGTGCGGCAGGAAGGCGGTGTCCTCGAAGGTCCACAGCCACTCGTCCAGCGTGCGCGTCAGCTCCGGCGAGCCGGTGTGGATGTGCACGCGATGGCCCTGGCCGCTGGCCTTTTTCGCCAGGCGGCAGGTGAAGCGCAGGCGCGCCTCCGGGGCCGGGTCCTGCAGCAGGTAGAAGCTGACGTGGGTCATCCGCGCCCGACCCGGATCAGGCCTGGTCGAGCAGGTAGCGCATCAGCATCGGCACTGGGCGGCCGGTCGCGCCCTTCTCCTTGCCGCTCTTCCAGGCCACGCCGGCGATGTCGACATGCGCCCAGGTGTAGTCCTCGGTATAGCGCGACAGGAAGCAGGCGGCGGTGATGGTGCCGGCGGGGCGCCCGCCGATATTGGCCATGTCGGCGAAATTGCTCTTCAGCTGTTCCTGGTACTCCGGCCACAGCGGGAGCTGCCAGCCGCGATCGCCGGTCTCCTCGCCGGCGGCCAGCAGGCCCTTCGCCAGGCGCTCGTTGTTGCCCAGGATCGCCGCGCCCTGATGGCCCAGCGCGATGATGCAGGCCCCGGTCAGGGTGGCGATGTCGATGACCACCTTCGGCTTGTAACGCTCGACCCAGGTCAGGGCGTCGGCCAGCACCAGGCGGCCCTCGGCGTCGGTGTTCAGGATCTCGACGGTCTGCCCGGACAGGGTGGTGACGATGTCGCCCGGGCGCGTCGCGCGGCCATCGGGCATGTTCTCGGCACTGGTGACCACGCCGACCACGTTGACCGGCAGCCCTAGTTCGCAGCAGGCCTCGATCACCCCGAACACGCTGGCGGCGCCGCACATGTCGTACTTCATCTCGTCCATCTCGGCGCCGGGCTTCAGCGAGATGCCGCCGGTGTCGAAGGTGATGCCCTTGCCGACCAGCACCACCGGGGCGGCGCCCTTCTTGCCGCCGGAGTACTCCATCGCGATCAGGCGCGGCGGGCGCTCGGAACCCTTGCCGACCGCCAGGATGGCCCCGGCGCCGAGCTTCTCCAGGTCCTTCTCGTCCAGGACCGTGGCCTTCAGCTGCTTGTATTGCTTCGCCATCTCGCGGGCGGTGTCGGCCAGGCTCTCCGGGTAGCAGACATTCGGCGGGGTGTTGCCCAGGTCCTTCGCGCGGTTCACGCCGGTGGCGATCGCCGCGGCCTCGGTGCAGGCCTGCTTCGCGGCCTCGGCGTCCTTGCGCTCCACGCACAGCTGGATCTTGTCCAGCTTCACCGGGGTGGTCTTCTCCTTGCCCTTGAACGGGGTGAAGCGGTAGGCGGCCTCCGAGATCGCCGCGACCAGGGTGTGCACCACCCAGGCGATGTCCTTGCCGCGCGGCTGGAAGTCCGCGACCGCGATCGCGGCGCTGGTGGCCGGGCGCTCGACCAGTGCGGCGGCCAGGGCCTGCGCCGCCTTGCGCGCGGCGCGGGCGTCGAAGTCCTTCTTCGCCCCCAGGCCGATCAGGAGTGCGCTACCCTTCCCCTGATTGCCTGGGCTGCCACCGCCGGGCAGCAACAGCCGGCTGCCGGCCTCGCCGTCCATCTCGCCGGCCTTCAGCAGTGCCGCGATCTCGCCGTCGCGCGCGGCATCCAGGGCGCTGGCGCCCGCGGCCGGCTTGCGCTTGTGATTGATGCCGGCGGCGCGGATCCCGGCGCGGGGTTTGTCGAGGGTCGAGGTGGTGACGGAGAATTGCATGAATGCCTCCCGAAAATGAGTTCCATCATGGTACCAGCGCCACGCGGCGACCGACCACGCGCCGCGCGGGCCGCAGGGTAATGCGCGCATGATCCTGCGCCGTGCCGAACGCTTCATCGCCCGCGAGCTGCTGGTCACCCAGACCGCGGTCACCATCGTCCTGCTGCTGGTCATCATCGGCGGCGTGCTGGCGCGGGTGCTGCGGGACGTCGCCGAGGGCACGATCCCGGTCGATTTTCTGCCGCCGCTGGTGGCCTTCGGTGCCTTCAAGGGCATCGTGTTCCTCTGGCCGGTGGCGCTGTTTCTGGCCTTCATGCTGGTGCTGGGCCGGTTGCAGCGCGACAGCGAACTGGTCGCGCTGCAGGCCAGTGGCATGTCCTTCGCCGCGCTTTATCGCGCGCTTTTGTGGGTGGCCGTGCCCGCGACGCTGGTGCTGCTGGTGCTGATGACGCTGGTGGTGCCGCGTACCGAGGCCCAGATCGATCAGTTCCGCGACCTGGCCGAGCAGCGCTCCGACCTGGTCGGGATTACGCCCGGGCGTTTCCTGCGCTCGCGGGTGGGCGAGCAGGTCTTTTTCGCCGAGCGCCTGAGCGAGGACCGCGAGGCCCTGCTGGAGGTCTTTATCTACCGCGAGGTGGAGGGGGAAGCGCAGGTGACCGTGGCCGAGCGCGCGATCCCCGATCCCGGGGCGGAGGGCAGCGGCTTTCTGATCCTCGAGAACGGCTACCGCCACGTCGGCGTTCCGGGCGAAAGCAGCTTCCGCATGCTCGAGTTCGAGCGCCTGCGGACCCAGATCACGGATCCGGACGCCGGGGCCGGAAGGCGCTCGCTGAACGCGATGTCGACGCTGGATCTCTGGGAGGAGCGGCATCGCCCCGACCACCGCGCGGAGCTGGAATGGCGCCTCGCCATGCCACTGTCGATCCTGGTGCTGAGCCTGATCGCGCTGCCGCTGGCGCAGGTGCCGCCGCGCACCGGCCGTTATGCGCGTATCCCGGCGGCGATCGGCGTCTACGTGCTGTATGCCAACCTGTTGATCCTGGGGCAGGGCCAGCTGGCGGACGGGCGCACGCCGCTGGCCCTGGGCCTGTGGTGGACGCACGGCTCGATGCTGGTGCTTTGGCTGGTGCTCGCCTGGCGCAAGGGCATGCTGGGCCTCGGCCGGGCCATGGAGCGTGACGAGGTGACGCCATGACGACGGTGCTGGGGCGCTACATCATGCGCCAGGTCCTGATCGGGACCGCGCTGGCCGTGGTCCTGCTGGTGGCGCTGGATGCGGTGTTCGCGCTGATCGACGAGCTGCGCGACACCGGGCGAGGCAACTACGGGCTGACCGAGGCGCTTCTGTACGTGGCGCTGACCCTGCCGCGGCGGATGTACGACATGCTGCCGTCGGCGGCGTTGCTGGGTGGTCTGTTGTGGCTGGGCAATCTGGCCGCGAACAGCGAGCTGACCGCGATGCGCGCGGCCGGGATGACACTGGGCCGCTTTATCGGCTGGGTGATGCAGGCCGGCCTGGTCGTCGTGGTGGCGATGGTGGTGGTGGGCGAGTTCTTCGCCCCGGCCGCCGAGAGCCGGGCGCAGAACCTGAAGGCGACGGCCTTCGACGAACAGCTGAGCGTGAGCCCGATCGGGCTGTGGGCACGCGATGGCCGGCGCATGGTGCAGGCGGATACCGTGTTGCCGGGCAATCGGCTGATCGGGGTGCGCATCATCGAGGTGGACGCGAATCGCGAGCCGCGCGAGATTACCCGCGCCCAGAGCGCACAGTACGAGGGCGGGGCCTGGCGGCTGCAGGACGTAAAACGCTCAAGGCTGTCGCTGGAACGTGTCGAGTCGGAGCGTCTGGAGACCGAAACCATCGAGCGGCTGATCGCGCCGGAATACTTCGACGTGCTGGTGGTCGAGCCGGGCCAGATGGCGGCGCAGAACCTGGCGCGCTATATCGGCTACCTGCAGGAGAATCGCCTGGACTCGGCCCCCTATGAGGTCGCGTTCTGGCAACGCCTGACCCTGCCGGCCAGCACCTTCGTGATGCTGCTGCTGGCCATCCCGTTCCTGTTCGGTTCCCAGCGCGAGGGCGGGGCCGGCCGGCGGTTGTTCATCGGCATCGCGATCGGCGTGTCCTTCGCCATCGTGATGCGCGCGATGACCCACCTGGGGCTGGTCTACAACCTGCCGCCCTTCGTCGCCGCCAGCCTGCCGGTCGTGCTGTTCCTGATCCTGGCACTGGTGGCGCTGTATCGCATGGGGCGCCAGACATGATGGCCTGGCTGCGCGCGGGCTTCCTGCTGGGGCTGGTCGCCATGCTGGTGGCCTGCGGGAGCGGCGTCCCGGGCGACTTCGATCCGCTCCCGCGCCAGGCGACCGTACTGGCCTTCGGCGACAGTGTGACCCACGGGACCGGGGCCGGAGCGGGCGAGGACTACCCGGCGCGCCTGGCGGCGATCACCGGCTGGACGATCGTCAACGACGGGGTGCCCGGGGATCGCGCCAGCAGCGCCCGCGAGCGTCTCGCCCCGAGCCTGCGCGCGCACGAGCCCGACCTGGTGCTGATCTGGCTGGGTGGCAACGATTTCCTGCGCCAGCGCGACCCGGCCGCGGTGCGCGAGGATCTGCGTGTACTGGTGGAGACCGTTCGCGACCATGGAGCCCAGCCCCTGCTGCTGGGGGTGCCGCGGGCCTCCGCCCTGGGCGCGGCCACCGGCCGCCTGCGGGACGACCCGATCTACCGCGAGCTGGCGCACGAGGAACAGGTGCCCCTGATCGAGGGCGTGCTCTCGGGGGTGCTGTCCGAGAGCGATCTGCGCGCGGACCCGGTCCACCCCAATGCCCGCGGCTACCGCCGCATCGCCACCGAGATCGCCGAGGCCCTGGACGACCTCGGCCTCTGGCTCGCCCCCTGACGTTTGACTTCACGAAAGGTCAAATGCGGTTTACAGGAAGCTTGGAAGATGGGAAGGGGATTGTGTTGGGGCGTCAGGATGAAACCGAACGACGATGGCAGGGCCCCCGCTCGGGCAACCCGAGCGCCAAACCCAAAAATCCTTCCTGTCTTCCAGACTTCCTGTAAACCGCCCTTGTCCTTCTTTACGGTGAGAGCAAGTGGTGAGGGGGCTTCAGGTCTTGCGGTTCTGTTTCCAGCGGGGTTTGGCGAGGCCGGGGATGCGCACCAGTTCGGTGCCGGTGAGCCAGTCGTGCAGCATCCAGCGGCGCGGGTGGAACTGCGACAGGCCGATCGCGAACAGCGCCGCCGCGGTGACCACCGTAATGGCGACCGCGCCGTATTCGCGCACCGCCCAGATGGCCATCAGGATCACCAGCCACTGGGCGACCGCAACCAGATAGCGCAGCGTCGCCTGCCAGGCATTGACGGCGTGCCCGCCCTCGGTGCGCAGCTGGATGTTCCAGGCCTGCATGCCGAGCGTCTGCCCGGTGCGCGTCCAGAACCAGTAGAAGAACCCCCAGGCCACGATCAGGTTGAGCACGAAATGGGCGCGGGGCGAGTACAGCCCGGTGGTGTTGCCGAGGATGACCACCAGCAGGCCGAGGACCATCCAGATCGCCACCAGCAGCAGGGCGTCGTAGACGATGGCGGCCAGGCGGCGCAGCAGGCTGGAGGGCTGGCCGTCGATGGACGAGGCGGCGGTTTCGGTCATGGGCGTTCCGGGTGGTTCTGGATTTGGCCGCGGGTGCGGAGTGGGCGTAGTCTTGCCGCATGGAGCGACGCTTTCAACGTATCCCCCTGGAATTTCCGGCTACCCTGCTCACCGATGGCGGGGGCGGCCCGGTCCGGGTGGAGGATATCTCCCTGAAGGGCGTGCTGCTGGAGGGCGCGGATCTTCCCGCGATGGCCGATGGCGACGAGGTCAGTGTCGACATCCCGCTCAGCGAGGAGGCGCGGATCACCTTCGAGGGCCGGGTGCGCTGGCACGAGGGCCTGTGGCTGGGCGTGGAGATCGAGGCCATGCCGCTGGAATCCGCCTCCCACCTGCGCCGTCTGGTCGAGCTCAACCTCGGTGACGAGGCCCTGCTGGAGCGCGAATTCGCCGCGCTGATCCAGGCCGACTGACTCGGCCTCAGGGGGTCGGAAAGATCTCCCGAAACGGCAGGACCTCCACCCAGTCACCCGCACGGGCCCCGGCGGATTCGCGTGGCAGGACGACGTAGGCGTTGGCCTCGCTCATCGCGCGCAACTGATGTGAACCCTGGCCGCCGGCGGCGCGCACCACCCAGCCGCGTTCGTCGGTCTCCAGCACCGCGCGCTGGAAATCCTTGCGCCCGGGGGTCTTGTGGAGGTCTTCCAGCAGGCGTGCGTTCAGGGTCTGCGGTGCGGTCGCTGCGCGCCCGGCCAGCTGCTGCAGGGCCGGGCGCACCAGCAGGGCGAAGGTGGTCATTACGGCCACCGGATTGCCCGGCAGACCGAAGAAGTGGGCCTGGCCGAAATGCCCGAAGGCCAGGGGGCGCCCGGGCTTGATGGCCAGCTTCCAGAAGCCGACCTGGCCGGAGGCCTGCAGCACGCGGGTCACATGGTCGGCATCGCCGACCGAGACCCCCCCGGTGGTGATGATCACGTCGGCCGTTTCCCCGGCACGCGTCAGGGCCTCGCGTACCGCCTCCTCGGTGTCGCGGATTACGCCGTAGTCCTGCACCTCGACCGGGTAGGCCGCGAGCAGCGCCCGCAGGGTGTGGCGGTTGCTGTCATGGATCTGTCCCGGGCCCAGTGGCTGATCCACGGGCACCAGTTCGTCCCCGGTCGAGAAGAAGGCCACGCGCGGCCGGCGCAGTACCTTCACCCGGGCAATGCCCTGACTCGCCAGCACCCCGATCTCGGCCGCGCCCAGGGTTTGTCCGGCGGCATACAGCGGGGTCCCGGCGGCGGTGTCGCCACCCGCGCCGCGGATGTTGTGGCCCGTGGTGAGGTCGCCGTTTTGCAGAAGGATGGTGGCGTCGTCCCGTTCCACCTGTTCCTGCATCACGACCAGTTCGGCCCCGTCCGGGACCACCGCGCCGGTCAGGATGCGCACGCACTGGCCCGGTTGCAGTTCGCCATCCCAGGGGTGCCCGGCCGCCGAGGTGCCGACCAGCGCCAGGCGTGCACCCTTTGTGGCGTCCGTCGCGCGCAGGGCGTAGCCATCCATGGCGGAGACCGCGGCGGGTGGTACGTCGATGCGCGCGGCCACGGGCTCCGCCAGGGTCCGCCCGAGAGCCTGCTCCAGCGCCACCGTCTCCTGTTCCTCGAGGCTCTGGCAGGCTTCCAGGATCGCGGTACGGGCCTGTTCCAGGGTCTTGGCGTTGGGATCGAACTCGTCGCAGCCGGGGGCAGCCTCGGGCATGGGGGTCTCCGGGTCAGGGGTGGATGTCCAGGTAGTCGATGACGAAGGCCGCCACTGCGTCGGGGTCATTCACCGGCAGCAGCGGGCCGTCGAAGTCCAGTGTGGTGGCATCGGTGGCGACCGCGACCACGCCGGGGATCTCGCGGTACAGCGGGGCCTTGCCCACCGACGGCCGATGCACCTCGATCTTGGGCAGGTCCCATTGCTTGAAACCCTCGACCAGGATCAGGTCGGAGCGACGCGGGTCCAGGCGCGCGCAGAGCATGTCCAGGTCCGGCACGCGGCCATCGTCGGTCTCCGGGGTCTCCACCATCAGGGCGTAGCGCCGACCGGAGGCCACCAGCATCTGGTCGGCGCCGGCATGGCGCAGCTCATGACTGTCCTTGCCCGGCTTGTCCACGTCGAACTCGTGGTGGGCATGCTTGATCATCGCCGGACGCAGGCCGCGGGCTCGCAGGGCCGGGATCACGCCCTTCAGCAGGGTGGTCTTGCCGCTGCCGCTCCAGGCGGCGAAGCCGATGCGCGGGAGCTTGGAGGTGGACTGGATCATGGTGGCCTGCCTGCGTTAAGCGCGTCCGAGTATAGCGAGATCCGGCCGGGTCGCGAGGGGCGTTCAGCCCATCAGGTCCCCGGGGGTGTTGATGTTGGCGAATGCCTCCGGCTGATCGGAGAAGTCCACCGTGATCGCGCCGATCTCGTGAAACCAGCGTCCCACCGCCAGCGAACCATGCGCGAGATCGCTCTGCAGGCGCGTCGCCACCGCGGGCTCGAGCAGGCCGAACAGGGGCTGCAGGCGGTGGCCGTCGTGGGCAATGGCGGCGGGCGCCGGGTGGGTCTCCAGGGCCTGGCGCAGGCGGTACTCCAGGTCCAGGGGCAGCGCGGGTGCGTCCACCGGCGCGCACAGGATCGCGTGGCCGGGGAAGGCCGCGAAGGCCGCGGCGATCCCGGCCAGCGGGCCGCGATAATCGGCGTGGGAATCGGTCAGGACGGGAAACCCCAGCGCTTGATAACGGTCGATATCGGTATTGCTGCTGATGGCCAGGCGCGGCGCCTGGGGGCGCAGGCGCGCGATGGCTTGTTCGATCAGGGGGCGGCCCCGATACTCGACCCAGCCCTTGTTGCGCCCGCCCATGCGCAGGCCCTGACCGCCGGCCAGTATCACGGCGGCGAGATTCTCGGGCGGGGTCTGCTTTGCCTGCGGGTCCATGCGGGTCTGCGGGTTCGGCGCGGGTCCGGCCTTTGGTTTATCGTGGTGGGCGAGTCGGCTGTCGCGTGTGCGCACGCAGTGTACGACGAATCCACCCTGACGGGAGAGGAAGCCCATGCGGGTTTCATTTGGACGCAAGGCAGGAGTGGGCGGAGGGCGCCGCTGGCGCCACCTGCTGTGGCTGACCCTCCTGGTGCTCGGGGCCGGCTGGCTGGCCGCCTCGAGCCTGGCCCAGACCGCGGATCGCCACGGCCTGTTGCTGACGGTGAATGACGCGATCGGCCCGGCCACCGGCGACTACATCCGCCGGGGGATCGAGCGGGCCGAGGCCGAGGACGCCGAGATCCTGGTCCTGATGCTGGATACCCCGGGCGGTCTGGATTCCAGCATGCGCAGCATCATCAAGAACATCCTGCAATCGGATGTGCCGGTGGTCACGTATGTCCACCCGGCGGGTTCCCGCGCGGCCAGCGCCGGCACCTACATGCTTTACGGGTCGCATGTCTCGGCCATGACCCCGGCCACCAATCTGGGATCGGCCACCCCGGTGCAGATGGGCGGCGGCGGGCTCCCGGGCATGGACCCGCCGGAGCCGGACGAGGACGCGCGCGACGATACGGAAACCGACGAGGCCAATGGCGAGGCGCGCGACGACGAAACCGACGCGGCGGATGAGCCTGCGGATGAGAATGGAGCCGCCAACGGCGAGGTCGAACCCGCCAGCGAGGAGGAACTGCTGGAGGACGACCCGGCCCCGCGCCGCGGCGGCGACGCGATGGAGCGCAAGGTGCTGGAGGACGCGGTGTCCTATATCCGCGGCCTGGCGGAACGCTACGGACGCAATGCCGACTGGGCGGAAGAGACCGTACGCGAGGGCTCTAACCTGACCGCGACCGCCGCGCTGGAGCAGAACGTCATCGACTTCGTGGCGGACAACCTGAGCGACCTGCTCGCCCAGATCGACGGGCATACCGTGCGCATGCACGACGGCGAGCGCACGCTGGCGACCGAAGGGCTGGAGATCGTGCGCATGGATCCGGACTGGCGTACCCAGTTGCTGTCCGTGATCACCAACCCGAACATCGCCTATATCCTGATGCTGCTGGGGATCTACGGCATCATCTTCGAACTGGCCAACCCGGGCGCGATCTACCCCGGCGTGATCGGTTCGATCGCGCTGATCCTGGCGTTTTTTGCGCTGCAGGTGATGCCGGTGAACTATGCGGGCCTGGCGCTGATGCTGCTGGGCATGATCTTCATGATTGCGGAGGCCTTCGTGCCCAGTTTCGGGGCGCTGGGCATAGGAGGCATCGTGGCATTCACAACCGGTTCCATCATTCTGTGGGACGACCCCAACCTGAACGTGGCCCTGCCACTGGTGATCGGCACGGCCATCGCCATCGGCATCCTGTCCGTCTGGGTGCTGGGACGGCTGTTCAGCCTGCGCGGCAAGAAGCCCGCCACCGGCTATGAAGAGATGATCGGGATGATCGGCGAGGCGCGCGAGGACTTCGATCGCAGCGGCCGGGTCTGGGTCCACAGCGAACAGTGGAACGCCGAGACCTCGGCACCGGTCCGCGAGGGACAGAAGGTGCGGGTGACCGCGATCGAAGGACTCAGGCTGCGGGTCGAACCCGTGACTGAAGAAGACACCCCGGGCACTGCCACGACCGGCTGACCGGTCGCCGCCGAGCCCATAACGCAGAAGGAGCAGGACATGAACGATCTCGGTTTCTTTGTCGTCCCGCTAGTCATCCTGGTCGCCATCATCGTGATGTCGATCAAGGTGCTGCGCGAGTACGAGCGCGGCGTCATCTTCTTCCTCGGCCGTTTTCAGTCGGTGAAGGGTCCGGGTCTGATCATCGTGATCCCGGGCATCCAGCAGATGGTGCGGATCGACCTGCGCATCATCACGCTCGACGTGCCCAGCCAGGACGTGATCTCGCAGGACAACGTGACGGTACGCGTGAACGCGGTGCTGTACTTCCGCGTGGTGGATTCCGCCAAGTCGGTGATCCAGGTCGAGGACTACTACGCCGCCACCAGCCAGCTCGCGCAGACCACGCTGCGCTCGGTGCTCGGCAAGCATGATCTGGACGAGATGCTCTCCGAGCGCGACAAGCTGAACAACGACATCCAGGAGATCCTCGATGCCCAGACCGACGCCTGGGGCATCAAGGTCACCAATGTCGAGATCAAGCATGTCGACCTGGACGACTCCATGATCCGCGCGATCGCGCGCCAGGCCGAGGCCGAGCGCGAACGCCGCGCCAAGGTGATCCACGCCGAGGGCGAACTGCAGGCGGCCGAAAAGCTGGTGCAGGCGGCGCAGCAGATGGAGGCCAGCCCCTCTTCGCTGCAACTGCGCTACATGCAGACGATGTCCGACATGTCGACCAACGGCAACGCCAACACCATCTTCTTCCCGCTGCCGCTGGAACTGACCAAGGTCTTCGAGAACCTGGCCGGCAAGTTCCGCGCGGAGAACCCGGACGCCCCGGGCAATGCCGGGAAACCTGGTGGCCAGTAACGCGTGAGCGTCGCCACGGCGGCATCTCCGGCCCTCGACCGTTTCCTGGACGAGCTCTGGGCGGTCGAGGGTCTGTCCGACCACACCCTGTCGGCCTACCGGCGCGATCTGGAGGGTCTGGCGCACTGGCTGGAACCCAGGGGGGCAAGCCTGGAATCCGCCCGTGCGGCCGATCTCCTGGGCTATGTCAGCGCCCGCATGCAGGCCGGGGCACGGCCGAAGTCCATCACCCGGGCACTGTCCAGCATCCGGCGTTTTTATCGCTATCTGGTCCACCAGGGCGAGCGCGAGGATGATCCGAGCGCCGGGATCGAGTCCCCCCGGGCCGGGCGCCCGTTGCCGGACAGCCTGTCCGAGGCCCAGGTGGAGGCCCTGCTGCGGGCCCCCGATATCGACGATGCGGTCGGGTTGCGGGATCGCGCGATGCTGGAACTGATGTATGCCACCGGACTGCGGGTCTCCGAACTGGTGGGGCTGGAGCAGTCGGAGGTGAACAGTCGGCAGGGCGTGGTGCGCATTACCGGCAAGGGCGACAAGGAACGCCTGATCCCGCTGGGCGAGGAGGCGGCCCACTGGCTGGCCCGCTATCAGCGCGAGGCACGGCCGGACCTGATGGACGGTCACCCGCCCAGCGAGGCGGTGTTCGTCACCCGGCGTGGCGGCGGGCTCACGCGTCAGGCCTTCTGGTACCGCATCAAGGCTCACGCGCGCCGTGCCGGCATCGAGTCGCCACTGTCGCCGCACACCCTGCGCCATGCATTTGCCACGCATCTGCTGGACCACGGGGCGGACCTGCGCGTGGTGCAGATGCTGCTGGGCCACAGCAGTCTGTCGACCACACAAATCTATACCCACGTCGCACGCGCCCGCCTGCAGAGCCTGCATGCGGAACATCATCCCCGCGGCTGACGTCTATTACCGGACTCCGCCAGATGGCCCGGGGATACCCCCGCGAGGCTGGTAAACTGGCGCCGCTTTTTTGTATCGACACGAGAGAATCCATGTCCCTGAAACGTGCTCTTCCCCTTGCTGCGGCCCTGGCCGTCATCAGTACCCCGCTCATGGCCACCGAGGCCATCGAGGAATACATGGCCCGGGTCATCCCGGATACCGAGATCGACAGCATCCGCGAGACGCCGATGGAAGGTGTCTTTGAGGTCCGTTACGGCACCGATATCCTCTATGTCTCCGAGGACGGGCGCTATCTGATCCAGGGCAACATGGTCGACCTGGAGACCCGCGAAAACCTGACCCAGTCCGCGCTCAGCGGCGTGCGCGCGGACATGTTCGCCGCCATTGACGACAGTGAGTTGGTGACCTACTCGCCGAACGGAGAGACCCGGGGCGTGCTGAACATCTTCACCGATCCGAACTGCCCCTACTGCCGCGAGATCCATCAGGACCTGCCGGAGTATCTGTCGGCCGGGATCAAGGTGCGTTACCTGATGTTCCCGGTGCTGGGACGTGATTCCCCGGAGATCATGGACCGTATCTGGTGCGCGGAGGATCGCGAAGAGGCGATGGACCGGGCCAAGGAAGGCGACAAGCTGAGCGATATCGACGGCAGCTGCGCCACGCCGCAGGATCAGCACATGGCCATGGGGCAGCAGCTCGGCCTGCGCGGCACCCCGGCGCTGATCACCGAGGGTGGCCAGCAGCTCTCCGGTTACCAGGAACCGCAGGCCGTGATCGAGCGCATCCTCGGCAGCAACTGATCCGGACGTCGACCGGGCCGCAGCCAGCGGCCCGGCTCGACCCACCCGGGAAGGGCCCCTTTGTGGGAGCGAGCCTGCTCGCGAATCCCCGCGCCAATCGCCGAGGGGGCTCGGCTCCTACGTGGGGCTTGCCGCGTGCTGCAGGAGGCCAGCCCTCTGGCCGACGGGGCGACGTCGAAGTCTTAGCCGTCTGCAAGGATGCTGTGACGGCAATCGGAGCCCGGTCAGTACAGCAGCGAGGCCATCTGCCGGCGGAACTGACCGACCAGCGGGTGATCGTTGCCGAGGACCTCGAACGCGGCCAGCAGGCCCTTCTGGCCGGCCCCGTCGTTGTAGGAGCGGTGCTGTTTCATCAGTTGCAGGTACAGCCCCAGCGCCTCCTCGGCGCGGCCGGACAGCATCGCGTAGGCGGCCATCTGCTCCAGTGCCTCGGGGCGCGGATCGCCTTCCTGCAGCTCCTGTGCCAGCGCCTGCGGGTCGATGCCGGCGGCCGTCTTGGCGAATACCAGGCGGGCACGCAGGGCCTTCGCCTCTTCCTTTTCGCTCTGGTCCAGCGGGAGCTTGCCGAGCTCGGCCTCGGCGGCTTCCGGGTCGCCGGCCTGGGCGAGCGCGCGGGCCAGCTCGATGCGCAGGTCGCCGTTGTCCGGGTCCTCTTCCAGCGCCGCGCGCAGCGTGGCGAGGGCGGCGTCTGTGTCTCCGGCCTGGGCCTGTTCGCGGGCCTTCTCGATCAGCTTGTCGGAGGGCTTCTCCAGGTACTGGTCGATCATCGCGCGGATGTTCGGCTCCGGCTGCACGCCCATGAACTGGTCCACCGGCTTGCCGTGACGGAAGATCATCACCGTGGGCAGGCTGCGCACACCGTACTGCTGCGCCAGGGCCTGCTGCTCGTCGCTGTTGACCTTGGCCAGGCGGAACTTGCCGGCGTACTGCGCGGCCAGTTGCTGCAGCAGCGGCATCAGCTGCTGGCAGGGCCCGCACCAGGCGGCCCAGAAATCCACCACGACCGGGCGCTTGTGGGATTCGTCCAGCACGGCCTGCTGGAAATCCTCCTGGGTCACGTCGAGGATGTCGTTGCCAGTGATGCTCGCGGCTTCTTCCATCGGAAACCTCCTGTGAAGACGGGGATACGGAATCTGTCCTGCATTGTTGGGATCGGCCCCGGGATTGCAAGCAGCCTTTCCCCCGCGGGCTTTGGTACGCTGCGCACAGTCCGGGACGAGGGGACACGCCGGTAACGAAACCCGCCACCCTCGTCATCGCGGGGCGCGCAGCGCTGTGGCGATCCATGCGTGTGGCCCCGGCGCCGGCAGGCGCGGACGTCGGGGCTTGCGTTGAGGGGTTGCTTCGTCGCTTCGCTCCTCGCAATGACGGTGCCTGTTCAGAAGGCCGGGTTCGGCAAAGGGCATGATCAATAAAGGGGTTCCTGTGTGAGCTATTCCGCATCCGATATCGAGGTCCTCGAGGGGCTGGACCCGGTGCGCAAGCGCCCGGGCATGTATACCGACACCACTCGCCCGAACCACCTCGCCCAGGAGGTGATCGACAACTCGGTGGACGAGGCGATCAGCGGCCACGCGAAGCGGATCGACGTGGTCCTGCACAAGGACGACTCGGTCTCAGTGTCGGATGACGGCCGCGGCATGCCGGTGGATCTGCACCCGCGCGAGAACCGCCCGGGGGTCGAGGTGATCCTCTCCACGCTGCATGCGGGCGGGAAGTTTTCCGACAAGAACTACCAGTTCTCCGGGGGTCTGCACGGGGTGGGCGTCTCGGTGGTCAATGCGCTGTCGCAGCAGCTCGAGGTGCAGATCAAGCGCGACGGGCGCGAGTACCGTATGGCCTTCGCCGGCGGCCACAAGACCCAGGACCTGGAGGCGGTGGGGGAGGTCGGCAAGCGCAATACCGGCACCACACTGCATTTCTGGCCGGACCCGCAGTACTTCGATTCGGCGAAGTTCTCGGTGCCAAAGCTCAAGCACATCCTGCGCGCCAAGGCCGTGCTGTGCCCGGGCCTGACGGTCACGTTCCGCGACGAGACCACCGGCGAGGCCTGCGAGTGGTGCTATCAGGCGGGGCTGCGCGACTATCTGGTGGAGGCCCTGGATGGCCTCGATCGTGTGCCGGAGGAGCCATTCATGGGCTCGGTCTCCGGGGCCACCGAGGCTGCCGACTGGGCGGTCACCTGGCTGCCAGAGGGCGGCGAGGTGGTCAGCGAAAGCTACGTAAACCTGATCCCGACGACTCAGGGTGGCACGCACGTGAACGGCCTGCGCACCGGTCTGACGGATGCCGTGCGCGAGTTCTGCGAGTTCCGCAGCCTGCTGCCGCGCGGGATCAAGCTGGCGCCGGAGGATGTCTGGGAGCGGGTCTCCAGCGTGCTGTCGTTCAAGATGCAGGACCCGCAGTTTGCCGGGCAGACCAAGGAACGCCTGTCCTCGCGCCAGGCCGCGCCGTTTGTCTCCGGCGTGGTCAAGGATGCCTTCAGCCTGTGGCTGAACCAGCACCCGCAGCAGGGCGAGCGTATCGCCGAGCTGGCGATCCAGAACGCGCAGAAGCGCAGCCGTGCCGGGCGCAAGGTGGTGCGCAAGAAGGTCACTCAGGGGCCGACCCTGCCGGGCAAGCTGGCCGACTGCGCCAGCCAGGACCTGGAGCGCACCGAGCTGTTCCTGGTCGAGGGCGACTCGGCCGGCGGCTCCGCCAAGCAGGCGCGCGACCGCGACTTTCAGGCGATCATGCCGCTGCGCGGCAAGATCCTGAATGCCTGGGAGGTCGATCCCGATCAGGTGCTGGGTTCCCAGGAGATCCATGACATCTCCGTGGCCCTGGGCGTGGACCCGGGGCAGGCCAGCCTCGACGGGCTGCGCTACGGCAAGGTCTGCATCCTGGCCGATGCGGACTCCGACGGCGCGCACATCGCCACCCTTCTGTGCGCGCTGTTCCTGAAGCACTTCCGCCCGCTGGTGGAGCGCGGGCATATCTACATCGCGATGCCGCCGCTTTATCGCGTGGACGTCGGCAAGCAGACCTTTTACGCGCTGGACGACGACGAGAAGGCCGGCGTGCTGGAACGCATCGAGGCGGAGAAGATGAAGGGCAAGGTCTCCGTGACCCGCTTCAAGGGCCTCGGCGAGATGAACCCGCTACAGCTGCGCGAAACCACCATGAACCCGGACACCCGGCGCCTGGTGCAGCTCACGCTGGACGCCGCCGACGACACCCAGCAACTGATGGACATGCTGCTCGGCAAGAAGCGCGCCTCCGAACGCCGCGCCTGGCTGGAAGGCAAGGGCCACCTGGCCGACGTCGCCGTCTGACGTCAGGCGCCCGGCCTCTCAGCTCAACGTCATCACGTACGAGCGCGTTCAGTGGGATGATGTTCAGTCCGGTCCGGATGGTGAATCTGTCGGGTGACGGGCCTCGACCAGAGTGCGGGTACGCTCGGCGATGTAGCGCGCGGGGTGGGCCAGAGCCTCGTCCAGGGTGATGCTGCCATCGCACAGGGCACGGGCATCGCTCAGGCCAAAGGCGGCCAGCTCGGCCGGGTCGCAGGCGATGGAGCCGGCCACCGCCACGACCGGCACCTGCTGCTCGCGGGCGCGGCGTACCACCTCGGCGACGACCTTGCCGTGCGAGGTTTGGCCGTCGAGCTGGCCCTCGCCAGTGATGACCAGGTCGGCCTCCCGCAGCGCGGCATCCAGTCCGATAAGCTCGGCCAGGTAGCCGGCCCCCATGCGAGCGCGACCGCCGAGGACGCAGTCCAGCGCGAAGCCGAGCCCGCCGGCGGCGCCCGCCCCCGGGGTGTCGACGGGCCGCTGCAACTGCCCCGTGGCCTCGATGGCGGCGGCCAGGCGCTCCATGTGGGCATCCATGGCCGGGATGTCCGCGGTCTTCAGGCCCTTTTGCGGTCCGAACACGGCCGCCGCGCCATGCGGCCCGGTCAGCGGGTTGTCGACGTCGTTCAGGACGGTGATGTCGACGCGGGCCAGGCGCGGGTCCAGTGTGTCGAAGTCCACCCGTTGTAGATCCGCGAGGCCCGCGGGGTGGGGCGGCAGGCGCTGCCCTTGCGCATCGAGGAAACGCACGCCCAGCGCGGCCAGCATGCCCGCGCCGCCGTCCACCGTGCCGCTGCCGCCGAGACCGATCAGCAGGTGTTCGGCGCCCGCGTCCAGGGCGGCCAGCATCAGTTCGCCGACCCCGAAGCTGTGGAGCTGCCAGGGGTCGTGGCGATCGTCGGGGATCCGGTCCAGGCCGCAGGCAGAGGCGACATCGATCACCGCGCGCCGCTCGCGATGATCGCAGCCCCAGCCAGCGCTCAAGTGGTTGCCGGTGGGGCCGGTCACGTCGGACAGGTGCCAGGCCCAGCCGAGGGTATGGCTGACCAGGCGGGCCGTGCCCTCGCCACCGTCGGCCATGGGCAGGGCGCGTACCCGGGCAGCCGGGCGGGCCGCGTGCACGCCCCGGGCCATGGCGGCCGCCACGTCCTCGGCTTCGAGGCTTCCCTTGTAGCTGTCCGGGCAGACGATGACCCGGAAATGCCCAGAGGGACGCGGACTAATCGGCACGTTCGCGCTCGAGTCGACTCTGCGCGCTGACAAGGCGCGGTGAGTAAAGTGTAGCCGAGCTACATGAGCGAGCTGCAACGCCGTCAGCGCGCAGAATCGGCCGAGCCCGTTCGGGGTTGGTGCCCCCTGTTCCCCGATGCTGCGTTGCGCCGCTTGCGGGTAGAACCACTACCCGCTGCACGATGCGCCTTGTCTCGGGAAACAGGGGGGTACCAACGCGAGCGTGCCGATTGGTCAGCGTCCCCCTAGACAAAGATCAGCCCCAGGATGTAGATGGTGATCATTGCGCTGATGCCCTGCAGCAGCGTAGCGGTGGTGAACGCCTTGTACGCGGTGGACACCTTCATGCGGCTGAACTGGGTGACCACCCAGAAGAAGCTGTCATTCGCGTGCGAGACGGTCATTGCCCCGGCACCCACGGCCATCACCGCCAGGACCATGCCCATGGTGGAATCCAGGCCCAGCGAGGCCAGCATCGGCGCGATCATGCTGGACGCGGTGACCAGTGCCACGGTGGACGAGCCCTGCGCGGATTTCAGTGCGGCCGCGATCAGGAACGGCACCAGCAGGCCCAGGCCCAGCCCGCTCAGCAGGTCGCCCAGCTGATCGCCGATCGGGGTCTCGCGCAGCACGTTGCCGAAGGCGCCGCCCGCGCCGGTGATCAGGATGATCGGCGCGGCCAGCAGGATCGCGTCCACCGTCATCTGGTGGAAGCGGTCCTTGATGCCGGCCCCCTTGATCAGCAGCAGCGCGAAGATCACGCCGATCGCCAGCGCCACCACCGGGGTGCCGAGGAAGATCAGGGCCGCGGCGAGCATGCCGGGGTCGCTATCGCGGGTGGCCAGCGCGGCCACCGAGCCGATGGAGATCAGTACGATCGGCGCCAGGATGGGCATGAAGGCGCCCAGGGTCGTCGGGCGATGCTCCAGCTTGATCTCTTCCTTCTCGATCTCCTGACCAGTCGCTTCGCTGATCGGGTCCGGTTCCAGCAGCTCGTCGTCGTTGGCCTTCGCGTAGCGGCTGGCCCACAGCCAGCCAACGGCGGCCGCCACCGCGGACACGAACAGGCCGACCAGAATCACCAGGCCCAGCGCATCGGCGATGCCGACATTGCTGGCGGCCGCGATCGGGCCGGGGGTGGGTGGCACGAAGTTGTGGGTGGCGAACAGGCCGGTGGCCAGCGCGACACTCATGGCGACCACCGAGATGCCGGCGGTCTTGGCCAGGGCATTCTTCAGCGAGTTCAGGATCACGTAGCCCGAGTCGCAGAACACCGGGATGGACACGATGTAGCCGATGATCGAGACCGTCAGGGTGGGGAAGCGGTCGGACAGCGTACGGATGATTGCCTCTGCCATGACCACGGCGGCACCGGTGCGGTCGAGGATGACCCCGATGATCGTGCCCAGCGCAATCACGATACCGATATAGCCCAGGGTGCTGCCGAAGCCGTCGTTGATGACGCTGATGGCCTCGCGCGGGGCGATGCCGCCGATGATCGCCATCACGAAGGCGGCGATCAGCAGGGCCAGGAACGGGTGCACGCGCAGTTTCGCCGTGGCGAACACCAGCGCGGCAACGACCACAATCAGTCCGATAATCAGCATGTCGCGTCCTTTCTGTTTTGGTTGTTCTGGGTGCCGCTCTGGAGTCTAGACGTCCCGTAGTGATCCCGCGCCCCGAGATCGCCAGCGATCTACAATGCGAACACTTTTCACCGTCGAGGGTTCCATCATGCATCGTATATTCCGCTTTTCCGGGTGGCTGGTTGTGGGGATTGCCCTGGCCGTTGCGGCGCCGGTTGCGGCCAATCCGTACTCCGAATTGCAGGCACGCGAGATCAAGGCACTCTCCGCGCAGGAGACCGAGGATTTGCTGGAAGGGCGGGGTATGGGCATGGCGCTGCCGGCCGAACTGCATGGCTATCCGGGGCCGATGCATGTGCTGGAGGTGGCCGACTCGCTGGAACTGACGCCCGAGCAGCGGCGCGAGACCGAGCGCCTGTTCGCGGCGATGCGGGAGCAAGCGCGTGATCTCGGCCGGCGCATCGTGGAGCGGGAGCGGGAACTGGATGCGCGCTTCGCGGAGGGCGGTATCAGCAGCGCGACCATCGAATCGCTGACCGTCGAGATCGGCGAGCTGCGTGGCCGCCTGCGCCACGTGCATCTGTCCTACCACCTGGAGATGGACGCGCTGCTCGACGCGGAGCAGAAGGCGCGCTATCAACGGGCCCGCGGCTATCAGGGTGAGTCCGGGAGCGAGTCCGGTGGCTCGCCAGGGGCGCATTCCGGGGGCAGCCATCACGACCATCACGGTCATCATCCGGGGCGCGAAGGGCACCACCACTGAGGGCCTGCTCTCCCTGTCCAGGAACTAACAGCGGGTCGCGTGTTCGACTGGGGAGATGAACGGAGCGCGCGATGGAAGCCCTGAATCTGGATCTGCAGCAGCCGGTGGTGGTGGAGACGGCCGCCATGTCGTGGAGCGGCAGCCGCGCCGAAGGCGTGGTGCGCAAGCCGCTGGAACGCGAGCTGGCGGAAGCAGGCCGCGCCACCAGCGTCGTGCAGTTCCAGCCCGGAGCCCGCTTCCCGTCGCACACCCATGCACTGGGCGAAGAGATCCTGGTACTCGACGGCGTGTTCTCTGACGAGGCCGGGGACTATCCCGCTGGCACCTACCTGCGCAACCCGCCCGGTTCCCGCCACGCGCCGCACTCGGACCCCGGCTGCACATTGTTCGTGAAGCTCGAGCAGTTCGCCCCGGAGGACCGCGACAAGGTGGTGGTGGATACCCTTTCGGCGCCGTTCCAGCCGGGCATCGGCGGGCTGCGGGTCCTGCATCTGCACAGCTTCGAGACCGAACACACCGCACTGGTGCACTGGCCGGCCGGCGAACATTTCCAGCCCCATCGGCACTGGGGCGGGGAGGAAATCCTGGTGCTGTCCGGTGAATTCATCGACGAGCACGGGCGTTACCCCGCCGGCACGTGGATTCGCAGCCCGCACCTGAGCCAGCACAATCCCTGGGTGGAACAGGAGACTCTGATCTACGTGAAGACGGGGCATCTGTGAACCTGAGGTCCCGAGGACCCCGGACGCGCCCGTCTATGCTTCCAGTCAGAGGCCGGCGCCCGGTCGAGCCAACCCCGGCACCGCAGGAGCAGGCCGATGACGCAGCCCCACACCCGCCCGCACCCGACACGCGACCCGGCGTCCGATCCCCACCGCGCCCGCATCCGTGAGGCCTACACGGCCGACGAGGCGGCCGTATTGCGGGAGTTGCGCGGCGGCATCCGGATGGATGCCGAGGCCCGCGCCCGCATCGCGGCGGAGGCCGCGCGCATCGTCGAGCGGGTACGCGCCGAGACCACGCCGTCGATGATGGAGAGCTTCCTGGCCGAGTACGGCCTGTCCACCGAGGAGGGAGTCGGCCTGATGTGCCTGGCGGAGGCGCTGCTGCGGGTGCCGGATGCCGAGACCATCGACGAGCTGATCCAGGACAAGATCGAGCCCTCCGACTGGGCGGCTCACCTCGGGCACTCGTCGTCCCCGCTGGTGAATACCTCCACCTGGGCGCTGATGCTCACCGGCAAGGTGCTGAACGACGATCCGCAGCGCCCGGCCGCCGCGCTGCGCGGCCTGATCCGGCGCGTCGGCGAGCCGCTGGTGCGCACGGCCGTCGCGCAGTCGATGAAGCTGCTCGGTCGCCAGTTCGTGCTTGGCGAGACCATCGCCCAGGGCATGCGCAATGCCCGCGAGAGGGAACGCGAGGGCTACACCTATTCCTACGACATGCTGGGCGAGGCCGCGCGCACCGATGCCGATGCCCGCCGCTATCACCAGGCCTATGCCACGGCGATCGCCGAGATCGCGAACCAGGCGCAAGGCGACGTGCGCTCCAGCCCCGGCATCTCGGTCAAGCTCTCCGCGCTGCACCCGCGCTACGAGTACACCCAGCGCGCGACGGTCATGGCGGAGCTGGTGCCGCGGGCGCAGGAGCTGGCGCGTCAGGCCGCGCGCGCCGGCATCGGGTTCAATATCGACGCCGAGGAGCAGGACCGTCTGGACCTGTCGCTGGACGTGATCGAGGCCCTGCTGGCGGACCCGGAGCTGGAGGGCTGGGACGGCTTTGGCGTGGTCGTACAGGCCTACGGCCGCCGCGCGGCCCCGGTGATCGAGGCGCTGTATGCGCTGGCGCAGCGGCTGGACCGGCGCATCATGGTGCGTCTGGTCAAGGGCGCCTACTGGGATACCGAGATCAAGCAGGCCCAGGAGCTGGGCGTGGAACGCTTCCCGGTCTTCACCCGCAAGGTCAACACGGATGTCAGCTACATCGCCTGTGCGCAGATGCTGCTGGACCGGCGCGACCGCATCTACCCGCAGTTTGCTACCCACAATGCGCACACCTGCGCGGCGGTGCTGGCGATGGCCGGCGACGCCCGTAACGGCTTCGAATTCCAGCGTCTGCACGGCATGGGGGAATCGGTGCACGCGATCGTCAAGGCGACGGCCGGCACCCGCTGCCGCATCTACGCGCCGGTGGGGGCGCACCGCGACCTGCTGGCCTATCTGGTGCGGCGCCTGCTGGAGAATGGCGCCAACAGCTCGTTCGTCAACCAGGTGGTGGACAGCAGCATCCCGCCCGCGGAGATCGCGCGCGATCCCATCGCCGACCTGGACGCGCTGGGCGACGCCGTGGCCAACCCGGCCATCCGTGACCCGGTCGATCTCTACCGGCCACAGCGACAGAACTCGCGCGGGTACCGCGTCAACGAGCCGGCCTCCATCCTGCCGCTGCTGGCCGCGCGCGAGGCGTTCGCGCAGACGCAGTGGCAGGCCGTACCCATGCTGGTGGAAGGTCACGCGGCGCAGGGCGCGCCGCGCGTTGCGGTCTCCCCCTCCGATCCCGGTGCCGTGGTCGGCGAGGTCCGCGAGGCCACGGCGGCGGAGGTCGAACAGGCGCTGGGGACGGCCCTGTCCGGGTTTGTCGATTGGTCAGCGCACCCGGTGACGGCGCGCGCCGATCTGCTGCGGGCGATCGCGGACTGCTACGAGGAACATGCCCCGGAACTGATCGCACTGGCCAATCGCGAGGCCGGCAAGACCGTCTGGGACGGCATTGCCGAGGTGCGCGAGGCGGCCGATTTCCTGCGCTACTACGCGGGCGAGGCCGAACGCCTGGGGCAGGAGGCGGAGCTGGAGCCACGCGGCGTGTTCGTCTGCATCAGTCCCTGGAATTTCCCCCTGGCGATCTTCACCGGGCAGGTCGCCGCGGCCCTGGCCATGGGCAATACCGTGGTTGCCAAACCGGCCGAGCAGACCCCGCTGATCGCCGCCCGCGCGGTGGAGCTGATGCGCGCCGCCGGTCTCCCGCAGTCGGCCCTGCAGCTGCTGCCGGGCGATGGCCCGACGGTGGGCGGGCCGCTGACCGCCGACCCGCGCATTGCCGGGGTCTGCTTTACCGGTTCCACCGAGGTCGCGCAGCGGATTCACCGCAGCCTGGCGGACAACGCCGGGCCGGGTGCGGTCCTGATCGCGGAGACCGGCGGGTTGAACGCGATGATCGTGGATAGCTCCGCGCTGACCGAGCAGGCGGTGCGCGACATCCTGGCCTCCGCCTTCCAGTCCGCCGGGCAGCGTTGCTCGGCACTGCGCATGCTCTACGTGCAGGACGAGGCCTACGACCGCCTGCTGGAGATGCTGCAGGGCGCGATGGACGCGCTGAGCATCGGCGATCCCTGGCAGCTGGCGACAGACGTCTCGCCGGTGATCGATGCCGAGGCGCAGGCGGATATCCGCGACTACCTGCGGACGCAGGAGGAGCAGGGGCGGCTGCTGAAGTCCCTGCTGGTGCCGGAGAACGGTCGCTTTGTCGCACCGTCCATCGTCCGGTTGTCCGGGATCGGCGAGCTGGAGCGCGAAGTGTTCGGGCCGGTGCTGCACGTGGCGCGCTTTCGGGCCCGCGAGCTGGATGCGGTGGTGGATGCCATCAACGCCCGCGGCTATGGCCTGACCTTCGGTCTGCATACCCGCATCGACGACCGCGTGCAGCAGGTGGTGGAACGCCTGCGTGTGGGCAACCAGTACGTCAATCGCAACCAGATCGGCGCCATCGTCGGCTCGCAGCCGTTCGGCGGCGAGGGGCTCTCCGGCACCGGGCCGAAGGCGGGCGGGCCGCTGTACCTGACGCGCTTTGCCCGTCGCACGTCCATTGCCGCGGAGCGGCCGGACCCGCCGGAGGCGGGCGCGCAGGCGGAATGGGTGGCCCCGCAGCGCCTGCAACAGGCCCTGGATGCCCTGGACGCGAGCGGCTGGGCCGAGCGTACCGACCGCATGCACGTACTGCGCGAGGCGCTGCCCGAGCGCACGGGGCTGCTGCGCAAGGCCCTGGCGGAGACCGCGGCCTTCGACACCAGCCCGCAGACGCTGCCGGGCCCGACCGGCGAGAGCAATCGTCTGCGCCTGTATCCCCGCGGCCCGGTGCTGTGCCTGGGGCCGGGTGCGGAGATCGCGCTGGCGCAGGCGGTGCAGGCGCTGGGGGCGGGCTGCCCCGTGATCATGCTGGCACCGGGGGCCGAGCGTGCGGCGCGCGCGCTGCGCGGGGAGGGCGTGCCGCTGGTCGGGATCGATGGCGCGCTGGAACCGGACGCGCTGGCCGCGCTGGAGGGGCTGGTCGCGGTGGCCGCGGCCGGCGCGAGCGACTGGACCCGAGCGCTGCGCCAGGTGCTGGCACAGCGGGACGGGCCGATTATTGCGCTGGAAACCGCCCTGATCGCGCCCGAACGCTTTGTGGTGGAGCGCCACCTGTGCATTGATACGACGGCCGCCGGCGGCAACGCCAGCCTGCTGGCGGCGGCCGACTGAGCAGAGCGTGAGGATCACGCCGCACTGACGACGCGGGGCCTCCAGGCGGCACGGCGTCCTCTACACTCGATCGAGACGCGACCGAGTACCACAACAACAAGGGCCATCGGCCTGATACGAGGAGACGCTCCATGGAGATCAACATGCCGATGCCCACCCTGGTGACCTTTGCCGCCTATCTGGCGGCCATGCTGGTCCTCGGGATCGCGGCCTACCGCACGACCACCACGCTGTCGGACTATGTGCTCGGCGGGCGCCGCCTGGGACCGGGGGTGGCCGCGCTGAGCGCCGGGGCCTCGGACATGAGCGGCTGGCTGCTGCTGGGGCTGCCCGGTGCGGTCTACGTGTCCGGCCTGTCCGAGTTGTGGATCGGGGTGGGCCTGGTGGTCGGGGCGCTGCTGAACTGGCTGTTCGTGGCCGGGCGCCTGCGCCGCTTCACCGCGCTGGCGAAGGACTCCCTGACCATCCCGGACTTCCTCGAGAACCGCTTCGAGGACCGCACGCGTATCCTGCGCGTGGTCTCCGCGATCGTGATCCTGGTGTTCTTCACCCTGTATATCTCGGCCGGGCTGGTCGGGGGCGGGCTGCTGTTCCAGAGCTCGTTCGGCATGGATTACGAGACCGCCGTGTGGGTCGGTGCCATCGTGATCATCAGCTATACCTTCCTCGGTGGCTTCCTGGCGGTCAGCTGGACCGACTTCCTGCAGGGCATCCTGATGTTCCTGACGCTCCTGGTGGTGCCGATGTTCGCGGTGGTGCTGGTCGGTGGCTGGGGCAGTGTGCAGAGCGAGGTCGTCGCTGTGGATCCGACGCATGTGCAGGTGCTGCAGGGGATGACCTTCCTCGGCATGATCTCGCTGCTGGCCTGGGGGCTGGGCTATTTCGGCCAGCCGCATATCCTGGCGCGCTTCATGGCGCTGCGCTCCGAGCGCGACGTGCCGCGCGCCACGCTGATCGGCATGACCTGGATGGTCCTCGCCCTGATCGGCGCGGTGGCCACGGGCTACATGGGGATCGCCTACTTTGCCGACGCGCCGCTGGCGGACGGCGAGACCGTGCTGATCGAGCTGATCCGCGCGCTGTTCAACCCGTGGGTGGCGGGCATCCTGATGGCGGCGATCCTCGCCGCGATCATGAGCACCATCGACTCGCAGCTGATCGTCTCCGCCAGTGCGATCACCAACGATTTCTACCGCGGCATCCTGCGCACCGAGGCGGGGGCGACCGAGCTGGTGTGGATCAGCCGTGCCGCCGTACTGGGCGTGTCGCTGGTGGCCCTGCTGCTGGCGATGGCGCCGGAGGCCGGGGTGCTGGACCTGGTGGCCTACGCCTGGGGCGGCTTTGGCGCGGCCTTTGGCCCGGTGATCATCCTCGCGCTGTACTGGTCGCGGATGACGCGCAACGGGGCGCTGGCCGGCATGGTGGTCGGCGCGGTTACCGTGATCCTCTGGAACCAGGCCGAGGGCGGGCTGTTCGACGTCTACGAGTTGCTGCCCGGCTTTATCTTCGCGACCGTGGCCATCGTCGTGGTGAGCCTGCTGACCGGCAAGCCTTCCGCCTCGGTGCAGGAGCAGTTCCGGCACTCGCGCCAGCAGCCGCTGGAGTAGTCACGTCGCCGAGGGCAGCCGGCAGATGCTGGCGGCGTGTGCCCAGTCGCGGGCGAGGGCCCGTTTTGCGGCGGGGCTGTAGCGCTTGATGCGCAGCTCCATGCGCAGCGCCTCGCCACGAGAGGCAAAAGGCCGCGCGGCGAGCAGCTGCCTGGGCCGGTGCATCCGGGTGAAACGGGCACCGCGGCCGCTGCCATGGGCCGCCATGCGGGCGGCCAGGCGCGGTGTCACCCCGGTGTAGATGCGCCCACCCGCGCATTCCAGCAGGTAGACGAACCAGGCCCCGGCGTGCTGGCCGGTCTCCTCGGGTGTGGGAGCGGGCGCGGGCGCGCAAGCCACGGGCACGGATTCGGTCAGCGCCGCTTCTTGCGGCGCTTGCGGCCTACCTTGATGCGCTGCAGGGCGTGCTGCAGTTCGGATCTGGCCTCTCGGGGTATCGAGGCCGATCCGCGCAGTTGCAGCCCCTGCTGGCGGCGCACGGCGGTCAGGCGGCCCTGCTGGATGCCGTAGCGGCGAACCACGTCCCGTACCGTGTGCTGGAACGACTTTGGCGGGTCGCCACGGCGGACCCGCGGCTGTCCGTCCTCGATCTCGATGCTGAAGATGATGCTGACCTGCCAGATCAGCACGGCACCGGCTGCCAGCAGCAGCGCGATCATCAGTAGCAGGGCCAGCAGCATGCAGGTGTCTCCTTCCTTTGCCTAAGCGGGCCGCGCGGTACGCGGTTTGCAGTCCTCGCGGCCGTCTGCCGCGTGCCCATAGTGTCGGTCCCGGGCCGCCGGAACACCACCCCCGCCTGGGCAGCATGCCGGCAACACGCAGCATGCCGATCGGGTAGAGCCGGCGATGGCACCGTGGCTGCTGGGGCAGGATGGCCCAAGCGGCGGGCGATGGGTCGCCCTGGCCGATGGCCGGGGGAGCCGGGCATGGCCCCTGCGTTTTCACTCATCCGAGCCGCGAGCCGGATCCTGGAACAGCACATCGCCGCGCCGCAGTGCCGGACCGAGGAGGTTAGCGGAGTCTAATCGTGCTTGACGGAACCGGCGCCAGCCCGGCGTTCAAGGGAGCCCATTGATCGGAAGCGTGGCCGCAAGCCGGTGCGGCGTTATCCCGTCGCCCGCATGCCGCCGCCACCGCCGCCGCCCGGCGGGGGTGTCCAGACGTTGCGAAAGGCCTGGTGTGTCTTCTTCGGGAGATCGCGGGAGAAACGCAGCTGCACGCCGGCGTCGGTGCGCACGGCGGTGATCCGGCCGCGCTTCAGCCGGAACTGGCGCGCGACCTCCTCGCAGCCGCGCAGGAACGCGGTCGGTGGCTTGCCGCGCCGCACGCGGGCCGCACCATCGCGCAGTTCCACCGCAAACACCTGCCGTGCATGCCAGAGCATCAGCGCCAGGCCAAGGCCCAGCAGGGCGAACATAACGAGCAGGGTGAGCAGCATGACGATTAATGGCGGCGGACGGGAGGTGAACGGGGGTTCAGTGTAGCGCACGCCATTCATGCCCCTGCCGCGTGTCGTCTCGAATGGAGCGCGGGCGGGCGTTGCCCTCAGCGCTTCAGCATCTCGTCCAGCGGGCGTCGCGGCGTGGGGTGGGGCGTGCCGTCCGGGCGGCCGAGCGCGAACAGCAGTTGTGGCTGGCCCTCGCCCAGCAGTTCGGCGAGTTTCGGGCGCCATTCGGCCAGCTGGATCGGCTGATTCAGATAACGGGCGCAGAGCCCGTGCCGCGCGGCCTCGAGCAGTACGCGCTGCAGGGCCTGCCCGGCCGTCAGCCACTGCATCGGGCCCTCGATCCCGGTGCCCAGTGCCAGCAGCACCGGGGCGGCCCGGGCCGCGCGGGCCTCGTCTCGGGCCATCGCCCGGGCGGATACCAGGTGGCGCACGCTCCAGCGCGTCAGACCGCCGCTCAACCGACCGACCGCCAGGCCGTCGCCGCGCGAGGGCGTGCGCATCCAGTGCGTCAGCTCGCGCCGCCAGGCCGGGTTCTTCCACTGTGCCGCCGTCGCCGCCCGGACCAGCTCGGCGACCTCCCCGCGGCATTCCGGGTCCGTGACCGGGCGCAGCCAGGCCCCTTCCTGGCGGGCGGCCTGCACGAGGGTTGCGATGATGTCCGGGGCGGGTGCGTCGGGACGAAACCGGCCGCGCCAGGAGTGGCGCGCACTGATCCAGTCCTGCAGCGGCGCCAGCTCCTGCCGGTCCGGCCCGCCATGGTGCCCGGTCAGCAGGCGTACGAACGGGCCGTCGCCCGCCTGTTCCGGGCGCACGTTCAGGCCCTGGCCGTCCGCGGCGGCGGCCACGCGCAGGTTCAGCACCGCGCAGCCACAGCTGATGATGCGCTCGCGCCCGGTCGGGTCGTTCACGGGCAGCGAGCGCGCCGGATCGGTCCAGACCTCGATTCCCGCGCGATCCACGCGGAACCGCCAGGGCTGGGTGTTGTGCGAGGAGGGCGCCTGCCCGGCCAGGCGCAGCCACTCGCGGATGACGGGGTCGATCTCCATGCCGCCAACATACCCCCGCCCTGCGCAGCTGGCGACTGCTGCCGGGGCAGCCGCAAGCAGATCACGACGTTGTTCCTGTCCCGCTCGGGCTGCCGGCGGTTATGGGCCGGGCGTCAGGGGTTACAGCGTGTGGCCGGTGAGGTGCTGGTAGAGGGCGAAGCCGGCGTCCCGATCCTGGCAGCGCAGGATGGCGGCGCGGCCCGGGGTGGACGGGTCCGGCTGCAGATTCACGCCGGCTGCCTCGGCGGCTCGGAAGTCGGCGTCCCGCAGTTCGATCTCGCCGAATACCGAGATGACGAAGCCGCCGGGGATCGGCGGGGGCGGGGTGAACGGTTCGCCGTCTGCCAGCGCCACCCAGGCCGGGATGAAGGCCGGGCCGTAGAAGTCAAAGAAGCCGTTGGAGCCGCGCAGGTGGGCCTCGATCGGTCGCTCGCCAATCAGCTCGATGTTGTAGATGCCGCTGTATCCGGTCAGGTTGCGCCGCACCCAGTCGGCGATCCACGGCTCAACCTCGGGCACGGCGGCGCCGATCTCCCAGTAGATCGGACGTGCGGCGTCCTTCTCGTCCGAGCCGCGGGTGTGGGCGAACCAGCGCACCTCGCCGTTCTCCACCAGGCAGTCGGTGCTGGTGTGGGCGCCCTCCAGGCGCTGGCACCAGAAGCTGCCGGGCTCGGCCGGCACCTCGCCAGCGGGCAGGGCACGCGCATCCAGCCCCATGCCGGCGAGGTTGGTGATCGGCTTCACGAACACCGTGTCCGCCGCGTCCAGCCCCAGGTCCGTGGGCGCGACCCCGCAGGGCGCGGCGGTCAGGCCCGCATCCAGGGCCAGGCGCAGCTTGTCGTAGACATGCCGATGCGCGGGGTTCAAGCGCCAGGCGGCGGCATCCGACACCGCCACCTCGCGACGCGGCTGCGGCCGGAAGAGGTGCCGGCGCTCGGGCAGAACACCAACGAAGGGCACGGTCAGCCCGCCTCCGGCAGGCGTTGCTCGTGCCCGGCGTGCAGGCGTTCCACCTCGCACAGCAGCGACTTGAACGCGGGGAAGCCGCTGATCGGGTCGAGGTTGCGGTCGTCGGTCAGCTCGTTGACGTTGGCGTGGTTCCAGCCGTGCTGGCAGTGCGCCACACCGGGCTTGATGCGGTCGGTGACCTTCGCCACGAAGGCGACCCGCCCGCGCGGCGAGCGCACCTCCACGGTGTCGCCATCAGCGATGCCGCGCGCCGCGGCATCCTCGGGGTGCAGCTCCACCAGCGGCTCCGGCATTGCCCGGCGCATGCGCTCCAGGTACTGGTGCTGCGAATGGGTAGCGTGCTTGTGGCGCGCGCCGCTGGTCAGCACCAGCGGATAGTCGCGCGCCAGCTCCGGCGTGGAAACCGGGCTCTCGGCCGGCTCACGCCAGACCGGCAGCCCGTCGTGCCCGGCCTCGCGCAGCTCGGCGGCGTCGAACTCCACCTTGCCGCTGACCGTGCGGAAGCCGTGCAGGCGGTACTGGCGGTCGCCCTCCTCGAAGCCGTGCTCGACCATGTCGTCCAGCGCCTTGGCGAACACGGTCACGCCGTCCGGGTCGTTGTACACCTGCTCGCGGATGGTCTCGGGGATGCCCGCGGCGGCCTCGGCCCAGCTCGCCTCCAGATCGCCGTTCCAGAACTGCTCCGCCATCCCCAGGCGCACGCCCAGCTCGAGGAACACCTCGGCGTCGGCGCGTGCCTCGCCGCGCGGGTCCACCGCCTGATGCCGGTAACGCAGCTCGCCCCGGAAGTTGCAGCCGGGATAGGCGATCAGCGCCGGGCGCTCGAGGCTGGTGGCGGCCGGCAGCACGATGTCCGCCATGCGCGTGGCCGGGTTGTGGAAGAAGTCCGACACGGCGAAGAAATCCAGCGCCCCCAGCGCCTGTTCCATGCGCTTCGAGTTCGGCCACATCGCGGTGTTGATGCCCATCGCCAGCAGCGAGCGCACCTGCTGCGGCCGGCCGTCGAGGATCGCGTCCGGCAGCAGCATGCTCTGCGCCGCCGGCCAGTGGGCCGTCCACACCGGGAAGGTCTCGTCGCCGATGCGCGGCGGCAGGTTTTCCCTGCAGTGGTCGAACAGGTCGATCGGCTTCGGCGTGACCTTGTCGTTGAAGAAGCGGTTGCCGCCCTCGCGGTCGATGTTGCCGGTGACCGCCGCCAGCAGGGTCACCGCGCGGTGATTCTGGAAGCCGTTGGAATGCTGCACGGTGGCGGTGGGCGAGAGCATGATCTGCGCCGGGGCGCGGGTCGCGTAGAGCTCGGCGGCGCGCTGCAGATCGGCCGCCTCGATTCCGCAGATCGCCGCCACCCGCTCCGGCGGGAATTCGGCCACGTATTCGCGGAAGGCCTCCACCCCGTTGCCCCATTCGTCGAGGAAGGCCTGGTCCTGCCAGCCGTTCTCGAAGATCAGGTAGTGCATGCCCAGCGCCAGCGCCCCGTCGGTGCCCGGACGGATCTGCAGGTGCACCTCGGCCTGCTCCGCCAGCGGGGTCACGCGCGGGTCCACCACCACCGTGGCGCAGCCGGGGCGTGCCGCGGCCAGCGCATGCTGATGGAACGGCGGGATGGACCCGCGCGGGTTGGTGGACCACACCAGCAGGCAGCGGGTCGCATCCGAGGCCACGGTGGAGGAGGTCTTGATCTTGGTGCCGAAGGTCACCTCCTCCGCCACCTTGGTCGAGGAGAAGCAGCAGCCGCTCTCGGTCAGGTAGTTGGGCGAGCCGAAGGCATGCGCCAGGCGCTGCAGCTGCGGGCGCGCCTCCTTGGTATAGCCGGCGAAGAACGCGGCCGCCGGGGCGCCGTGCTCCTCGCGGGTCGCGCGCAGGCGCTCGGCGATGGTGTCCAGTGCCTCGTCCCAGGAGATGCGCTCGAACTCGCCGCTGCCGCGCGGTCCGGTGCGCTGCAGCGGGTACAGCAGACGTTCGGGATGGTTGCGCCGATCCAGCTGGACGTAGCAGCGCGGACAGTCGGGGCCGTCGATCTTCACCGGCTCGCCAGCGTTGTCCAGGGTCACGTCGATCGCGCAGTTGGCGTCGCACTCGTAACAGGTACTTTTTACACTCGCCATCGGGCGATGTTCCTTGTTCCGCGGGCAGTCCCGGTTGCTGAAGGCCGATTATGCCGGTAGCCGGCGAGCACTCGTGAACAACGCCTGGAATCGCGGGGCCACCGCTGTATGGGGCGGTACGCCTGGCGTTGGTTGAGGGTACGATGCGACCCGGGCGGCGATCGATATCAAGGGGGCGCGATGAAAGGGGAATCGGACGGCGCACAGAGGCTGGAGGAACTCGCCCGGCAACTGGAGTCGTTCGTCGAGGCGCGCGACCGGGTACGGTTCAATTCGCCCAAGAACCTTTCCATGGCACTGGCGGGCGAGGTCGGCGAACTGATCGAACACTTCCAGTGGCTGACTCAGGAACAGTCCAGCCACCTGTCCGCCGAGACCCACGAGGCGGCGCGCCAGGAGATCGCGGACGTCCAGATCTACCTCCTGTTGCTGGCCCGAAAGCTCGATATCGACCCGGTCGAGGCCGCCAGCGACAAACTGGAGATGAACGCCCGGAAGTATCCCGTCGAAAAGGCCCGCGGCAACGCCCGCAAATACTCTGGCCTGTAACCCGTGCCACCCAGCCACTGTCTGTGAGACAGCCTTGGGCGACAGCCACGGTGGAGCTAAACGCCGCAGGAGCGTGCTTGCGCGCGAAATCCCTGCCAAAGTCAGACGCAGGCCGGGGCTTCGCGTGCAAGCACGCTCCCACAGAGGCGTGCCCCGTCATTGCGAGGCCTCGCAGAGGCCGTGGCAATCGGCCGGAGCGGCCCGCGAGGTGTCGGTGTGGCGATGAACCACTCTCGACGCACGCGAGCGCAGGCGGATGTACGCTTGGGGTCAGCCACGGGCATCGTGGACAGGAGGTGATCGCGATGGATTGGAGCCAGTGGCGACCGTTCGGCCGCGTGCCGGAGATGAGTCCGGAGGATCTGGCGCGGGCGTTGGAAAACGCCGAGGTGCAGTTGCTGGATGTGCGTACCGGGGTCGAGCACCGTCGGAGCCGCATCCCGGGTGCCCGCCATCTCCCGATTACGCGGTTCTCCGAGGCGGCGCTGTCCGGCCTGGAGCTGGATCGCGGACGCCCCGTGGTGGCCATCTGCCTCAGTGCACACCGCAGCATCCCGGCCGTACGCAAGCTGCGGGCGCACGGCTACGATGCCCGTCAGCTTCAGGGTGGCATGTTCGCCTGGTGGCGGGCCGGGCTGCCGTGCGAACGAGGCCGCACGGACGCCGGGGAATGAAGGCCGTCCGGCGCGGCCCTTTCGGTCAGGAACCGCGTTTCAGTTCCGTTCGCTGCGGGCGGCCGACCCCGGACACTTCAATCGGCGTCATCATCGTCCTGCTTGCCGCCCGGGGTGACGGCGCGTCCCACCGCCCCGGCGGTCTTGCCGGTGGCCTTTACGGTTCCGGTTGTGACACTGACAGCGGCGCTCCCGGCAGTGCCGGCAACCTTCACGGCGGTGCAGCCAGTCGCCAGCGGCAGGATGACGGCAAGCAGCAGGAGCGGGCGGGCGTAGACAATCATCGGCGGAGGCCCTTGTTGATGGTTGCCCACAAGGGTACGCACGACATGCTCGCAAGGCCATGACCGGCGCGGACAGGCGCTTCGGCCCGGCGGCTGTGCGACGGCATCGCGATCCCGGCCTGGCCGTGACCAACCGGCCTTCCGCAGAACCCGAAGGCACGCCGGTGGTCTGACCGTGGAGGCCCCGTGGAGATGTGTCATGTCCCGTTTCGCGCCCCTGTTCGCCTCCCTGTTGCTGGTGCTGCCGATGGCCTGTGCAAGCGCCACGGAGCCGAATACCGAAGCCCTGTTCCATCACGAGCTGGGTCGCCTGCATTCGTCTGAAGTGATCAACCTGCAGGAACGTTTCCAGGGGCATCCGCTGCTGATCATCAACACGGCCAGCCATTGCGGTTACACCGACCAGTTCGGCGGTCTGGAGCAGTTGCACCAGGACTACCGGGACCGGGGGCTGAAGGTGGTCGGCTTCCCTTCCCATGACTTCAATCAGGAGGCCGACGACGAGGCCGAGACCGCCCGGGTGTGCTTCGAGAACTTTGGCGTCACCTTCGACATGTTCAGGCCGATTGGCGTGCGTGGCGCGGATGCCCATCCGATCTTCCGCGAGCTGGCGCGCCAGGCCGACGCCCCGCGCTGGAACTTCTACAAGTATGTGGTGGACCGGGAGGGTCGGGTGGTCGCGCATTTCCCCAGCCAGGCGGGCCCCGGCTCCGCCGAGCTGCGCCGCGCGATCGAGAGCATCCTGTAGCCGCACGCGCCGTGCATTCGCCCGTGGAGAGATAGTGTCGGGCTATCGCGATCATGGTGAATCTCAACTGGCACCAATGACTCGGGCGGCCTACCTTCAGGGATACACAAACAGCACGCCGTTCTCCGGCTGCAGCCGGGAAGAGGCGGAGAAGGCGTGCGGTCCCCCACGGAAGCCGGCCATCACGAAAGGATAGTGGCTTCCCGAACAC
This sequence comes from Thioalkalivibrio sp. ALE30, assembly GCF_000377465.1. NCBI lineage: Bacteria > Pseudomonadati > Pseudomonadota > Gammaproteobacteria > Chromatiales > Ectothiorhodospiraceae > Thioalkalivibrio > Thioalkalivibrio sp. ALE30. The sequence goes on along the minus strand of NZ_KB898172.1, from coordinate 198,510 downwards.
GAACACGCTCTACGCAGCGAACAAGGAGAAGGATATGGGTGAGCATCAGAACATGGGCAAGTGCCCGGTCATGCACGGCGGCGAGACGGCCGCCGGTCACTCGGTGATGGACTGGTGGCCGGAATCGCTGAATCTGGACATCCTGCACCAGCATGACCGCAAGACGAACCCGATGGGCGAGGACTTCGACTACCGGGAAGAGGTGAAGAAGCTCGACTTCGAGGCCCTGAAAAACGACATGCACGCGCTGCTGACCGAGAGCCAGGCGTGGTGGCCGGCCGACTGGGGTCACTACGGCGGGCTGATGATCCGCATGTCCTGGCACGCGGCGGGTACCTACCGGATCGCCGATGGCCGGGGTGGCGGCGGCACCGGCAACCAGCGCTTCGCGCCGATCAACAGCTGGCCGGACAACGCCAGCCTGGACAAGGCGCGCCGCCTGCTGTGGCCGCTCAAGAAGAAGTACGGCAACAAGATCAGCTGGGCCGACCTGATCATCCTGGCCGGTAATGTGGCCTACGAGAACATGGGCCTGAAGACCTTCGGCTTTTCCTTCGGCCGCGAGGATATCTGGCACCCCGAGAAGGACACCTACTGGGGCGCGGAGAAGGAGTGGCTGGCGCCCTCCGACGAGCGCTACGGCGACGTCGAGAAGCCCGACACCATGGAGAACCCGCTGGCGGCCGTGCAGATGGGCCTGATCTATGTGAACCCGGAAGGGGTCAACGGCAAGCCCAATCCGCTGAAGACCGGCGAGCAGGTGCGCGAGACGTTCGCCCGTATGGCGATGAACGACGAGGAGACCGCGGCGCTGACCGCTGGCGGCCATACCGTCGGCAAGTGCCACGGCAACGGCGATGCCGGCGCGCTGGGCCCGGAACCGGAAGGCGCCGATGTCGAGGAGCAGGGCTTCGGCTGGAAGAACCCCAACATGCAGGGCAAGGCCGCGAACGCCATCACCTCCGGCATCGAGGGCGCCTGGACCAGGAACCCGACGCAGTTCGACATGGGCTACTTCGAAGCCCTGCTCGACCACGAGTGGGAGCTCAAGAAGAGCCCGGCCGGCGCCTGGCAGTGGGAGCCGGTGGACATGAAGGAGGAGGACAAGCCGGTCGATGCCACGGACCCCTCCATCCGCCATAACCCGATCATGACTGATGCGGATATGGCGATGAAGATGGATCCCGTCTACCGCAAGTACATGGACGCCTTCCGCAAGGACCCCGAGTACTTCAAGGATTGCTTCGCCCGCGCCTGGTTCAAGCTGATCCACCGCGATATGGGTCCGAAGACCCGTTACATCGGGCCGGACGCGCCGCAGGAGGACCTGATCTGGCAGGACCCGGTGCCGGCCGGCAACACGGACTATTCCGTGGAGGCGGCCAAACAGAAGATCGCCGCGAGCGGGCTGAGTATCGCCGAGATGGTCGCGACCGCCTGGGACAGCGCCCGTACCTTCCGTGGCTCCGACATGCGCGGTGGCGCCAACGGCGCCCGCATCCGCCTGGCGCCGCAGAAGGACTGGGAAGGCAACGAGCCCGAGCGCCTGGCCCGCGTGCTCAAGGTCTACGAGCAGCTCTCCGCCGAGACCGGCGCGAGCGTGGCCGACCTGATCGTGCTGGGTGGCAGCGTGGGCATCGAGCAGGCGGCCCGGGCGGCCGGTCACGATGTCCTGGTGCCGTTCATCCCGGGCCGGGGTGACGCCAGCGCCGAGATGACCGACGCCGACTCCTTCGAACCGCTGGAGCCGCTGGCCGATGGCTTCCGCAACTGGCTGAAGAAGGACTACGTGGTCAAGCCGGAAGAGATGCTGCTCGACCGCGCCCAGCTGATGGGCCTGACCGCGCCGGAGATGACCGTGCTGATTGGCGGTATGCGCGTGCTGGGTACCAACCATGGTGGTAGCAAGCATGGCGTGTTCACCGACCGTGAGGGCCAGTTGACGAACGACTTCTTCGTCAACCTGACCGACATGGCCTACGCCTGGCAGCCCGCGGGCAACGGCGTGTACGAGGTGCGCGATCGCCAGGGCGATCAGGTGAAGTGGACCGCCAGCCGCATCGACCTGGTGTTCGGCTCCAACTCCATCCTGCGCAGCTACGCCGAGGTCTACGCCCAGGACGACAACCAGGAGAAGTTCGTGAAGGACTTCATCACGGCCTGGACCAAGGTGATGAACGCCGACCGCTTCGACCTGGAGCAGTTCCAGCAGTAAGCACGGCCCGAGCCGGGCGGTTCGCCCGGTTCAGATCCAGAGGCGCCCGGGGTTTTCCCGGGCGCTTTTTTTGTTGCGCAGGGTGGAAGCTCTCGGCGTAGGCCCTGACACCCGCCGGATCCGGCGCCCGGGCTGTCCCGGGAGATCGCCACGTCGCTGCGCTCCTCGCGATGACGGTGCTTCACTGGCCGTCATCGCGAGCTCCCGCGGGGGCTGCGGCCATCCGCAGGTCGTCGCGGGCTCCGGCCGGCATGATCGAGGGTTTGCTGCGGAAGGCGACCTGCAGCAGAAACTCCAGTCAGCGGCCCACTCTGGCGGACGCGTGATCTCGTGCTCCAGAACGGCGGTGTAGCGTCCTGACCGGGTCGTTCCAGCCCATGTGTCGTTTTGCGTCATTGCGGGTGGATGGCGTGTCCGCGCCTGCGCGAGAAGTGGATCACGGCGTTTGGCAGAAACGAGACCTTCGTTGCCGGATGTCGTTCTGGCATTCCGCTTGCTGTTCCTTCAGTGCAGTCAATTGAACGCCAGTACGGCCCTGATCGATTGACTGCGATTCGATTCAATCCTGAAGGAGAAACGCATGATGTCGACTTTCCAGAAAACTGCGATCGCGATGGTCCTGGGTTCCATGTTTGCGCTGGGCGGCCTCGGTGCCGCGCAGGCCCAGACGGGTGGAGATGCCGGCGCGGGCGCCGATACCGGAGCCCCTGAAGCCGGTGCTGGCGCTGAAGGCGGTGCGGGTGCGCCCGAAGGTGGCGCGGGCGCCGGCGGCGGTGCGCCGCAAGGCGGAGCCGGCGCGGGTGGTGGCGGCAGCATGGGCGGAGGTGCCGAGGCGGGCGCCGGCCCCATGGATGATGACGGCGACGAAGACGAAGATGACGACGAAGGGGCCCCTGACTGGTAAGCCCCACTCCCACGCCAAGCCGGGCACCCCGCCCGGCTGGCTTTTTTCACGTTCGAACACCCGGCTTGAAACCCGTTCTGGTCGGAGTCCGCAAGCGATCGGGTCTGGCTCACCGCAGGGCCCGCATTCCGAAGGTCTGTGCCCACCCCGGCTTTGCTGAGGCCAAGAGAACCGTGGAGACTCCCGCCAGGGAGATGCTTTCCGCGATCTGAAATGGATCGTTGGCCCGGCCTGTGGATTACAGGTCCGAGTATTTGCGGGCGTTGCCGCGGGCCTTGTGCACCGGGTATTTGCGGATGTTGATCTCCAGCTTGTCGCGGGCCGCTTGCAGCAGGTCGATATCGAGCTTGCGGGCCAGCAGCAGGAGGTAGATCTGGACGTCCGCGATCTCCTGGCGTACCGCCTCGTGGGTCTCGGGGGACAGGTGTCGCGACTGTTCCTGGGTCAGCCACTGGAAGTGTTCGATCAGTTCGCCGACCTCGCCCGCCAGCGCCATCGACAGATTCTTGGGCGAGTGGAACTGGGCCCAGTCACGTTCCGCGACGAAGGCCTCCACCCGGGCGGTCAGTTCGTCCAGTTCCGGTGTGCCGCTCGATGGGACGTCCATGGATCCTCCGTTCGGTCGGTGCCGCTGCGTTGCCGGCATCGTAACGGAGTCTGCGGCTGGACGTAATCGCGGCTGCGCGGTGCTCGGGGCGACGCGTGGAGGCTGTGGATCGAGGGTGTGCGCGGACATGCTTGCCGGGGCAGGCACGGGCGAGGGCTTCGTCTGCCAGCAGACCCCTGCGGGGCTTCCGGCGGAACGAACAAAGGTCCCGTCCTGTCCTTCCGACCTTCGTGTCTTCCTGTGAATCGCTTTTGGCAGTTCTCGCGTCGGGGTTTCGGTCTGGAGATCGCCACGGCCGCTTTGCGGCCTCGCGATGACGGGAAGGGGAGAGCGGCGCTGCGATGTTGGGGGCGGGGACGTTATAGCCAGCCGCGGCGGCGGAAGAGGTAGAGCATGCCGAGGACGACGGCGAGCATAAAGCCGAGCAGTACGGGGTAGCCGTAGTAGGTGTAGAGCTCGGGCATGGACCAGGGGCTGTCCGGGTTGTCGAAGTTCATGCCGTAGATGCCGACCAGGAAGGTCAGCGGGATGAAGATGGTGGCGATGATGGTGAGTACGCGCATCACGTCGTTGGAGCGCTGGTTGATCGCGGACATATAGGCCTCGATCAGGGTGGCGGCCATCTCGCGGTAGGACTCCAGCAGATCCATGATCTGGATCGTGTGGTCGTGGGCGTCGCGCAGGTACGGGAAGAGCTCCGGGGTGAAAGGCTCCATGTCGTCGCGCATCAGACGGGCGATTACGTCGCGCGTGGGCCAGAGCTGGCGGCGCAGCACGAGGAGTTCGCGGCGCAGGATATGGATCTCGTTAAGGGTTTGGCGGTCGGGTTGTTCGAGGACGGTTTCCTCCAGCGTTTCCAGGCGTTCGCTGATGTGCTCCAGTACCGGGAAGGCCTGGTCGATGACGGTGTCCATCAGGGCATAGGCGAGGTAGGCGGCCCCCAGGCGATTGAAGTTGCGGTTGGCGCCGCGCATGCGTTCGCGGACCGGGCCGAAGGGGTCATGCTCGCCGCTGTGAATACTGATGACCAGGCGGGTATTCACCACGAAGACATTGACCTGGTCGAGTTCGATGTTGCCGTTGTGATGGCGCGGCTGGCGCAGGATGGCGACCAGCTGCTCCTCGAAGAAGTCCACCTTGGGGCGCTGGCCCTGGTGGCGTACATCTTCCAGCGCCAGCGGGTGCAGGTCGAAGGCCTCGCCCAGATCGTGCAGCTGACGCGGACTGGGCGCGCCCTGCAGGTGCAGCCAGACCAGGCCACCCTCGTGCGGTTGTGCGCCCTCGCGCAGGGTGCGCTGCGGGTCGAGTTCGACGAGCTGTTCGTGGTGGTAGTGCCAGGCGGAGACGACCGCGTCGCCCGTGTGCGGGTGTTCGGTGGCGTGGACCCCATGGCCGGGGGCGGCGCCGGGCTTGAGGTAGGTCTTTTCGAACAGGCGGGTCATCGCGAATTCCGAACGGATTGTTGTCCCCAGTATAGGGGGCTGGAATGGGGTGCGCGCGGGGGGCGAGTCTGGCAGTCTGGTCGGCGACTGAACGGCCCGGAGCGGGCCGGGTCCCACGGGGGAGAAGCGCAAGTGTGTACCTTAATCAGTGTTTCCCTGGCGGCGTTTCCAAGGAGTGCGGTATGGAATTGAAGACCATGTTGGTGCCAGTGGATGGTTCTGCCAATGCGTGGCGCGCGGTGGAGGTGGCCGCGGACCTGGCGGCCAAGTATCACGCCCGGGTGGTGCTGGCCAGCGTGCTGCTGCAGGGCGAGGTGCCGCCGCATATCCGAAGGCTTTCCGATCTTCCGGACCCGGATGATCCGCCCCTGGCGATGGGTGGCGCGGCGGTCGGCTCCGCGGTGCCGCCGAAGGTGCTGCGGGATATCGCGAAGAAGCTGGTGGAGCAGGCGCACGAATACTTCACCGAACTGGGCGTGACCGACATCGAGCACCATATCGAGGATGGCTCTCCGGCCAAGGTGATCCTGCAGCAGGCCGAGTACCACGACGTGGACATGGTGGTGATGGGTTCGCGCGGGCTGGGCGGCCTGCAGGGGCTGCTGTCCGGCAGCGTGTCGCACAAGGTGCAGCAGCTTGCCCGCTGCATCGTGGTGACGGTGAACTGAGCCCGGCTTTGTTGCGATGTCGCGGTTATCGGTCGATCTGCACGAGTGCTTTCGCAATGGCCGCCGGATCGACGCCGAGCTGAACGGTGCGATCGAGCAGGCCTGCGACAAGCGCATCAAGACGGTAGAGATTATCCACGGCAAGGGCAGCGGGCAGTTGAAGAAGCGCGTGCTGCGTTTCCTGCAGCAGCCGGAGATCAAGGCCCGCTACCACCGTGTGGAGAAGGACTCGAAGAACCACGGCCGGCTGTTCGTGCATTTCAAGCACTGAGCAGGCCGTTCCCTCTTTTCCGCTGTAGGAGGCCAGCCCTCTGGCCGATGGGTTGTGCCGGCGCTGGATCGGCCAGAGGGCTGGCCTCCCACAGGGGGTATGGGCTTACGGCCTTTGGTCGCCCAGCTTGCGCTCGGCGAGTGCATAGCCGAGGTCGATCATCTCGGCGGCGCGGTGGAAGTCGAACACGCCGCAGGCGTTGACTGGGACCTCGATCAGGTGCTCCGGGTTGTAGGCGGCGATACGAAAGCGCGCGATGGTGCCCTGCATGGCCTCGATGGAGTGGGAGACGATGTCGATCAGCCCCAGTGCGCGGGCCTCCTGTTCGCGGCTCAGACTGGGGTCGGTCTCGCCCAGGCCCAGCTTGTCCTGCCAGTCCTGCAGCCAGGTGCCGACCCGGTCGGGCAGGGCCTCGGCCAGGCGGTGATTCAGCAGGCCCCGGCTATCTGGTGCGCCCACGTGCGAGTCGGAAGTCCCGGTGCGTTCGGGGCGGATCAGTTCTTCGCCGACGCGGCCATTCAGGCTGACCGCCAGGGTGATGTCGGTGTCGTCGTTCAGGGTCGGCGCGATCGGGACCGGGTTCAGCAGGCCACCATCCACCAGCAGCCGCCCCTTGTGGCGCACCGGGGTGAACACGGTGGGGATGGCAATGGACGCCCGGATGGCGTCGAACAGGGAACCGGTATTCAGCCAGACCTCGCGTTCGCGCTCGATGTCGGTGGCCACGGCGGTAAACGAGATCGGCAGCTGTTCGATGTCGGTGTCGCCGAGCATGGCGCGCAGCTTCTCGATCAGGCGGTCGCCGCGAATCAGGCCAGCGCCGCGAAAGGAGAAATCCAGCAGCCGCCAGACATCCTGGCGGCGCAAGGTCTTCACCCAGTCCTCGTAGGCGTCCAGCTGGCCGGCCGCGTAGATGCCGCCGACGACCGCGCCCATGGAAGCGCCCGCGATGGAGCGGATCTGGTAGTCCGAGTGTTCCTCCAGCCAGCGGATCACGCCGATCTGCGCCAGGCCGCGGGCGCCGCCGCTGCCAAGGACCAGGGAGATGGACTGGGGCTTTCGCGTCATGGTGGCCGCCCTGCCTGTCTGGGGTGTTGGGGGGAACGCGCCGATCGCTTCGCGGAGCTGCTGTTACCGGTTTTCCTTGAGGATATGTTGGGGGTGTGACGGGATTTTTCCAGCGTAGAGGGCTGGTTCCAACGAATGGTTCTCACGGCAGGGGGTTCGCCTGCAAGCAGGCTCCTATAGGGAGTGGTGTGCGGCGATGGGGGCTATTCGGGGGCGCGGTTCGGGTCCAGGAGGTGATCGTGCAGGGCCTGGGCGGCTTCGCCGGCAGGTTCTTCCACCCGCAGCTGCCAGACGTGGGCCGGGTGATCCGGTGACCATTCGCTGAAGACTACCAGCCCGGTGTACGGGCCTCGCCCGCGGATGGTGCCCAGCGTCAGGCGGCCTTCGGTATCGCCGAACAGGTGCACCTCGAACTCGGGGGCGGGCGGCGGCAGCCTCCAGTGTCCATCGCGGCCGGTCTCGCGGAAAGCTTCGTCGGAGGGTTCGGCATCGTCGCCGAAGTGGCGGCGCAGCAGCGGTACCGACAGTCGGTGCGGGAGGCCCAGTACGGTCTCGATGCCGCTGCGGCCGTGGTCCACCGCCTGGGCGGCGGACTCCAGCGGGTCGCGTGGGGCCAGCCATTTCTGCAGAAGTTTGCGCATGCCGGGATGATCCGCATGCCGGCGCCGGTCTGCAAGCGGAGATGGTCGCGTGACGGCTTGGAGGGATGCGGCTGTCGGCGTTACCGTGCGGGCAGGTCACTCAAAAGGAGCCAGTCATGGGTTTTGCACTGTCCGAGATGCAGCTGTCGAGTTCCGCGTTCGGCCCCGGCCAGCCGATCCCCAAACGCCATAGCGGGGAGGGCGAGGACACCTCGCCGGCGCTGCAGTGGCACGGCGTGCCGCAGGGTACCCAGTCGCTGGCGGTGATCTGCCACGACCCGGATGCGCCGCTGATCCAGCCGGGCACTTATGGCTTTGTGCACTGGGTGCTGTACAACCTGCCGCCGGATCTGGATGGCCTGTCCGAGGCAACCGATCTGGGCGCGACGGGCCAGACGGATTTTGGTCGCACCGGCTATGGCGGGCCGATGCCGCCCGAGGGCCACGGCAAGCATCACTACTTCTTCTGGCTGCTGGCGTTGGACGCCGACCTGCAGCTACCGCCGGGGTTGACCCTGTGGCAGTTCCTGGAACACGCCGAGCCCCACGTGATCGGCATGAATCGCCTGGTGGGTACCTATCAGCGGGGCTGAGGCCTTGTAGGAATGTCTTGTGGGAGCCGGCTCGCCGGCGAAGCCCCTTCCAGAGTCGGAAGCGGGCAGGGGCATTCGCGTGCAAGCACGCTCCCACAGGGGCCCTATCCTGCTTGTGACGGTTCGGTCTTGACCGGGTGGGGCGGCGGGCGCACGATATGTACCACTTTATGTACGTTTCGGGTAACTGGCGATGACGACGCTGACCGCTACCGAGGCCCGCAAGGGTCTGTTTGACCTGATCAAGGGCGTGAACGAACAGCACGCGATCTACCACATCCGGCATCGCAACGGCGATGCGGTGCTGATGTCGGAAGACGAGTACGCCAGCCTGATCGAGACCCTGGAACTGCTCTCGGAACCCGGCTTTCGGCAGGAATTCGAGCAGGGCCGCCGCGAGGCGGATGAGGGCGATACGCTGGGATTCGAGGAGGTGTTCGGGGAGAAGCAGTGACCTGGACTATTCGGTTCACCCGTCAAGCCGAGAAGGACTTGCGGCGTCTGACGCCGAAGCTGCGTGACAAGGTGAAGCAGATCCTGCGCAACCGGGTGGCGGTCGACCCGTACTGTGGCAAGGCGCTGGTTGGTGATCTGCGCGGATACTACTCCCTGAGGATCAGCTACAAGGACCGTCTGCTGTACACGATTCGGGACGAGCAGTTATTGGTGATCGTGATCCGGGCGCGTACGCATTACGGCGAATAGCCTTGTAGGAATTTCTTGTGGGAGCCGGCTCGGCGGCGAAGCCCTGCCAGAGTCGGGCGCGGGCAAGGGCATTCGCGTGCAAGCACGCTCCCACGGGGGCAGGGGAGCTGAAGTCGTCCACAAAAAAGCCCGGGCCGAGCGAACTCGGACCGGGCCTTTTGCGTTCCCGGGCGGGTGCCCGGGGCGGCGTGAGGTCGCTTAGTAGCGGTAGCCGAAGGCCTTTTCGAACTTGTCGGCGAACTCGTCGGCGGTGAAGTGGTGGTTCTGGGTGCCGGAGTGGGCGATCTTGATCGAGCCGATCAGCGAGGCGATGCGGCCGGTGGTCTCCCAGTCGTAGCCCTTTTCCAGGCCGAACAGGATGCCGGCGCGGTAGGAGTCGCCACAGCCGGTCGGGTCCTTGATTGCGGCCGGCTCGACCGACGGGATGGTGATCTTCTTGCCGCCGGTGTAGATGTCGGAGCCGTCGCCGCCACGGGTGACGATCATCGCGTCGACCATCTCCGCCAGCTGCTCCATGCTCATGCCGGTGCGATCGGCGGTCAGCTGCGCCTCGTAGTCGTTGAACGCGGCATAGGTGGCGTTCTCCATGAAGCGCTTCAGGTCGTCGCCGTCGAACATCGGCAGACCCTGGCCCGGGTCGAACATGAACGGGATGCCGGCGTCGGCGAACTGCTGGGCGTGCTCGATCATGCCGTCACGGCCGTCCGGGGAGACGATACCGACCTTGATGCCGTCGGCGTCGGTCACCTTCTGCTGGTGCGAGAAGCCCATCGCGCCCGGGTGGAAGGCGGTGATCTGGTTGTCGTCCTGGTCGGTGGTGATGAAGGCCTGACCGGTGTAGGTGTCCCGCAGCTCCTTTACGAACTTGCGCGAGATACCGTGCTTGTCCATCCAGTCGGCGTAGGGGGCGAAGTCGCCTCCCACGGTGGCCATCACGGTCGGGTCCGCGCCCAGCAGCTTCATGTTGTAGGCGATGTTGCCGGCGCAGCCGCCGAACTCGCGACGCATGTCCGGGACCAGGAAAGACACGTTCAGCATGTGCACCTTGTCCGGGAGGATGTGGTTCTTGAAGCGGTCGGGGAACACCATGATGGTGTCGTAGGCCATGGACCCACAGATCAGAGCGGACATGTTGACTCCTTGCGTTGTTGAAACGGGTTGGCGTGGCGTCCGAAAAAGACGGCACAGCGGCCTGGCGGCGCGCGATTTCGGGGTTCGCTGCGCGCCCGCAACAGGCCGGACGGTGCGCATAGGGTAAATATTTGGGCGCAAAACAACAAATCGGGTACTCGCGCGACGTCGTTCGTACCACCGTCATCGCGAGTCGCGAAGCTCTCGCTCCCGTCATTGCGAGGAGCCGAAGGCGACGTGGCAATCGGCCAAAGTTGTCTGTACGCAGGAACAGGCGGCTTCGGATGGAGATCGCCACGTCGCTTCGCGACTCGCGATGACGGGAGCGGGGCAGCGCCGTGACGGGGGCTTTGTGGCAGCATGGAGCTATTGCCGCGAGCGAGGGCCTGTCCGATGAAACCACGCGTACTGATCCCGATCCTGATCATCCTGCTGTTGCTGCTGAGCCTGTGGTCCATGAGCCTGGACGGCGAGGGCGGCATCCTGCCAAGCGCGCCCGAGCCGGGGGCCGCGGCGCTGCCGACCACGCACGTGGTGGCCGCCCCCGCATGAGCGCCTCCCCGGCCCCCGTGGCCACACGGGAGGTGATCTTCCGTGCGGCGGGGGTGACCAAGGTCTACCGCATGGGCGAGGTGACCATTCACGCCCTGCGCGGGGTGGACCTGGAGCTGTACACCGGCGAGCTGGTGGTGATGCTGGGGGCCTCGGGCTCCGGCAAGTCGACGCTCCTGAACATCATGGGCGGGCTGGATACCGCGACCGAGGGCGAGGTGCGCTACCGCGACCAGGACCTGGCGCAGGCCTCCGAGCGCACGCTGACGACCTTTCGCCGTGACCATGTCGGCTTCGTGTTCCAGTTCTACAACCTGATCGCCAGCCTGACCGCACGCGAGAACGTGGCGATCGTCACCGAGATCTCGCGCGACCCGATGCCACCGGAGGAGGCGTTGGCGCTGGTCGGGCTGGAGGACCGCATGGACCACTTCCCCTCCCAGCTCTCCGGCGGCGAGCAGCAGCGCGTGGCCATCGCCCGCGCGATCGCCAAGCAACCGGCGGTGTTGCTGTGCGACGAGCCGACCGGTGCGCTGGACTCGAAGACCGGCATCCGCGTGCTGGAGGCCTTGCAGCACATCAACGAGCGCCTGGACACGACGGTGGCGATCATCACCCACAACGCGGTGATCGGCGAGATGGCGGACCGGGTGATCCACCTGAGCGATGGGCGCGTGAGCGAGATCCACGAAAATGCCACGCGCCAGTCCCCGGCCGAGCTCCACTGGTAGCGACCGCGGCCGACCATGCGCGCCCTGAACCGCAAGATCCTGCGTGATCTCGGTCACCTGAAGGGACAGGCGGCGGCGATCGCGCTGGTGATCGCCAGCGGCGTGATGACGCTGGTGATCGCAGTCACCAGCCTCGACGCCCTGACCATCACCAAGGACCGTTTCTATTCCGAATACCAGTTCGCCGACGTGTTCGCGGAGATCACGCGCGCGCCGGACAGCGCGGTGGAACGCTTTCGGGATACGCCGGGGATCAACCAGATCGAGACCCGGGTGCGGGCCCCGGTGCGCCTGGAGGTCGCCGATTTTGACGATCCCATCCGGGGCACCGTGCTCTCCATACCCGACGGAGGCGAGCCACTGCTGAACCGGCTCTACCTGCGCGAGGGGCGGCTGCCGGAGGCCGGTCGCGAGCGCGAGGCGGTCGTCAGCGAGGCCTTCGCGGAGGCCCACGAGCTGCGGGCCGGCGACTCCCTGCGCGCGATTATCGACGGGCGCCTGACCGATCTGCAGATCAGCGGCATCGCGCTGTCGCCGGAGTTTGTCTATCAGATCAGCCCCACCGACCTGCTGCCGGACTACGAGCGCTACGGCATCCTGTGGATGAACCGCCGCGCGCTGGCCGCCGCCTACGGCATGGAGGGAGCATTCAACTCGGTGGCCGTGAGCCTGGAGGCAGGCGCGGATCCGGCCCCCGTGATCGAGGCGATGGACCGGGAACTGGCGCGCTACGGCGGCATGGGGGCCTATGGCCGCGACGACCAGTTCTCGCATCGTTTTCTGTCCGAGGAGCTGACCCAGCTTCGGGCGCAGGCGGCGATCCTGCCGACCATCTTCCTGGCTGTCGCGGCCTTCCTGCTGAATGTTGTCGTCGGCCGCATCATCCGTTCCCAGCGCGAGCCGATCGCCGTGCTCAAGGCCTTCGGCTACGGCAACGGCGCGATCGCCGGGCACTATGCCCTGCTGACCGGCGGCATCGTGCTGGTGGGCTGTGCGCTGGGGCTCGCATTCGGGGCCTGGGCCGCGCAGGGGCTGGCCGGGATCTACGCAGAATACTTCCGTTTCCCGGAGATGAGCTTTCGCCTGCAGGGCTGGGTGATGGTGCTGGCCGTGGGCGTGGCCATGGGCGCGGCCATGCTCGGCACCTTCCGCGCGGTCTGGCAGGCGGTGCGCATGCAACCGGCCGAGGCCATGCGCCCGCCGGCCCCGGAGCGTTTTCACCGCGGCTGGCTGGAGCGCTCGGCGGCCTGGGGCGCGTTCGACCAGCCGACCCGGATCATCCTGCGCAACCTCGCGCGCCACCGGCTCAAGTCCGTGCTATCGGTGATCGGTATTGGTTTGTCCGGCGGGCTGCTGCTGATGGGCGCCTATCAGCTGAACGCGGTGAGCCAGATGCTGGACACGCAGTACGGGCAGGTCCTGCAGATGGACATCGACCTGCAGTTCACCGATCCCGTGCCGGCGCGCGCGGCCGGCGAGCTGCGCCACGAGCCGGGCGTACTGGCGGTGGAGACCTTCCGAGCGGTACCGGTGCGGCTGATCGGAGTGAACCGCGAGGAGCGCGTGCGCCTGCTGGGCCTGGATGCCGAGCCGCGCCTGCGTCAGTTGCCGATGGGCGGCGGGCGCGGCCGACTACCGGACGAGGGCATCCTGCTGACGGATTATCTGGCCGAACAGCTCGGGCTGCGCGTGGGTGACCCGGTGGAGGTGGAGATCCTCGAGGGCCGCCGCCGCACGGTCGCGGTGCCGCTGGCCGGTGTGGTGGAGGAGCCGATCGGTGTCGGCGCCTATATGTATCGCCCGGCGCTGAACCGCCTGATCGGCGAGGGCCCTGCGGTCTCCGGCGCCTGGTTGCTGACCGACCGCGCACAGGAGGAGGCGCTGTTCCGCAGCCTGTCCGACCGCCCCCGGGTCGCCAGCGTCGGCCTGATCGCGGAGGCCGAGCGCAACATCCGCGAGTACATCGGCGAGACGATTATCGTGTTCGCAATGGTATTCGTCGCCCTGGCCGTGTCCATCGCCTTTGCCGTGACCTACAACAACGCCCGCATCACCTATGCCGAGCGCGCCCGCGACCTCGCCACGCTGGAGGTGCTGGGCTACTCGCGCGGCCAGGTCAGCTGGATCCTGCTCGGCGAGATCGCGGTGCTGACCCTCGCCGCGATCCCGGTCGCCTGGCTGACCGGCACGGGCTTCGCCTGGCTGCTGAACCAGGCTTTTGCGATGGATCTGTTCCGCGTGCCGCTGGTGATCACGCCGCAGGCCTACGGTTTCGCCGCCCTCGGCATCCTGGTCGCGGCCAGTCTGACCGCCTTCCTTGCGTGGCGGCGCCTGCAGCAGCTCGACCGCGTACAGGCCCTGAAGGCGGCGGAGTAGCGGTCGCTATTGCCCGCCTCTTTGTGGCTGGCCCTGGTTCGGCATCCGGTGTTTACGTGGCTTCGGTCCACATACTGCCCGGCGCTGACTCGCCAGCGCGCCCCGAGGCACTTTCTTGCTTGCCCAAGAAAGTGCCCAAAGAAGGGCACCCGGATTTCGCCCGGGAACCTCGCTCCGGACGCGCTGGGCCGGCGGCGCTGAACTCGCTGCGCCTTCGGCTCCGCTCAGACATCCAGCGCCTTCTTCCGGCCCATCACGCCCTCCGCGAGGGGCTCCATACGGGAGGGGAAGGTCAAAACCGAACGTATCCCCACCTTTACGCCTAACGATAGGCAACGCCATCCGAAAGCCCCCGGCGCCCGCTAGCGTGCCCAAGATGTGCGAAGACCTAGCCTTCATCCACTGGCTAGACCGTCGGGATGGCCGTTGTCTTGACCTTGACCCCCGTTGTCGTCGCGCCGAGTGGAGAGGGTTTTCGCGGGATCAGAGGCGCTGGATGTCTGAGCGGAGCCGCAGGCGTAGCGAGTTCAGCGCCGCCCGCGAAAACCCTCGGAGCGAGGGAAACCCCGGACCGCGCAGCGGGCCGGGGTCGCGGCAGTCGGGCGTGTTTCTTGGGTACTTCTTTGCACGAGCAAAGAAGTACCTCGCGGCGCGCTGGCGAGTCAGCGCCGGGCAGTATGTGGACCGAAGGCACCGTAAACACCGGAGGACGAACCAGGACCAGCCTCACAACGGTTGAGATGAACGGTAAGTCAGGTGATAACCGATATGCGTCCAGCGCGATCTGCGCCACACCGGGTGATGGGGAAGCGCTGGATGGCGGGATTTGCGAGACTGACGCTATGGCGATGAAAAAGCGAATTACGGTTGGGCTGATCGTGCTGGCGGGGGTGGCCGCGCTGGTATGGGCGCTGCGCCCGCAGCCGGTACCGGTGTCGCTGACCACGGTCGAGGCCGGCCCGTTCGAGGAGACCGTACGCGAGGAAGGCCGTACGCGCCTGCGCGACACCTTCACCGTGTCGGCGCCGATCGCCGGCTTCCTGCATCGCGTCGAGATGGAGGAAGGGGACGCGGTCGCGCTCGGCGATACATTGTTCCGCATGGAGCCCCTGCCGACCCCGGCACTGGATGTGCGCTCGCGCGAACAGGCACGCGAGAACCTCGCCGCTGCGCGGTCGCGCCTGCAAAGCGCCGAGGCGAATCTCGAGAATCTGCGGGCCGAGGCTCGCTTCGCCGAATCCGAGTACCGCCGGCACCAGGAGCTGTTCGAGCGCGGGGCGGTCTCGGCCACCGAGGTGGAGCGTATGGAGACCGCGCGTGACCGCGCGCGCTCGGCGGTGCGCGCCGGCGAGTCCGCGGTAGAGGTCGCGCGCAGCGAGATCGAGGGGGCCCGGATCGTGCTGGAGATCGCCAGCGGCCAGATGCCGGAATCCGAGGCCGAGACCCTGTCCGTGCGCTCGCCAGCCACGGGTGTGGTGCTGGAGCGCCATCGCTGCTGCGAGGGCACGATCGGGGCCGGCGAGCCGGTGCTGGTCGTGGGCGATCTCGATGATCTCGAGGTGCAGGTGGATCTGCTGTCCATGGACGCGGTGCGCGTGGTGCCGGGCATGCGCGTGCGCCTGACCGACTGGGGCCGCGATGCCGAACTGGAGGGCACCGTACGCCGGGTACAACCGTTCGGCTTTACCAAGATCTCTGCGCTGGGCGTGGACGAGCAGCGCGTGCCGGTGATCGTCGACCTCGACGCGGTGGAGGCCCGCATGGCCGGGCTGGCAGTGGGCTACCGCGTGGAGGCCGAGTTCCTGCTGTGGGAAGGGGATGAGGTGCTGCAGGTCCCGACCAGTGCGCTGTTCCGGGACCGCGGCGAGTGGTCGGTGTTCGTGGTCGAGGACGGCCGTGCCGAGCCGCGCCGGGTCGAGGTGGGGCGTCGCTCGGGCTTCGCCACGCAGATCCTCGAGGGCCTGGAGGCGGGCGAGCGTGTCGTCACCCGCCCGGGGGACCGGGTGCGGGCCGGCACGCGGGTTACCGAGAACTGACCGCTGTAGATGGCCACAGAGTTGAATGAGGCGCCGCAGGCCCGGGCGCTGGAAGATCTGCTAACCCCCCTGGATGCCGCGCTGCAGACGCGCGGTGCCGCCGTGCTGGTGGCCGAACCCGGTGCCGGCAAGACCACCCGCGTCCCGCTGCATCTGGCCGCCTCCAGCCCCGAGGATCGCGTGATCGTGCTGCAGCCGCGCCGGCTGGCCGCCCGCATGGCGGCGACCTACATGGCCGGGCAGCTCGGTGAAGCGGCCGGGCAGACGGTCGGCTACCGCGTGCGCGACGAGCAGAAGGTCTCGGATCGCACCCGGGTGGAGCTGGTCACCGATGGCCTGTTCCTGCGGCGCATCCAGGGCGACCCGCTGCTGGAAGGTGTCGGCACCGTGGTCTTCGACGAATTCCACCTGCGCCGGCCCGAGGCCGAGCTGGCGCTGGCCTTTGCCTTGCAGGTGCGTCGGCTGCTGCGCCCGGAGCTGCGCATCGTGGTGATGTCGGCGACCCTCGACGACGAGGCCGTGGCGCGGCTGCTGGCCGGTCCGGAGGGGGATGCCGTGCCGGTGCTGCGCGCGCGCGGGCGGCAGTTTCCGGTCGAGGTCCGTTATGTCCCGACGGCGAAGGATGCGCCGCTGGCCGACGGCGTGGCGCAGGCGGTGCGGGACGCGCTGGCGGCGGAGACGGGCTCGATCCTGGTCTTCCTGCCCGGCGAGCGCGAGATCCGCGAGGTGGCCACGCGGCTGGGCGAGGAGATGGATACCCCTGCCGGCCCGGCGCAGATCGCGCCGCTGTTCGGCCGGCTGCCGGCGCAGGAGCAGGCCCGGGCCGTGCGCCCGGCGCCCGCGGGCGAGCGCAAGGTGGTGCTGGCGACCGACATCGCCGAGACCAGCCTGACCATCGAGGGCGTGCGCGTGGTGATCGACGCGGGGCTCTCCCGCGAGCCGCGCTTCGATGCGGCGACCGGGCTCTCGCGGCTGGTGACGCTCCCGGCCTCGAAGGCCGCCGCCGAACAGCGGGCCGGGCGTGCCGGTCGCACCGAGCCCGGCGTAGCGATCCGCCTGTGGTCGCGGGTCGACGAGGTCGCGCGCCCGGACTACGCGACCCCGGGGATGCAGCAGGTGGACCTGCTGCCGTTGGCCCTGGAGCTGGCCGGCTGGGGCGAGGCGGTGGCCGAGCTCGACTGGCTGGAGCCGCCGCCCGCGCAGGGCTTGGCCTCCGCGCAGGCCGTACTCGCGGAACTGGGTGCGGTGGATGCCGACGGGCGGATGACCGGGCACGGCCGTGCCCTGCTGCGCCTGCCGACGCACCCGCGCCTGGCCCACATGCTGTTGCGGGGCCGGGAGCGGGGGCTTGCGCGCCTGGCCTGCGAACTGGCGGTGGCCGTGGAAGAACCGGGTGTGGCCGGGCCGGAGGCGCCGCTGGAGCTGGGTGCGCGCCTGGAGCACGCGCGGCGCTCGGGTAGCCGGGTCTGGCAATCCGGCCTGCGGCGTCTGGAACAGGCGCTGGCACGAGTCGGGGAGCGCCCCGCGGGTACGGAGGCGGCACTGGACGAAAGCACGGCGCTGGGCGTGCTGGCGGCGCTGGCCTGGCCGGAGCGTATCGCGCGTCGCCGCGGCGAGGTGGCCGGGCGCTTCGTGATGGGGAACGGCCGCGGCGCGTGGCTGCCGGAGCGCGAGCGTCTGGCGCATGCCGACTACCTGGTCGCGGTGGATTGCACGGATGCCGACCGCGAGGCCCGCATCCGCGGTGCGGTGATGCTGGACCTGGCGGCACTGGAGCAGGAGGCCCCGGAGCTCTTCCACCGCGAGATGCGCTGCGACTGGGTGGAGGATGGCTCGCGGCTGGAAAACGCGCGGGTTCGGCGGATCGGCACGCTGGTGGTGGAGCGGCAGATGGTCGCGCTGGACGATCCCGCCGCCACCATCCCGCGCTGGTGCGAGCGGCTGCGCCGCGAGGGCCTTGCGCTGCTGCCCTGGGATGACGCGGCGACCCAGCTGCGCGCGCGCATCCAGCTGCTGCACGAAACCCTGCCCGCGGCCGGTTTTCCGGAACTGCGCGACGCCGCGCTGCTGATGACCCTCGAGGACTGGCTGGGGCCGTATCTGGCCGGGATCACGCGGCGCCGGGACCTGGAGCGGCTGGATCTGGCGGCGACCCTGCGCGCGCGACTGGACTGGGACCACCAGCAGCAACTGGAGCGGGAGGCACCGGCGCGCATCGAGGTCCCTTCCGGCTCCGCCCGCCGGATTGATTACACGCAGGACCCGCCGGTGCTGGCGGTGAAGCTGCAGGAGCTGTTCGGCCTGGGCGAGACGCCCCGGGTCGCGGGCGGCCGCGTGGCGCTGGTGCTGCACCTGCTGTCGCCGGCGCGGCGTCCGGTGCAGGTCACCCAGGATCTCGCCAGCTTCTGGGAGAATGGCTATCCGGAGGTGCGCCGTGAACTGAAGGGGCGTTATCCGAAACACCCCTGGCCGGAGGATCCGTGGAATGCTCCAGCGACGCGACATGCGAAGCGGCGTGGGTAGCCGGCCCGGGATTGGCGGGGGCTTCGCCTGCAAGCAGGCTCCCTCAAGCGTTCTGCCCGCCAGGGTTGCGGGGCAAAGGCGCGGCCGTCATCAGAGAATGCGGAGGGTGGCGTTCTCGGGTAGTGTCGCGTTCAGTGCTGTCCGACGAGGAAGCGAACCGCGATGCTGAAGTTCCTGACCGTGATCCTGATCCTGCTGTTTGTCTGGTGGCGGGTGTCGCGCTGGATGGATGTGCGCCGCCGCCGCGCGCAGGGGGAGGATGTGTCCTACCAGGTGGACGTCAAGGGGTTTCGGCCGATCACGGTGCTCAGCATCATCTTTCTGATCCTCTACGGCGGCTACGTGATCTGGTTTGCCCTGACCGAGTGGGCGGATCTGCTGTAGCGGCGGACTGGTCGAGGGACCGTTACTCGATACCGAGTTTCTTCAGGCGGTAGCGCAGCTGGCGGAAGCTGAGGCCGAGCAGGCGCGCGGCGGCTGTACGGTTGCCGCCGGTCTGTTGCAGTGCGGTGGCGATGGCCTGGCGCTCCTGCGCGGCGAGCTGGTCGTCCAGTGCGCGGTCGGCCTCGTTGCGGGCGCTGTGGTCGGGGTCAGGCGGGCTGTCCGGGGCGCGGTCCATGACGGGTTCGGTGCCCAGGCCAGTGGCGGGAAGGTCGATGTTGTCGGCGTGGATCAGCCGACCCTCGCACAGGGTGGCGGCGCGCTCCAGGATGTTCTCCAGTTCGCGGACGTTGCCCGGGAAGCCGTGCCCCTGCAGGGCCGCGAGGGCATCGGGGGCCAGTTCCAGATCGCCGGTCTCCCACTGCTCGCTGATGCGCCGCAGGATACGCGCGGCCAGGCGCTCGATGTCCTCGCGGCGGTTGCGCAGTGGGGGGGCCTTCAGCTCGATCACGTTCAGTCGGTAGTAGAGGTCCTGGCGAAAGCGCCCCTCGCGTACGGCCTTCTCGAGATCGTGATGGGTGGCGCTGAGGATGCGCACGTCCACCGGGATCTCGCGGGTGCCGCCGACCGGCTTGATCGCTCGCTCCTGGATGGCGCGCAGCAGCTTGACCTGCATCGGCAGTGGCAGGTCGGCAACCTCGTCGAGGAACAGCGTGCCGCCGTCGGCGGACTGGAACAGGCCGGTGTGGTCCTGGGTTGCCCCGGTAAAGGCGCCCTTGCGGTGGCCGAAGAACTCGCTCTCCATCAGCTCGCCGGGGATGGCGCCGCAGTTGACCGGGACGAACGGCCGCTCGGCGCGCGGCCCGAGGCGATGGATCTCGCGCGCGACCAGTTCCTTGCCGGAGCCGGATTCGCCGGAGATGAACACCGGCGCCTGGCTGCGGGCCAGCTTGTGGATGGTGGCTCGCAGGCGCTGCATGGGTTCGGAATGGCCCAGCAGGGGACTGTCGTCGGGGCGGGCCGGCGTGGTCGCGTCATCGGGCCCTTCTTCCGGCCCGGAGCCACGGGTCTCCAGGCGCAGCGCGGCGTCGATCAGTTCGCGTAGCTGTTTCAGGTCCACCGGCTTGCTGACGAAGTCGAAGGCCCCCAGTTTCAGTGCCTGCACCGCCGTGTCCACGCTGCCGTGGGCGGTGATCACGGCCACCGGCAATTCCGGGCGTTCGCACTGGATGTGGCGGACCAGCTCGAGGCCGTCGCCATCGGGCAGGCGCATGTCGGTCAGGCAGAGGTCGAAGTCGCGTTCGGCGAGCAGGGCGCGGGCGGGTTCCAGGCGGGTGGCCGTGGTCGCTTCCAGGCCCATGCGTGCCAGGGTGATCTCGAGCAGTTCGCAGATGTCGGGCTCGTCGTCCACGACCAGCACGTGACGGATACTCATGCGCCTTGTTCCTTTGGCGATTCGTCTTCCAGGGGAGCGAACAGGATCCGGAAGCAGCCGCCGGTGGGCGTCCGGATGTACTCCAGCGAGGCCCCGTTGTTTTCGCACAGCATGCGCGAGATGTACAGGCCGAGCCCGGTTCCGCCGCTGCGACCGGAGACGAACGGTTCGAACAGGTCCTTTTCCTGTTCCGTGGAGATCCCGGGGCCGGCATCGATGACATCCAGGCTGACCACGCGGGCGACCTGGCCGGCGCCCCCGCGCAACACGATGGGCGGACTGTCGGGTTCGTCGTGACCGCCGTGGATGCGCGCGTTGGTGCACAGGTTCCACAGGATCTGGTTGAGCTGCGAGCGATCGAACTGGATTTCGGAGTCGCCCGGTTCCACCCGGGCATGCAGGGTGGAGCGGGGCAGTTGCAGGGCCCCGCAGAACTCCTCGGCAAAGCGGTCCAGGGTCTCCTGCAGGTTCAGGCGTTCGCGCTCGCCGGTGTCCCGGCGTGACAGGCTGAGGACATTGGAGATCAGTTCGTTTACGCGCTTGCTCTGGTTGTTGATGATGTCGAGCAGACGCTGGTCGTGAGGCGCGAGGTCCGGTGACTCGCCAAGCAGCTGAGCGCTGTGGCTGATCGCACCGAGCGGGTTGCGGATCTCGTGGGCGATGCTGGCGGTCAGCCGGCCCAGGGCTTGAAGCTTGCTGGCCTGGGCCTGGCGCTGGAGCTCGGCGGCATCCTCCAGGATCAGCAGCGTGCCCTGATCGCCGCGGTCGCCCAGCGGGGCCAGGCGGATGCGCAGGGCCGGCTGGTCGCGATCGCCCGGCAACTGCTGGCTGGTACTGGGCCTGCCGCTGCGCTGCCACTCGCGGATGACGCGGGCCACCGAGGGCGACAGCGACGTCAGGTGGCGCCCCGGCCGTGGCGGCAGGAGGCGGCGGGCGGCCTCGTTGATGGAACGGATGTAGCCATCCGGGTCCACCGCGATGACCCCGGCACCCATGCGCGCGATGATCTGGGCATTCAGCTCGGCCAGATTCGCCAGGTCGGCCTCCTGGCGTTCCACCTGGGCGCGCGTCTCGCCGGCCCGGCGGGCGAAGTGGCGTGCCAGTAGGCCGGCCGCGAACAGGGTGGCGCCCAGCAGCCCGGCCTGGGTAATGGCGCTCTCGCCGGGGTGGAGTAGCAGCAGGGCGCTGACCGTCTCGGCCAGCAGCAGCGCGAGGCTGGCGATGGCCGCCAGACTCAGGGCGAAGCGCGCGCCGGAGAGCAGTACCGCGGCGACCAGGGCCGGGACCAGCAGGAGGCCGATCCCGGTGCCGACCCCACCGGAGACGAGCAGCAGCCCGATCAGGCCGATGCCGTCCCCGGCGCCGCCGATCAGGGCGATGCGGCTGAGGCTGGTGGTGTTCGGGTTGCGGGTGCAACGCCGGGCAAAGCCGGCCGCGGCCAGCGCGAAGGCGAGGTAGGCCGTGGCGATCACCACATAGAACTGGGGGGCGACCGCATGCAGTCCCAGCGGGGTATCCGGGAACAGGCCCAGCAGCAGCAGAACCGCTGCGACAAAGACCCGGTAGAGCGCGAACAGCCAGGCGGAGCGTCGGGTGTCGGCGTCGATCGGCGTGTGCGCCCCATTCTGGCCGTCCATGCGCGCGGGGATCAGTCGTCTTCGCTGTGGGTGTCGGCGTCCGAGCGGCTGCGGTCGACCTCGGCGTGCTGGCGCGAGCAGTACAGGCGGTCCCCGTCGCGGTAGGCCTCGGCCTCCGGAACGTGCACGCCGCAGAAGGCGCAGCGGATCACCGCGCCACCTTCCTTGAGGCGTTCGGGGCGTTCCCCGCGGGAGACCTGCTTGCGGTTGCTGCTGGAGCGCACCAGGGTGCGCACCGCGAGGAACACGGCGACGATGGCAACGATCAGGAGCAGCAGGCGCATGACCGGATTCTAGGGGAAACGCTGGTCAATGTGCACATTGATCAGCGTTTCCCTGACGCGATGATGGTCGCGGACCATCGGACCGGCCAGCTCGCGCTCCCGTAAGGGTCAGCCGGTGTTGCGCATGCCGGCGGCGATGGCGTTGATCGAGCGCAGCAGGGGCGACAGCCAGGGATTGTCGGCGTCGTCTCCGGCCTCGGCGTCGAACTCGCGGGATTCGCGCAGCAGGTGGATCTGGATGCTGTTGAGCGGGTCCAGATACGGATTGCGCCGTTGCAGCGAGCGCGCCAGCAGGGGGGTCTCGTCCATCAGGGCGTCCAGCTGCGCGACCCGCAACACCTCGGTCACGGTGCGGCTGTGCTCGTCGCGCACCCGGGCATAGATGCGCTCGGCCAGTTCCGGGTCGCTGCACAGGCGGGCGTACTCGGCCGCGGTGCGCATATCGGCCTTGGTCAGCGCCATCTGGCAGTTGGACAGCAGCGAGCGGAAGAACGGCCACTCCTGGTACATGCGCTGGAGCTGGGCAAGGCGCTCGGGATCGTCGCCACGCCAGCGCTCCAGCGCGGTGCCGATGCCGTACCAGGCGGGCAGGGTGTGGCGCGCCTGGGCCCAGCCGAAGACCCAGGGGATCGCCCGGATCGAGCTCTTGGAACGATCGGTCTTGCGCCGGTGCGAGGGGCGCGAGCCGATGTTCAGGAAGCCGATCTCCTGCACCGGGGTGATCTCGTAGAAGTAGTCGAGTACGCCGTCGGTGCGGTCGATCAGCTCGCGATAGGCATCCTCGCCGCATTGCGCGAGATCCTGCATGGTGGCGCGGTAGTCGTCGCGATCCTGGCGCGGTGGCCGGATCAGGCTGCGCGAGGCGAGCATGACACCGGTGGCGCCCATACCCAGCTCATAGACCGCGGTCTCCACGTTGGAGTACTTGTACGACAGCACCTCGCCCTGTTCGGTGAACTTGATGCGCCCCTGCACGGTGGCCGGGGGCTGGGCGAGGATGGACTCATGGGTCGGGCCGCCGCCACGGCCGACGGTGCCGCCGCGGCCATGGAACAGCTGGCAGCGCACGCCAAAGCGGTCGGTGATGCCGACGATCTTCTTCTGCGCCTCGTAGAGGTTCCAGCTGGAGGCGAGGATGCCGCCGTCCTTGCAGGAATCCGAATAGCCGAGCATCACGTCCTGGATGTTGCCGGAGGCGGCCAGCAGGCGGGCGTAGACCGGGTTGGACAGCAGGCCCTCGAGGACGTCCTCGACATGCAGGAGGTCCTCGATGGTCTCGAACAGCGGCGAGATGCGCAGGTGGCAGAAGGGGTTGCCGTCTTCGTTGTCTCCGGCCAGCCCCGCGAGGCGCCCCAGCAGCAGGACCTCCAGCACATGCGAGGCCGCGTGGGTCATGGAGATCACGTAGGTCCCGATGCCATCCGGGCCGACCTCGCGGCGCATGCCCTGGATGACCTCGAACACGCGCAGGGTTTCGCGGGTGCCTTCGCCCAGGGCGTCGCGGTCCAGTTCCGGCAACTGTTCGGCGGCGATCAGGTCGCTCAGGGCCTGCTGGCGGCCGGTCTCGTCCAGGGCGGCGTAGTCGGTGTCCGGGGCCAGCTGGCCGAGGATCTCGGCGATCGCGTCGGTATGCACGGTGGATTCCTGGCGCACGTCCAGGTGGTGCAGGTGGAAGCCGAAGGTCTCGACCAGGCGGATCAGATCGGTCAGCGCGCCGCTGGCGATATTGCGGTCGCCGTGGCTGATCAGCGAGTCGCGGATCAGCTTCAGGTCGCTCAGGAAGGCCTGGGCGTCGGCATAGGCGCTGTTGGTCGGAAGCACCGCGGCCTCGCCATGTACCCGCCGGACCACCGTGTCCAGGGTTTCGCGCAGGCGATACCGCATGATGTAGAGCTTGCGCCGGTAGGGCTCGCTCTCGAAGCGGTCGGAGGCCCCCTGGAACACCGCGTTCGCGATGTTGGCGTCGGAGTCCAGGCTGTCGAGGAAGGCCTGCGACGGCTGGCACATGAACGACGAGTGGGTCAGCACGTTGCGCAGGTGGTTGACCCGCTTGATGTATTCGCGCAGGACCTGCTCCATCGCCAGGCGACAGGACAGTTCGGTGACCTCGGGGGTCACGTTCGGGTTGCCGTCGCGGTCCCCGCCGATCCAGGAACCGAAGTGCAGGAAGGCCGGGATCCGCACCGGCAGGCTGCCGTCCGGGTGGACGCCGTAGATGCGGCGGATGGCCTTTTCCAGGAAGCGGTAGGACTGCGGGATGGCCTCGAACAGGCTCTCCTCGAAGTAGAACAGACCGTACTTGATCTCGTCCTGGACCTGCGGCTTCTTTACCCGTACCTCGTTGGTGCGCCAGAGGATCTGGATCTGGGTTTCCAGTTCCTCGGTGATGAGGCGGCGTTCCTCCTCGCCCAGACCGGGCTGGTTCAGCCGATCGGCGGTCTCGAACACGCGGCGCTGGTTCTCCATCGTAGTCCGGCGACGGGCCTCGGTGGGGTGGGCGGTGAAGACCGGCTGGTAGTGCAGTTCGCTGAGCAGCCGTTCCAGCTCCTCGGCGGTGACCCCCTCGTCATGCAGCTGGCGCAGGGTCTGGTCGAAGGAGCCGGTCCACAGCGGTTCGCCGCTGGAGACCTGGGCCCGGCGCCAGCGGTAGAACAGGTCTTCCTCGGCAATGTTGACCAGGCTGAAGTAGATGCTGAAGGCGCGGATCACGCGCTCGGTGAGCGCGGCGTCGAAGTGGGTAATGTCCGCCATCAGCTGGCGGCGCAGGTCCGGGTCCTCGTTCTTGCGCAGGCTGACAAAGCCGCGGCGCAGCTTTTCGACCGCGTCGAATACCGCCTGGCCTTCCAGCTTGTGGATCACGTTGCCCAGGAGTTCCCCGAACAGCCGCACGCGGGCGCGCAGTTCCTTGTCCTTGGGCAGGAATCGGTCGTGTTGATCGCTTCGAGTCATATCGGGCCTGTGCGCGCAGGACGACGATCGCCGCTGCCTGGGCTTGCCGGTTGGGGTCGGGAGGTCGCGAAAAGGACGCGATTATAGCGCAGATGCGGCCTTCGCACGCCGGCTGCGGCGCGGGAGCTGTTCGCGGTACAGGGCGAGATAGGCGTCGGCGCTCGCGTTCCAGCCAAAGTCGCGGGCCATGCCGGTGCGCATCAGTTGTTCCCAGCGGCCGTCGCCGCGGGCGGCGTACAGCCCCAGGGCGCGCTCCAGCGCGCCGCCGAGGGCGGCCACGCTGTCCGGCGAGAAGCTGAATCCCGTGGCCGTGCCGGCGTCCAGATGATCGGGTGTGGCGTCGACCACGGTGTCCGCCAGGCCCCCGGTCGCGTGGACCACCGGCGGGGTGCCGTAGCGCAGGCTGTAGAGCTGGTTGAGACCGCAGGGCTCGAAGCGCGAGGGCATCAGGAACAGGTCGGCGCCGGCCTCGATCTGGTGGGCCAGGGGCTCGTCATAGCCGATGTGCACCCCGACCCGGCCGGGATAGGTGCGCGCCAGGGCGCCGGTGGCGTGTTCCAGGTCCTTCTGGCCGGAGCCGACCAGGGCCAGCTGGATGCGCCCGGCCTCCAGCAGCGGGGTGCAGGCGGCATGCAGCAGGTCTACCCCTTTCTGCTCGACCATGCGGCCGACGTGGCCCAGCAGCGGGATGTCCGGGTCCGGTTCCAGGCCCAGGCGGGTCTGTAGCGCGGCCTTGGTGGCGGCCTTGCCGGCGAGGTCGTCGGCGCTGTAGCGCGCGGCGATATGGCGGTCGCGGGCCGGGTCCCAGTCGCGGTAGTCGACCCCGTTGAGGATGCCGTGCAGGTCCGCGGCGCGGGCGCGCAGCACGCCGTCCAGGCCCATGCCGGAGGCTGGCTCCTGGATCTCGCGGGCATAGGTCGGCGAGACCGTGGTAATGGCGTCGGCAAAGACCAGGGCCGCCTTCATGAACGACAGCTGGTCGTGAAACTCCAGCGCCTCCGGGTGCCACAGGTCCGCGGGCAGGTTCAGCTCCTGCAGGGTGCTGGCCGGGAACAGGCCCTGGTAGGCCAGGTTGTGAATGGTGAATACGGTCCGCGGGCGCTCGATGCCGGTGCGCTCCGGGTCCAGCAGCAGCGGCACCAGGCCGGTCTGCCAGTCGTTCAGGTGGATGAGCTCCGGGGTCCAGTCCAGCCCGGCCTCGTCGCGCGCGAGGGCGACGATGGCGCGGGCGAAACCGGCGAAGCGCTGGGCGTTGTCCGGCCAGTCCATGCCGTTGCTGGCGCTGTACGGATTGCCGGCGCGCTGGAAGTACTCCGGCCAGTCGATCAGGTAGACCGGCACGCGAGTGCCGGGCAGGCGGCCCTCGAGGAGCTGCCACGGGGCGTTGTCCGGACCCGGGCGCGGGGTGGCATCCACCAGGTTGCGGCAGGCCTCGGGATAACCGGGCAGGACCAGGCGCACATCCTGGCGTCGGCGGCGCAGGGCGGCGGGCAGGCTGGCACTTACATCGGCGAGCCCGCCGGTCTTGACCAGGCTGTAGGCCTCGCTGCTGGCGAACAGGATGCGCATGAAGAGTTCCCCGGGAACGGAACCGGCGGCGCCGGATGGTTTCTATGGATTGTAACGCAGGGGACCGGGCGGCACTCTGGGGAACAGGACAAGCGGGGGCATGGAATGACGACAGGACGGGATACGGGGATGGAGAGTGCCCTGCGGGTCGAGGCCCGCCGGCTGGAGGGCGAGACCTTGCGCGATCTGTTCGCGCGCGATCCCGACCGGGTGCAGCGGGATGTGCAGGAAATCGCCGGCATGCGCCTGGACTGGACGCGTCAGCGCCTGGACGCCCCGGCCTGGGATGCGCTCTTCGAGCGGGCCGCGGCCTGCGAGGTGCCGGAGGCGCTGCGCGCGCTGTTCGCCGGCGAACGGGTCAACACCACCGAGGGCCGGGCGGCGCTGCATACCGCCCTGCGTCTGCCGCGCGAGGCGCGCTGCGAGGTGGATGGCCACGATGTCGTGCCCCAGGTGCATGCCCAGCTGGACCGGGTCGAGGCCTTCGTGCAACAGGTCCACGACGGTACCCACCGGGGCTACAGTGGACGTCCGATCCAGCGGGTGGTGAACATTGGCATCGGCGGTTCCGACCTCGGGCCGCGCATGGTTTGCCGGGCGCTGGCGCCGCATGCGCGGGCGACGGCCGAAGGCGCGCCGCTGGCGGTCCAGTTCGTCTCCAACGTGGACGGCGCGGCCCTCTCCGCCGTGCTGCGCGAGGCCGATCCGGAGACCACGCTGTTCATCGTCGCCTCCAAGACCTTCGGCACCCAGGAGACCCTGACCAACGCCCGCGCGGCCCGCGCCTGGCTGCTGCGCCATGCACCGGACGACTCGGCCGTGGCGCGCCACTTCGTGGCGGTGTCCACCGCGCGCGAGCGGGTGACCGAATTCGGCATCGACCCGGACAACATGTTCGGTTTCTGGGACTGGGTCGGTGGGCGCTACTCCGTGTGGTCCACCATCGGGCTGCCGGTGGCACTGCTGCTGGGCATGGATGGCTTTCGTGCCTTCCTCGGCGGCGCGCACGCTATGGACGAGCACGTCCGGCGCGCGCCGATCGCCGGCAACGCGGCGGTGCGCATGGCGCTGGTGGATCTGTGGAACCAGAATCTGCTGGGCGCGCAGTCGCGCGCAGTGCTGCCCTACGACGAACGCCTCTCGCTGCTGCCCCCGTACCTGCAGCAGGCGGAGATGGAGAGCCTGGGCAAGCGCGTGGGGCTGGACGGCCAGGTGGTGACGGACGATACCGGCGCGGTGGTCTGGGGCGCGGTGGGGACCGACGGCCAGCATGCCTTCTTCCAGCTGCTGCATCAGGGCACGCGCTTCATCCCGGCCGAGTTCATCGGCGTGGCGCGCCCCGAGCACGACCTGCCGGCGCAGCATCCGTTGTTGATGGCCAACCTGGTCGCGCAGGCGGAGGCGCTGGCGACGGGCAAGGACGAGGGCGCGGTGCGCGCGGAGATGGCGGCGGCAGGACAGTCGCCGGAGGTGATCGACGCCCTGGCGCCGCACCGGAGCTTCCCCGGCAACCGGCCGAGCACGCTGATCCTGCTGGAACGCCTGGACCCGGCCACGCTGGGCGCGCTGATCGCGCTGTTCGAGCACAAGATCTACGTGCTGGCCACGCTGTGGGGCATCAACGCCTTCGACCAGTGGGGGGTGGAGCTGGGCAAGCAGTTGGCCGGCCAGATCCTCGCGGATCTGGAGCCGGGGGCGACACCCGCCGCACATGACCCGGCGACCACCGCCACGCTCGACTGGTTGCGCCCGCGGTTACCGCAGCGGGACTGATCCACGTCCGTTCCGGCTTGGCTCAGACGGTCAGGGCGTCGTCGGACTCCTCGATAGCGGGGACGTCCGTGGGCAGGGTGATCGTCCGGGTGTCGCCGTCCAGCCAGAAGCGAATCTCGGCCTCCGCGCCATCGGCGGTAGCCGAGACCGCCTCGAGGAAGTCCATCGGGGTGGCGGGCACGCGGCCGTTCACTTCCAGGATCAGGGCCCCGTGGCTCAGTCCCGCGGTGGCGGCCCGCCCGGTCGCGCGGCTGACCAGAACGCCGGGTTCGTCGGGCAGTTGCAGGGCCTCGCGCAGGTCGTCGCGGGCCTCGACTACGGTGATGCCCAGGGCGGTGACGACCTCGTCCTCGCCCGGCGGCGTGTAGTCGAAGGGCACCTCCGCCTCGAGGATCTCCGGGGCGACGTGGATCGCCGCCCCGCTGCGAACGGCCAGGGCGAGCGCGTCGCTGGGGCGGGTGTCGATCATCCGCGGCTCGTCGTCGCCGGCCACACGCACCTCCAGCCAGCCGAGATAGGTGCCGTTTTCCAGGCCGTCGACGATCACCCGCTCCAGGCGGGCGTTCAGTTGCTCCAGCAGGTCGATCATCAGATCGTGGGTCTGCGGGCGCGACAGCGGGACCTCGTGCATCGCGAGCAGGATCGCGCGGGCCTGATCGGTGCCGATCACGATGGGGACCACCTCGCCGGAGGCCGGGTGGCGCAGCAATGCGATGGGGGCGCCGGAGTTGGCGTCCACCCCGACGGTGGCCAGCTCGACCGGCAGCAGGCGATCCGGATCAGTGGCCATCTCTCGCGCCAGGGCATCGCCGGCCAGAGCCAGCAGCAGGACGAGTACGACGGGCAGGGATAATCGCGAGCGGGGCATCGGCAGGGTGCCTGGGAAAAGGTGTCTCCCGATCATGGCAGTGCGCTCGCGAGGCGTCCAGAATACCCGGCCTGCTTTTCCGGATGGATGGATACGATGGCCAGTGACAAGCCCTATGCCCCGGCGGCGGAACAGAACCGCGCGCCGATCCTGGAGGTGCTGCGCGAGCGCTTTCTCGCCCACGGTCGGGTGCTGGAGATTGGCGCCGGAACGGGGCAGCACGCGGTGCACTTCGCCGCGGCGCTTCCCCACCTGGACTGGCATCCCAGTGATGTGGCCGAGAATCTGCCCGGTGTAGAGGCCTGGCGGCGCGATGCCGCCGTGCCCAACCTGCGGCCGGCACGGCCACTGGACGTGCTGCGGGACCCCTGGCCGGAGGGGCCGTTCGAATACGTCTACAGCGCCAACACTGTGCACATCATGCACTGGCCGGCGGTCGAGGCGCTGTTCGCCGGCGTGGCACGGGTGCTGGCGCCGGACGGGTTGTTCGCCCTGTATGGCCCGTTCGCCCACGACGGGGCCCACACCGCCGAATCCAACGCGCGCTTCGACCAGATGCTGCGGGCGCAGGACCCGGGCATGGGCGTGCGCGACCGCGCCCACCTGGACGCGCTCGCCACCGCCGCCGGTCTCGCACCCGAGGCGGTCATTGACCTCCCCGCCAACAACCAGATCCTCCTCTGGCGCAGGACGTAGCTCTTTCAGGGCGTGGCTATCACGAAGCACACGAAGGCACGAAGAAATTCAAAGTCGGATTGACCACGGAGTGCACAGAGACCACGGAGAAATCCGAAAGGCTTCAAGGGGAGGGGCAATGGAATGATCCGTTGAGATCAGATCGGGACCAGGAACTGCTTCCCGCTTGCTCCGGAACAGCCTGCCATCCCGTTGAGCTGAAATAGGGCGAGCGGCGATCAGGGTCAGCCGCCCGCCCTAGATGTCCCCTTTATCTCTCTGTGTCCTCCGTGACCTCTGTGGTAGACAGGCTCTTGACCTGGCTCTTCTTCGTGTCTTCGTGTGCTTCGTGGTGAATACAGGGGGGTCAGCAGTCGCCGATGCGTTGGCCGCGCGTTTCCATGCGCACGTTCATCGGGCCCATCGGGGTATCCATCTCGCTGGTCATTTCGCCCTCGGCGCGATCGCCCATGAAGCGCATGCTGCCCTCCATCTGCATCTGGCCGCCCTGCGGGTCGGTGCAGCTCATGGTGTAGTCCATGCGGTCGGCGGTCATGTCCATCTGGTCCAGCGTGCAGCCCTCCGGCGCCTCGATGATGTTCTCGCCGCGATCGATCTCTTCCTGGGTGACGCACTCGGTCGTGGTCTCGGTCTGGTCCGGCATCCCGGCCATGCCTTCCATGATCATGGTGTTCTGGTTCTCCCACAGGCCCGGCTGGATGTTCGGGGTGTCGGCCTGGGCGGCCAGCGGCAGGGCCACGAGGGGCAGGGCGGCGAAAAGGATGCGCAGCATGACAGTCTCCTGAAACGGGGTAAGGCGATCGTTCAATGGTGCCTGCCCCGCCATGACGGGGCAAACGCTGGTCTCCGCGACCGCGCACTGGCACCTTAAGGAAACATTGATCAGTGGTTCTACAAGGATTCACTCGGAGGGAACGCGATGGCATTGCCGTTGTGGCTGGTCGGGGGTGTCGGCGCGCTCGCGCTGGGGGGTGTGCTGTGGCAGGAGGGGCCGTTGCCGGGCTCGTCCGGCGGGCACGCGCACCTGGCCGCGCCGCGCTGCGAGGTGCCGGTCACCCTGCACCTGGCGGGCGTGGATCCGCGCTTCCGCCTGGAGCGCGACGCGGTGCAGACGGCCCTGGATGCGGCCGTCCGGATGTGGGACGGGCAGACGCCGGACGTGCTCTTCCGCCAGCGTGACGACGAGGGTATGCCGGTGCGGCTGGTGTTCGACGAGCGCCAGGCAGGAGCCGAGAGCCGGGACCGTGCCCGCGCGGAACTGGACCGCCTCCAGCGGGGGATCGCCGAGCGCGAGGAGCGCCTGGATCATCGCCACTCGGCGCTGGCGGCGGATGCCGCGGGCTATCAGCGTCATCTCGAGGATTTCCAGGCGCGCCAGCGTGAATACGAGCAGGCGGTGGCCGCCTGGAATGCCGGTCGCATGGCGCACAGCGCGGAGAACCGCGAACGTCTGGAGCGGCAGCGCCGGGCGCTGGACCGCGCCGGTGACGACCTCGATCAGCGCCGGCGCACGCTGGAACAGCGCCGTGACGAGCTCAACCGCGACATCCGGGCACTGGAGCGCGAGATCGATGGGTTCAACGATCGGGTCGCGGAGCTCAACCGCGAGATCGGTACGACCGGGGCCTTCGACATGGCGGTGTACGAGCAGCACGGGGCGCGGCGCTCGATCACCGTGTTCAAGGCGAGTGACGCCGATGAGTTGCGCCTGACGCTGGCGCACGAGCTGGGTCATGCCCTGGGGATCGATCACGTGGACGACCCGGCGGCCGTGATGCATGCGATGCTGGGGGAGGCCAATGCCGGACGGCGCGACCTGAGCGAGGCCGACCGCCGCGCGCTGGCGGCGGCCTGCGACGTGGAGCTTGCGCGGTGAGCGCCAGGGTCGGGCGAATGCCCGGCCCCGGTATCGGTGGCGGTACTAGGGAGACGCTGATTGAATCGCACGTCCGCGCTCAAGTCGCTTTTGCGTGCGAACAAGGCGCGGTAACTGCCGTGCAGTCATTCTGCACAAGGGAACCGCAACGCCGTGCGCGCGCAAAAGCGGCCGAGCCCCTGCTTTCAATGAGTTGCGGGGTTGGTGCCCCCTGTTCCCCGATCCTGCGTTGCGCCGTTTGCGGGTAGAACCACTACCCGCTGCACGACGCGCCTTGTCTCGGAAAACAGGGGGCACCAACGCGGACGTGCGATTCAATCAGCGTTTCCCTAGAAGTGGTAGCGCATGGCGGCCGACAGCACGTGGACGTGGCCCTTGGTGGTGCCCTGCATGTTCACAAAGGTATCCGCCTGTCCATCCCCGCTGGAATCGAAGCCCCGGGTGACGTCCAGGTCCTCGCTGCCGATGTGGATGTAGCTGTAGCCGAAGTCGAAGGTGAAGCGGTCACTGCTGGTTAAGGTGGCGCCGATGGAGAACCAGGTGCGGTCGCCATCCGGAGTGCGTGTGCTGCGGCCGTCGGTCTGGGTCGGGGTCTGGTCATACTGGATGCCGCCGCGCAGGGTCCAGCGCGGGTTCATTTCGTACTCGGCTCCGACCGCCAGGGCGTAGCTGTTGCGGTAGTTCTGTTCCAGCACCTGTTCGTTGCCCTGCGGCAGCTGGATGCGGATCTCGTCGAAGTTCGACCAGTTGAACCAGGTGTACTGAGCCAGGCCGGTCCAGCGGTCATTGAAGCGGTGGCGGATGCCGATGGAGGCGATATCAGGCAGCTTCAGGTCGGCCTGCCCGGGCAGCACGGAGACAGGCCCGCCCGCGGGCTCGGTGATGGTCGCCGTGCCGCTCAGGGTGTGGGTTATGCCGTCGCGGTAATGGATGCCGAGGCGGGTGTCATCGCCCAGATCGAACAGCATCCCGATGTTGAAGCCGATATCCCAGTTGTCGCCCTCGAGCTTGAATTCGCCATCGCTGGCGGGCGTGGGCGGGAAGCCGCCGGGGATGGCGCTGCGCAGGGTCGCGTCGGCGTACTGCAGGTCGAGGCCGCCGCCGATGGAGATGCGGTCGGTCAGGTCGAAGGCGATGCTGGGCTGCAGGTTCAGCACCTGCAGGTCGGATTCCAGCGAGTCGTAGCGGGCGAAGAAGTCATCGTTGTATTCGTTCTTCAGGCCGAAGGGCGCGCTGAGGCCAAAGCCCAGCCAGACGCGTTCGGAGTACTGCTCTGCCCAGTACAGGTTGGGGATCGGGGTCGGGTCGTAGGGGTTGTTGCCGTCGCGGCCCTCGTACGGGGCTCCATTGATGGTGGAGCTGCTGCGCCTGACCTTGGCCTCGGGGGCCAGCAGATACACGCCTGCCTGCACCTCGTTGCGTTCCAGGCGGGTCATGCCGGCCGGGTTGAAGTAGATGGTGCTGGCATCGGAGGCGATGGCGGCCTCTCCGGCATAGGCGCGTCCGAGACCGGAGACCCCCTGTTCCTGGATGTAGAACCCGGCCGCCATCAGCGTGGTGGGCGCGGCGAACAGGACGGTGCTGACTGTGGCGGCAAGCGCCAGACGGCGCGAAGGCTTCAAGGTCATGCGGTCTCCCCCTGGTTGTTTTGTTCTGGAGGGAGGCCGCGGTCGGTCTGGCGCACGCGGCGCGGACTCCCCGCAGCGGACACTACCGATTCCGGGGAGATGATGCCAACCGCATCACGTTTTTCTGTCAGGTCACCAGGATCAGGCCCACCAGCGCGGCCATGCCGCCGCCGATCAGCAGCGCGAGGGTGCGCCGGGTAAAGCGGCCGAGGATCAGGCGCGCTGCGCGCTCACGCATGCCGAAGGCATCCTGCAGGCCCACAATAGCGGCGATCAGGCCCCCGACCAGCAGGATGATTCCAAGGATCTGGGTCATCGGTCAGGCCTTGTGAATCAGCCGGAGCAGGCCCAGCAGAAGTACGGCGCCGACGGTGGCGGCGGCGAGGCTGCCGATCAGCCCGCCGGCCTGGACCCCGAGCTGGGTGAACAGCCAGCCGCCGAGGAAGGCCCCGATCACGCCGACCACGATATTGAGCAGGATGCCCTGCCCGGAGCCGTGCACCAGCAGTCCGGCGAGCCAGCCAGCGATGCCGCCGATGAGCAGGAGGAGGAGAAGGGATTCGATGGCCATGATGTCGCGCTCCTTGCGGGTAACGGAGTGTTGGAGTGTGCCGAGGTCGCTGCGTTCCCCGAAAAGCACGGTGGCGAAGGGTTCGACTGTACAGGGCACGCGGCTGGGCCGCCCATCAGCGGTGGCCTCCGCAATGGATGGCAACCC
Organism: Thioalkalivibrio sp. ALE30; assembly: GCF_000377465.1. Taxonomy (NCBI): domain Bacteria; kingdom Pseudomonadati; phylum Pseudomonadota; class Gammaproteobacteria; order Chromatiales; family Ectothiorhodospiraceae; genus Thioalkalivibrio; species Thioalkalivibrio sp. ALE30. The sequence goes on along the minus strand of NZ_KB898172.1, from coordinate 164,233 downwards.
CTTCGTTATGGGTATTTTTGAGAACCATTCCGCAAAACCCTAGTCTCTGTATCGGACATTCATGGATCCGTCATGGACGGGGTCAGCCAATCCGCGCGGCCTGTCGACGGGAAGGAAACCGGAATGCATGAACCGAATGATCGCTGCTCCGCGGGCTGGCGCCCGTCATCCCGCGGACAGGGCCGCGCGCTGCTGCCCGCCGCGCTGCTGGCGCTGCTCGCGGGTTGTGGCGCCGAGGACGGGCAATCCGACTCGATGGTCTCGAATGCCAGCGCCGGCGAGCGGCTGGCGCCGGTGGAGGAGACCGGCACGCTGCGCGTAGTGACCCGCAATGCGCCCACCACCTGGTACTTTGACCAGCATCTGGAAGCGGCGGGCACGGAGCATGATCTGGTCGAGGGCTTTGCCCAGGCGCATGGCTGGCAGGTGGAGTGGGTCATGGCCGAATCGGTCTCCGGTGTGCTCGAGACGCTGGCCTCTGGCGAGGCGCATATGGCCGCGGCGGGGCTGACCCATCTCGCCTCGCGGGACGAGCGCTTCCGACGCGGCCCGGAGTACATGGAGATCACCGAGCAGGTGGTCTGCCATCGCGACTTCGATGCCATGCCTGAATCGGCGGACGACCTGGGCTCGGTGGATCTGGTGGTCTCGGCCGGCAGCAGCTACGTGGAGACCCTGGAGCAAGTGCTTCCGGAAGCGGCCGGGTTCGAGGTCCGCGAGATCGGTACCGAGCGGCTGATGGCGCAGGTCGCCCGGCAGGAGATCGACTGCACCGTGGCCGACTCGCATATCGTGCGCTACAACCGCCGCTCCTTCCCGCATCTCGACATTGCCTTCGATCTGTCCGAGCCGCGCACCCTGGGCTGGTACGTACAGCCGGACCAGGAGGCGCTGGCTGAACTGGCGGGCGACTGGATGCAAGGTGATGGCGGCCGGGAACTGCGCGAACTCGTGGACGAGCGCTACTACGCCTACATCGATCAGTTCGATTTTGTCGACCTGCGGGCGCTCAACCGGCGCATCGAGGACCGCCTGCCGCAGTACCGGCCGTATTTCGAGGAGGCGGCCGAACGCACCGATCTGCCGGCCGATCTGCTGGCGGCCCTGGCCTACCAGGAGTCGCACTGGGATCCGGAGGCGCGCAGCCCCACCGGTGTGCGCGGTCTGATGATGCTGACGCAGCGCACGGCCGAGTCCCTGGGGGTGGATCGCCTGGACCCGGTGCAGAGCATCGACGGCGGGGCGCGCTACCTGCAGCGCCAGCACGAACTGCTGCCCGACGACATTGACGAGCCCGACCGCACCTACCTGGCGCTGGCGGCCTACAACATCGGCCGCGGGCACCTGCTGGATGCGCGCCGGCTGGCGCGCGAGCTGGGGCGTGATCCGGATCGCTGGGCCGACATGCGCGAGACCCTGCCGCTGCTGACCGAGGAGCGCTACTACCAGAACCTGCGCTTCGGCTACGCTCGCGGCTACCAGCCGGTGTACTACGTGCAGCGCATTCGCAACTACCGCGACGTGATCCGCCCGGTCTTCGTGGCCGAGGACGAGCTCCCGTCCGACCGGATCGTGGTCAGGCGCGACTGATCCCGGGCCGGCGGGCGTTGCCCGAGACCAGTGCATCCAGCGCCTGCTGCCAGCGCGGTTCCAGCCGAGCCGGCAGCCAGGCGCGCACGTCCGGTGCCGGCGGCGTTCCCTGTTGCAGCCAATGTCGCAGGCGCTCGGTCAGGGCCGCGCCATCGCCGGCGGGATAGCGGCAAGTGTCTGGATATTGCTCGCGGTAGGCCAGGGCATCCGGGACCAGTGGCGTCGCCCCGGCGGCCGTGGCCTCCAGTACCGCGAGTCCCTGGAACTCGTGCAGGGCGGTGCTGACGACGATGCCCGCGCGGCCCAGCAGGTCTTCGTATTCCCGGCGCGGCAGCTTGTCATCCGCCACGATGCGGTCACCGAGGGTGGCGCGCAGCCGCTGCAGGGCCTCGGGGGGCTGCGCGGGCCGCGCCCCCAGCAGGGCGAGCCGGAAGTCCACGCCGGCCTCCCGCAGCCTTAGCAGCGCCTCGACGAACACCTCCGGCGCCTTGTCGTACTCCCAGCGGTGGTTCCACAGGATCAGGCGCGGATCGCGCGGGTTGTCCGCCGCGGCGGGTGGCGCGACCGGGACGGGCAGGACCTCGCTGCGTGCCTGCAGCCGGGTGCGCAGGCCTTCAGGGACATGATCCGGCATCCGCGAGAGCAGGGCGTCCATGCCATCCAGGAACGAGTCGCGGTTGAAGGCGGAGTTGAAGGCCACGCGGTCCGCCGCCAGTGCCGCGTAGATCTGCACCATCTGGGGCTCCACGGAATCCACCTGGTCGCGGCCGACCGGGTAGGCGAACTGGTTTTCGTGCACGTAGTACAGCGTGGGTGGCCGGGCGAGTGACGGATGCAGGCCGCGCAAGGTGGCCAGGTCCACCATTGAGGTGGCGATGACCGCATCGGCCTCCACGCCCGCGAGCCGGTCCAGCCAGGAGACCGGGTTGCCGCGGATGCGCCAGCGGAAGTGCCGCCCGGGCAGTTCCTGCACCTCCCAGTCGAATTGACCGAAGGTCGTGGTCAGCCAGTCGACCCAGGCGGCGTGACTGTCGGCCCGGTAGGCGGAGAGCAGGAGGATGCGCGAGCGTGGCGGCATGCAGGCGGGCTGGCGGTCGGGAGCGAGGCCCTACCTTGCCGCTGCGCGGTGCATGCCGCAATCGCATCATCGGCTACGGCATGCGCGGTCAACGCGCGGTTGCGCTCCAGCGTTCGCTGGCCATGGGCGTGTCGACCGGGGTGCCGGCGATGTGGTTGGTGTAGTTGGACAGGGTCTTCAGGCCGATCGCCAGGATGACCTCCAGCATCTGCGCGGGAGTGTGCCCGGCGTCCAGAAAGGCCTGCTGGGTGGGCTCGTCAACCCAGCCGCGCTGTTCGAGCATGGCGCGGGTGAACTGGCGCAGGGCCTCCAGTTTGGGGTCCCCGATCACGCGGTCCTCGCGCAGCGCGGCGATGATGTCGTCGGGTACGCCGGTCATGCGACCCGTCATGCTGTGCGCGGCCATGCAGTAGTCGCATTCGTGGTAGCGGCTGACGGTCAGCAGCAGGACGCCCTGTTCGGTGGGGCTCAGCGACGTCTTCTGCAGCAGGTCGTGGAGCGCCAGGTAGGCCTCGGCCAGGGCCGGCGCGCTGGCCATCTTGCAGATCAGGTTGGGGACCATGCCGAAGGTTTGTTCGGCTCGGTCGAATACGGCTTGCGCCTCCGGGGCGCTAGCGGCGTCGTGCAGGGGGAAGCGTTCATCGCGCATGGGGTACCTCCGGGGGCGGGTGGGTCAGGAGTGTGACCAGCGCCGGGCCCAGGCGCAGAACCGTCGCCGGGTCCTGGTCGGCCTTGGCCATCACCAGGATCCCTTCCATCAGGGCCAGCCACTGTTCGGCCAGCGCCTCGGTGTTGGTATCGCCGGGTAGTTCGCCGTCCTGAACGGCCTCGTCCAATACGGAACGGAAATGGGCGGTGACGGCGTCCAGGTGCCCCCGAATCGCCCGGCGCAGGGTCGCGTTGTGGGTCCCCATCTCCACGGCCAGGTTGCCGAAGGGGCAGCCGGGCAGCTGGCCGGATTCCGCCTGCATGCGGGTCTCGAAGGCGTGGATCGCATGGACGAACGCCTCGATCCGGGCGTGCAGGCCGTTGGCGCCGGCGAGCCCCGGGATCAGCACCTCGCGCTCGAAGTCGGCGTAGAGGGCGTCCAGCATCGCCAGGGTGAGCGCCTCCTTGCCGGGGAAGAAGTGGTACAGGCTGCCCTTGCGCACGCCGGCATGGGCACAGATCTCGGCAATGCCGACGGCGCTGTAGCTGCGACCGACGATCAGTTCGCGCGCAGCCCTCAAGAGTGCGTCGCGGCTGTCGACGCGGGCCCGGTGGGTCGGGGTTGGGGTTGGGGGCGCTGTCATGCCTTTGCACACTAGTTGACCGGTCGGTAAAGTGCAAGGAGCAATCGTCCAGGAGGGCCCAAGCCGATGTCCCGAATTCCCGACATGCATGCAGCCACTGACGCCGCCGGCGTATCCATTCCCGCGGAGTACGCGGACATCTGGGAGGATGACTTTGGTGTGCGTGGCTGGAAGCTGGATCTGCCGGGGCGTGGCGCGGACGTCATCGCGGCGACCCCGTATACCGGCGAGCGTATCCCGACCTCGGTGTTCGTGCATGACATCGTCGACCATCACCTGTGCGGTTTCGCCCTGTCCGGTTATACCGACGAGGCGGGGGCGCTGATTCAGCTGGCGGAACGTACTGGCTCCGATCCGGTGCCGGACTTCGTGCAGATCATCGACGAGGACCTGCTGCCGGGGGCCTTCGAAAGCGGCGACTGGCGCGAACTGCTGCCCGCGTCCCTGGTGACGGCGGTGGAGGCGGCCTCGGACACGCGCGCCGGCATGGCCCAACTGCGCGCGCAGTGGGGTGACGGTGTCCTGCGCGCGCTGTGGCTTGCCGGGTTCGTGGCGACGGGCTGGGGGCTCGCGGCGGGCGCGCGCGAGGCCTGGGGGCGTCACGGGCTGGACTACGCCCGCCGCGCCGCGACCGCGCGCGCACTGCAGCGGCTGTTCGAACGGGTGGATGCCACGGTGCTGGATCAGGGCTGGGTCCGCGCGCGGGGCGTGTTCCGGGTCGCCCCTGCGGGGGTGGGGTTTCGCTTCGAGGAGCCGGCCGCGGGCCGCGACGAGTATCTGCCCATCACGGATGACTGAGGGGGCGAGCGCACCCCTTCGGAGTGTTCATGTACGGGCGGTGGGGAGCTCCGGTGACGGGCGGTGCAGGTGGTAGCCCTGGGCCATGTCCACGCCCAGTTCGGCCAGCATCTCCAGGGTCGGGCCGTCTTCCACGCATTCGGCGACGGTCTGCTTGTCGAGGCCCCGGGCGACGTCGACCATCGCGCGGATGAAGGCCTGATTGTCGCGGTTGTTGGGCAGGTCGCGCACGAACATGCCGTCGATCTTCAGGATCTGCACGCCCAGGTACTTGAGGTAGGCGAAGGTGGAGAACCCGGATCCGAAGTCGTCCAGACAGACGGTGCAGCCGGTGTGCTGCAACGCCTCGATGAAGCGCTGGGCATCCTGCATCTCGGAGACCGCCGCGGTCTCGGTCAGTTCGATGATCAGCCGTCGCGGTTCGACCCCCTGCTGTTCCAGCTGCTGGGCGATGTATTGCGGCAGTCCCGGTTCGTCGAAGCTGCGCCCGGAGATGTTGATCGCGATCCCGGGGATGGCCGGGTCCCCGGCCAGTCGGCGGATGCTCTCGCGGATCACCCAGCGATCGATGTCGAGGATCTGCCCGGTCTTCTCGGCTATCGGGATGAACTGGCCGGGCATGGCGATTTCCTCCGGGGACGCCGGGTCGCGCATGCGCACCAGGGCCTCCATGTGGTGCAGGTGGCCATCGCCGACCGCGTAGATCCCCTGGTAATGCAGCTCGAAGTGTCCCTGCTCCAGCGCGGTGCCGATGCGCTGGCTCCAGGACATCCGCTCCAGCATGTGCTCGGCGGTGTTGCGGCTGCGGTCGAATACCGCCCAGGTGTTCTTGCCCAGGTCCTTCGCCTGGTACATCGCGGTGTCGGCGTGGGCCACCAGGTCCTCGACGTTGTCGCCATGCTCCGGAAAGTGGGCGATGCCGATGCTGGCGGTGAGCCGGTAGTTCTGGCCGCGGAAGCGGAACGGGATCGCCGAGATCGCGCGGCCCACGCGTTCGGCCAGTTCGATCGGCTCCTGCTCCGACTCGCGATCCACCAGGATCGCGAACTCGTCGCCGCCCAGGCGGGCAAAGATATCCTGACTGCGCACCAGCGCGGCGATCTCGCCGGCGGCGCGCACCAGCACGGTATCCCCGGCCCGGTGGCCGAAGGTGTCGTTGATGGTCTTGAACTCGTCGAGATCGAAGTACAGCAGGGCGAAGCGCCCGTTGCGCCGCCGCTCGCTGTGGATCACGTGTTCCAGGCGTTTCTGGAAGTGATGGCGGTTGTACAGGCCGGTCAGCGCGTCGTGTTCTGCGAGGTAGACCAGTTGCTGGGCGGTCTGGCGCTCGTGGGTCACGTCCTCGTACAGCCACAGTCGACCGATGGAACGCTCGTCGGTGTCGTGGACGGGGTAGGAGACCTGGGTGAGGATGCGCCCGTCGTACAGGTCGACCTCGAAGCGTTCGCTGATCTCGTGGGTATCCAGCACGTGCAGCACGTGGCGCGAGGCGTGATCCGGCCGCGCGAAGCGGTGGGTGGAATGTTCCAGTACCTCGCGCGAGGGACGACCCACCAGTTCCACCTCGCTGCCGATGGCCCACATGCGCCGGAAGGCCGGGTTTACGTATTCCACCCGGCCCTCGCGGTCCTCGAACAGGATGCCGATGCTCATCGCCGAGAGCAGCGCGGCCATGCGCCCCTGCTCCCGCCGGGTCAGTTCCAGCAGGCGCGTTTGCTCGTCGCGCGAGGCTTCCAGTTCGGACAGGGCCTGGAGCAGGGCCTCCTCGTTGCGCTTGCGCTGGGTGATGTCGTGCGAGATCGCCACGTAGCGTGCGGTCTCGCCGCGCGGGGCGACCAGTTGCAGGGAGATCTCGACCGGTACCTCGAAGCCGTCGCGATGGCGATGGCTGGTCTCGAAGCGGAACTGGTCACGCTCGCCGCGGCGCAGCGGCTCGATCAGCTGACGAAAGCGGGGCTCGGGGTAGTCCGGCTTGATGTCATAGGGGTGGAGTTCGAGCAGTTCCTCGCGCGGGATGCCGGTCTGGTCCACCGCGCCCTGATTGACATAGATAAAGCGCAGGGTCTCGACGTCGAACAGGAAGACCGCGTCCAGAGTCAGGTCCAGGGTCGAGCGAAAGGATTCCAGTTCGTCGGTCCGGGCCCGCAGGGTCTCGCCGGTGGTGACCAGTTCGTCGGCATCGATAACATGCCCCTGCAAGTACTTAAGGCGCCCGCGATCGTCGAAGATCCCGGCGCCGCGCTCGAACACCCAGCGCTCCCCGCCATTGCGTCCGATCAGGCGCCACTGGATCTGGTACTGGCCGGTCCGCTGCAATCCCTCGGATACCTCGCGCCAGACCCGGTCGCGGTCTTCAGGGTGCACCAGATCGTTGAAGCTGAGGCGTTCGGCGAAGAACCTTTCGCGCGAGTAGCCGGTGAGCTCCTCCAGGGCGCCCTCGGCGTTGATCACGTCCCAGTTCGGGTTGTTGCGGCAGCGATAGACGAAGCCGTCGATGGTGTCGAGTACCCGCAGCAAGTCGTCGCCCTGCTGGGTGCCCAGCGAGCGGGTCAGGGTCATCATCCCGATGACGGCGAGGAGGGCGGCGAACATGCGCAGCAGTTGCACCGGTAGTCCGCTTGCCTCCAGGAAGTCGGCATGGGTCGGCAGCCACTCGGGCAGAGCCGGGTCGACAGTGCCCGGAAACGGCGTGATCAGGGCGTACCCGAGGAAGGCCAGGGCGAGGACGGCCAGGGCCGGGTACTGGCTGGCATGATCGTCGGCGTCGGCGGTGCGCTGGAGGGACCCCCGCAGCAGAAGCAAGAACGCCAGGCCGGACAGTACGGCCCCCGGAAGGCCGACCAGGTAGCGCCCGCCATTGGCCAGCCCGCGCGCCGGGTCCTCGGCCATACCGACGAGCAGGAGCACCGCGACGGCGATCAGCGGATAAAGCCACAGGGCGTCAAGGCGCAGGCGCGATGGACTCGCGAGCAGGGCGCGGCGCCCGAACTCCAGAAGCGGCAGGTAGGACAGCAGTTGCCAGGTGGCATTGAGCCACGGGTCGCGCGCCGCCGGATAGTGCAAGCCCGCGGCCTGGAGGAATTCGTAGGCGCCATGGATCAGGCCGAACAGACCCAGCAGCCAGAAATGTCGGGCGAACGGCAGGGATCCGTCCCCGCGGGGCAGGACGAAAGCGACTACGCCAAGGGAGAAGAAGGCCAGGCCATAGACCAGGTACAGGACGGTGAATCCGGCGAGCGAGAGATCCATCAGTGGCAGCCGCTCGCATTGGAGGGTGCCTTACCGGCGGGGATGCGGGTCAGCCGGGTCAATGGGTCGGACACGCAGTTTCCTTTCGGCCACAGGGCGGAGCCCGCCGGAGCCGGTCTACGAAATCAGGTGTCTAGCTTGCGGGGTTGTGTGGCGGGGATGCAAGCCATGGCCGGGGAGGGACATGAGAGGGGGTATCCGGCCCGCGGGCGCGGACCGGATATGCGGGCCGGGATCAGGCTCCGACGTATTCGTCGCACCAGCCGTCGGCGTTCACTTGAACGCCCTGGAAGTCGGCGTGGAAGCACTGACCCCACTGGTCATCACCTCCGCCCCAGAAGGCGCAGTTCTTGCACTTCTCGCCTTCGGAGTAGTCCGCGTGGTCGGCGTCGGCCGCATCGTTCACGTAGTTGTGGGCGTGGCCGTCTTCGGCTTTCGTATCGGCCTTGGCCGAGGAGATGCCCACCATGCTGACGACCGGGATGGCCGCCACGGCAGCGGATGCCTGGCGCAGGAACTTACGACGGTTCGCATTCGGTTGATCGGACATGAGGTCCTCCGTTTGCTTTCTGAATGGATGGTTCTTCTTGTTGCCAGTTGGAGCGAACGACGCACGCTGGATACGTGCGGGCTCAACCCCTTCGAGCCCTCGGGCCCTTGAGGGTTCCCTCGATTTTTGCGGGGATCCCCGAAGCCTTCCGGCGATCGTGGTTCGGCAGAGGGGATGCACCGGGGCCGGGAAAAATTCCATGTCGAGCGCCGGGTCCTGCCTGATGTGATGAAGATCGCGTCAGGCTGGTCTACCATTAGAGTTTTCTTATTCATTCGAATCAGGAGGTGCCCGATGCAGTACCGTAAGACGATGGTGATGTTCGCCCTGGGGGCGCTGGCGGCCATGCCGGTGGCCCAGGCCAGTGCGGTGGATCGCGGCATGGAGCCCAGCGTGGCACTGCTGGGCGGTGTAGTCTCGCCGGACCTGTCGGATGCCAGCAGCGATGGTGCCTACGGGGTCGAGATCGGCGCCAACTGTCAGTTGTTCCAGCCGGCCACCGGCGTGCTGCGCCATCATCTGAGCGTGAGCCGTTACAGCGACGACCCGCTCAAGATGACCAGCGCCGAGGTGAACAGCCACTGGATGTTCGAGCCGAACGAACGGCTGTCGCTGGGCTTTGGTCCCGGCATCGGCTACGTGCGGGCCAAGCTGGATGACGACCGCAATGGCCTGTGGGCGGCCCAGCTGGGTGGCAGCCTGAAGTACCAGCTGGACCGGCAGTGGTTTCTGGGGCTGGAGGCGCGTTACCAGTTCACCGAGAGTGACCGCTTCGACGGCCGTCGCGCCGATGCCGACAACATGCGCGTGATGGGCAAGGTGGGCATGCAGTTCTGATCCGGCGGGTTGCCCGGCGTCCGGGGCCTTGCCGGCCCCCGGGCGCCGGGCGACGATAGGGCGACGTTGACACAGCAGGGCGTTGCCCATGACCGATACCCCCGACCCTACCGATCCGGGTGACAACCGGGAGACCCCCGCCTGGCACAGCCGGTCCGCGGATGATGCGCTGGAGCACTGGGGCTCCGCCCGCGAGGGGCTGTCGGCGGTTGTGGCCGAGGAACGTCTGGCGCACTTTGGCCCCAATCAGTTGCGTCCGCCGGAGCGGGCGGGCGTAGTCCGGCGCTTCCTGCGCCATTTCCACAACGTACTGATCTACATCCTGCTGGTCGCGGCGCTGGGGACGGCGCTGCTCGGGCACTGGGTGGATACCGGCGTGATCCTGGCCGTGGTCCTGATCAATACGCTGATCGGGTTCGTCCAGGAGGGCAAGGCGGAGAAGGCCCTGGATGCCATCCGTCGCATGCTGTCCCCGCGCGCGGTGGTAACGCGCGCAGGCGAGCGTCGCGAGATCCCGGCCGAGGAGCTGGTGCCCGGCGATATCGTGCACCTGCAGGCCGGTGACCGGGTGCCCGCCGACCTGCGGCTGTTCGAGACCAAGAACCTGCGCCTGGAAGAGGCGGTCCTGACCGGCGAGTCGGTGGCGGTCGAGAAGGATACCGCCACGGTGGAACGGGAGGTCGACCTTGGGGACCGGCGCGGCATGGCCTTCTCCGGGACGCTGGTGGCCTTTGGCCGCGGTGCGGGCGTTGTCGTGGCCACCGGCGAGCATACCGAGATCGGACGCATCTCCACCATGCTCGGCGAGGTCGAGGGGCTGGAGACGCCGCTGGTCCGGCAGATGGAACAGTTCGGTCACTGGCTGGCGGCCGTGATCGTGGTCATCGCGGCGGCGACCTTCGCCTTCGGTTACTGGGTGCGCAGCTATCCGCTGGACGAGATGTTCCTCGCGGCGGCGAGCCTGGCGGTGTCCACCATCCCCGAGGGCCTGCCCGCCATCATGACCATCGCGCTGGCCATTGGGGTGCAGAAGATGGCGCGGCGCAATGCGATCATCCGGCGCCTGCCGGCGGTCGAGACCCTGGGGTCGGTCTCGGCCATCTGTTCCGACAAGACCGGCACGCTCACCCGTAACGAGATGACGGCGCAGACGCTGCGCACGGCCACCCGGGAGATCCTCGTCAGCGGCGTGGGCTATGCGCCGCAGGGGCAGTTCTCCGAGGAGGAACGGGATCTGGACCCGGACGAGGACCCGCTGTTGCGCGAGGTGCTGCGGGCGGGGCTGCTGTGCAATGACGCCCGGCTCTACCAGAAGGATGGCGACTGGGTGATGGAGGGCGACCCGACCGAGGGCGCCCTGATTACGCTGGCGCAAAAGGCCGGGCTGGACCCGCGCCTGGAAGGCGAACGCCTGCCGCGCACCGACGTGATCCCGTTCGAGTCGGATCATCGCTACATGGCGACCCTGCACCACGACCACGACGGTCACGCCCGCATCTTCCTGAAAGGGGCGCCCGAGCGCGTGCTGGAGCTTTGCAGCGAGCAGCAGGTAGATGGCGAGACCCGCGAGGCGCTGGATGGCGAGCGCTGGCACGTCGCCATGGAGGCCGTGGCGGCCCGCGGTCAGCGCCTGCTGGCCGTGGCCGTGCGCGACACCGAACCCGATCACGGCGAGCTGCGTTTCGATGATGTCGAGGCTGGCGGTTTTACCCTGCTCGCCCTGCTGGGGATCATCGACCCGCCACGCGACGAGGCGATCCGCGCGGTGGCTGAGTGCCGCGCGGCGGGGATCGACGTCAAGATGATCACCGGCGACCACCTGGCGACCGCCCGGGCGATCGGCGAGCAGCTGGGCCTGGGCCGCGAGGCCGAGGCGCGGTCCGGTCACGAGCTGGATGCCCTGGACGAGGCGGCGCTGGCCGGCGCCGCGGAGCGTACGGACGTCTTTGCGCGGACCTCGCCGGAACACAAGCTGCGCCTGGTGCGTGCCCTGCAGCAGGGCGGGCGTATCGTGGCGATGACCGGCGACGGGGTGAATGATGCCCCGGCGCTGAAGCGGGCGGATGTTGGCGTGGCCATGGGGGGCAAGGGGACCGAGGCGGCCAAGGAGGCCTCCGAGATGGTCCTGGCGGACGACAATTTCGCCTCCATCGCGCATGCGGTGGAGGAGGGCCGGACGGTCTACGACAACATCCGCAAGGCCATCCTGCATATGCTGCCGACCAATGCCGGGCAGTCGCTGACCATCATGATGGCGATCCTGATGGGGCTGGCGTTGCCGCTGACCCCGGTGCAGGTGCTGTGGGTCAACATGGTGACCTCGGTGACCCTGGCCATGGCGCTGGCCTTCGAGAAGGCCGAGCCGGGTGTTATGCAGCGCCCGCCACGGGCGCCGGACACGCCCCTGTTGTCCGGGTTCCTGCTCTGGCGCATCCCGTTCGTGGCGTTGCTGCTGTGGGCCGGGACCTTCGGGCATTTCGTCTACATGGAGACCCTGGCCGGGGTGGCCGACGAGGTCGCGCGTACCGTGGCGATCAATACCCTGGTGGCCGGGCAGGCCTTTTACCTGCTGAATCTGCGTCTGATCCATCAACCGGTGCTGCCGGGCGGCGAGCTGTTCCGCTCGCGCGCGATGTGGCTGGCCATCGGGGTCCTGGTGCTGCTGCAGCTGGCGTTCACCTACGTGCCCGTAATGCACACCCTGTTCGGGACCACCGCCATCGGCGCGGACGACTGGGCGCGCATCCTGGCCTTTGGCCTGGCGGTGTTCGTGATCGTGGAACTGGAAAAGCTGGTGGTGCGCCAGGTGCTGGCACGCCGGCGCGGGGTGTTGCCGCGCGCCGTCTGACCGAACGCGCGCGGGTCGGGCAGAGCGCGTTTCCCGGAGCCCCGGCTCAGTGGGCGGGCCGGGCCGGCAGTTTCCCGCCGAGCAGGGCGGTTGCCTGTGTCGCGTCCACCGGGGGCGAGTAGTAATAGCCCTGCGCCAGCGAGCAGCCGAGGGCGCGCAGCGTGGCGGCGTGGGTGTGGCTTTCCACGCCCTCGGCCACGGCCTCGAGCCCGAGATTGCGGGCCATGTGGATCACGGTCTGCACCAGGCGCTGACTGTATTCGTCGCGATCCAGCCCGGCCACGAAGCTGCGGTCGATCTTGAGGATGTCCAGCGGCAGGCGGTGCAGGTAGCTGAGCGACGAGTAGCCGGTGCCGAAGTCGTCCATCGCCAGGCTGACGCCCAGCGCCTTCAGGCGGTGCAGGGTCTCGATCAGTTCGTCGAGGTTGCCGAGGGTCGCCGTCTCGGTGATCTCCAGGCGCACTTGCGCGGCCGGGATGCCCGTGCCCTCCAGGATGGTCTGCACCTCGTCGACCAGTTCCGGTCGTGTGAGCTGGCGGGCGGAGAGGTTGGTGCTGATGGTCAGCGGGGCGCCCGGGAAGTCCTGGTTCCACTGCACCAGTTGCCGGCAGGCGGTGTAGAACACCAGCATGTCGATCAGGTGGACCTGCCCGGTATCCTCGGCGATGGGAATGAAGTGGTCGGGCGGCACCAGCTCGCCATTGCGCTCCCAGCGTACCAGGGCCTCGAAGCCGGTGATGCGGTCCTCGCCGAGCGACATGATCGGCTGGAAGTGGACCCGGAAGTCGCCGCGTTCCACCGCATGGCGCAGGTCCGTCTCCAGCGCCAGGCTTTGCAGGGCCTGGGTCTGCATGCCCGGGTCGCAGAACTCGCAGCGCGCCTTGCCCAGTGACTTCGCGCGGTACATCGCCATGTCGGCCTCGCGCATCAGGTCGTCCGGGGTGGCCGGGCGGGCCGGGTCGTCCGGCGCGACGGTCTCGCGGGCCGGGCAGCTGTGGCCGTAGGGCCGGGTGGCGATGCCGATGCTGACGGTGACGTAGACATCCTGGCCGGCGATGGAGAAGGGTTCGTGCAGCACGGCCTGCAGGCGTTCGGCGACGCGCAGGGCATCCACCGGTTCGTTCAGGCCCTCCAGCAGGATGGTGAATTCGTCGCCGCCCAGGCGTGCCAGGGTGTCGTCCGGACGGTTGGCCTCGTCGCCCTTGGGGCGCGAGACGGTGTCGTTCTGGCGCAGCGCGCTCAGCAGGCGCTGCCCGACGCGCACCAGCAGTTCGTCGCCGGCCGGGTGTCCCAGGCTGTCGTTGACGACCTTGAAGCGGTCGATGTCCACGAACAGCACCGCGAACAGGTTGAAGGGTTCGCGCGTGGCGCGGGCGATGGCATGGGCCAGCCGGTCGTGGAACAGGCGCCGGTTGGGAAGCCCGGTCAGCTGGTCGTGCGAAGCGTTGTGGAGCAGGCGCTCCTCGTGCCGGTTGCGCTCGATCACGCGGCCCAGCTGGACCCCGATCTGCCACATCAGCCATAGCAGATCGGGATCGGTGGTGGTGGGCTCGGTGGCGAAAAATTCGAGGACACAGGCCACCTCGTGGCCGACCATGACCGGGAAGGCGAAGCCGGAGCGCAGGCCGCTGGCCGTTGCCTGAGGCGCGCGCGGGAAGTTGTCGTCCGCCGCGAGATCCTCGATCCACGCGGGCTCGCCGTGGTCCAGCACACGGCCGGGCAGCCCCTCGCCGGGGCCGAAGCTCGTGTTCTCGGTGCTGTCGCGAAAGGCGGTGAAGGGCTCAGCAGAGGCGAGATGCCAGATGCCGGTGGGGTCTAGCTGGCTGTGGCCACTGTGTTGGTTCGGTCGGGCCAGGTAGGCATGCCCCACCGGCCAGTCCAGGTAGCGTCCGATCGCGGCCAGCGCCGCGCGCAGTACATGCGCGATGGAGTCGGACTGGTTCGCGGTGGAGGCAATGGTGTTGAGCAGCTCGATCTGCTGCTGCTTCGCGTAAACGTCCTGCAGCCGGGTCTCGGCCAGCGTCTCGGCGCGGCGGCGAGCCGCGCGTTCCTGCTCGACCAGGGTCTGCAGGCGATCCCGTTCGCTATCCGTCGCGAAGTCGCGCGCGCGTCGGTTCACGCGCACCCCCCGTGGGCGAGGCAAATTGTGCGCGTCCGAGGCCTGCGCGTCTGGGTGTACTGCATGGGCCACTCCCGGCCGTTATGGTGCGCTGCGTCCCTTGCCGGTAGAACCACTCCCGGCTGCGTACCGCGCCTAGCCTCGGGAAATCTGGGGTGCCAACGCGAGTGTGGACATTAACCAGTGTTTCCCTTGCCAGCCGGTACACGCGGAGGCGTCTCATCCGGAAGACGCCTCCGAGTCCCGTGCCATTCCGTGCGCATTGTAGGGCCCCGGCGCATGCGGCGCATCAGTCGGCGGGGTGGGTGACCCAGGGTTCGCCCATGGCCTCCTCCCAGTCCGCCTGGGTGGGATGGTTGCGGTCGTAGCGTTTCCAGGCCTCGAAGATCTCGTCCGGCCAGTGTGACTGCAGCCAGGCGATGATCGCCTCGACGTCCTCCTCCGACAGGGTGTCCTCGAAGCTGGGCATGGCGCCGCCGCGCGCCTCGGCGCCATAACGGATCATGTCCTTCAGCTGCCAGTAGGGGTGGTGCCAGGTGTGGGCGCTGCCATCCAGCGGGGGCGGTGGCAAGGTGCCGTCCGGGTTGCGCTGGCGCCAGTTCTCGGCGCCCTCGCGCTGGGCTCCGTGGCAGGCGATGCAGTGCTCCTGATAAAGCCGTTCCCCGCGCTGCAGGATCTCCGGGTCGGTGGTGCGTTCCAGGTGTTCAGGGGTGCCGGAGGCCCCGCCGAATCCGTCGCAGCCCGCCAGCGTGGCAGCGGACAGGAACAGTACCGCGCCGGCGAAGCCGGCGCGGTGGGTACGCGGGCCCGGCATCAGTCCTGAACGTCCGGCTCGCCGGCACCGTCGGCCGGCGCGTCGTCCCCGCGGAAGGCGTCGCGTACCGAGCCCCAGGCCTTGCGCGAGCCGTCACGGATGCCGCCCCAGGCGTCGCGGGCGCCATCGCGCACCCCGCCCCAGGCGCCGGAGGAGCGCTCGCGCATCTCGCCCGACCATTCGGCCAGGCGGTCCCGTTCCTCGACCAGGCCGTCATAGGCGCGTTCGCGGCGCTCGCGGGTGGCGTCGCTCAGGTCGTCCCAGCCCTCGCGGATGTTGTTGCCCAGGCGGCTCAGCTCGCGGTCCATCGCGTCCAGGGTCTCGCGGGTACGGGAGCGGGTGGCCTCGCCGGCCTCCTCGCCTTCCTCCTGGAGTTCCTCGCGGGTCTCGGCCCAGGACTCGCGCAGTTCCTCCATCTCGCTGGCGGTGGCATCGTCCTCCATGGCGGCATCCGATTCGTCGCTGGCCGTGGGTTCGTCCCCTGCGTGGGTATCGTGATCGGCGGCATACAGGGGGCTTGCGGCCAGCATCAGACCGCACAGCCCGGCGAGCAGGATGGGGCGCAGTTCGAGCAGGTTCATGTCGGGTCCTCCGGGGTGCCGCGGGGCGGCTGACCAATGATGTTGATCTCTCATGGTAGGACGTTTCGCGCTCCGGTATGTTTCCAGGGAGCGGATGATTTGCGAGGCAGTCCACGTGATGTACTGGAGAAGGCAGGTTGCAGGGGGTGTGCTGGCGCTGCTTCTGGCGGGTTGCGCCACGTCGACCCCGGATCCGGGCGATGACGGCACGTCCTCGGGGTTGCCCGAAGGATGGGAACCCGCGCCGACGGCCTTCGAGGCCCAGGCGGTGCCATCGCTTGAGCCGAGGGTGATGCCGGGTTCCGCGGTGATGGAGTGGTTCGCGGCCAGTGGCTGGAAATCCGGCCTGGCCGTCGACTACGCGGGGCTGGAGATCGACCAGCCGCGCCCGGAACGCGCGGAGGTCCGCCTGACCGGGCTGCGTGATGATGCCGTCGAGGCCTACGAATTCCGCCTGGAGCTGGAGCAGGCGGAGGCCGGCTGGGTGGTGCGCACGGTGGAACGCCGGGCCATCTGCCGCCGCGGCCTCGCCGACAGCGGCCTCTGCCTGTAACGCTTCGTGGAGGATATGCGCAGGGAAAAGAATATTCACCACGAAGTGCACGAAGGCACGAAGAAGGGCGAGGGCAACAGCGGTTCGACCACAGAGGGCACAGAGATCACGGAGAAGGACAAGGGGGGCGGGATAATTGTTCAGGATGACCCGCGGGCTGGAACAAAGCCGTTCGCCACCAGGAACGCTTACAACAAAAGGATTTTCTTCGTGCCTTCGTGCGCTTCGTGGTGAATCAACAGGCCCTTGATTTTTGAGCCTTGAAGCCCTTCTCTGAGTCCTCCGTGTTCTCTGTGGTGAATCGAGACTTGCGGCTGGTTCAGCGGCGGCGGGCGAGGGTCAGGCCGTCGCCGATGGGGGCCAGCGAGAGGTCGATGCGTTCGTCGTGGTGCAGGGCATCGTTGAAGGCGCGGATCGCGCGGGTGTCTTCGCGCGTGTCGTCCGGGTCGGCGACGCTGCCATGCCACAAGGTGTTGTCGACCAGGATCAGGCCGCCGGCACGGACCAGGCGCAGGCAGTGCTCGAAGTAGTCGGGGTAGCCGGTCTTGTCCGCGTCGATGAAGGCCAGGTCGAAGCGGCCAGTCTCGCCTTCGGCCTCCAGTGCCTGCAGCGTGTTGCCGGCCTCGCCCAGCTCGAGCCGGATGCGACCGCTGACCCCGGCGCGTTCCCAGTAGCGCCGGGCCGTGGTGGTCCACTGCGCGCTCTTGTCCAGGGTAACGACCGTGCCGTCCTCCGGCAGGGCCAGCGCGATGGCCAGCGCGCTGTAGCCGGTGAAGGTCCCGATCTCCAGATAGCGCCGCGCCCCCATGAGCCGCGCCAGTAGCGCCATGAACTGGCCCTGCTCCGGGGCGATCTGCATGTTGGCCTCGGGCAGGTTCGCGGTCTCGGCACGCAGCTCGGCGAGTATCTCCTGCTCGCGCAGCGAGTGCTCCAGGAGGTAGTCATACAGGGGGCCATCGAGTCCGATGGAACGATTGGACATCACGCGCTCCGGGGTTGTGGGTGAGGGATCAGACGGTCCAGCCATCGGCGCAGGACCGGTGTGGCCAGGACGATCAGGATGACCAGGGTGCTCCACTCGAGCCAGGCGGGCAGCATCTCGCCGGCGGTGCCCATCTGCGTGGCGACGTCGACCCCGGTGTGGGCGAGTCCGGCGTCCAGGGCGAGCCCCAGCGCGATGGTGGTGACCGCGATACCGGTCAGGTAGAGCAATAGCGCCGGCGTGCCCAGTTCGCGGCGAAACACGCCCAGGGTCGCCAGGCTGGTGATCGGTGCGGCCAGCAGGAACACCAGCACGGTGCCGGGGGAGACCCCGGCCGCGATCAGGCCCACGGCGATCGGTGTTGCGGCGGTCGCGCAGAGGTACATGGGGATGCCGATGACGGCCATTACGAGCATGGCCGGCAGGCCCGATCCCCAGGCGGCCAGCGTGGCCGGCGGGACCAGGGCGAGCAGGGCGCCGGCGACCAGCAGGCCGATCACCAGCCACAGGCGGATATCGTCGAGCACGCCGCCAAAGGCATAGGCGAGGCCCGCGCGCAGCCGTGCGGACAAACGCTCCGGGGCCTCGGGTGTGGCGCAGCCGTCGGCGGTCCCGCAGCATCCGCCGCAGCTGTCCGGTTCGCCCCGCGGTGGGTCCGGACGCTCGGTCGCGGCGCGGGTGCGGCCCACCAGCAGGCCTGTGGTGATGGCCGTGACAATGGCGCCCAGGGCCCGGGCCACGGCCATCATGGGGCCCAGCAGGGCATAGCTGATGGCGAGCGAGTCGACGCCGACGCCCGGCGTGCCGATCAGGAAGGCGGTGGTGGGGCCCCGCCCGGCCCCGCCGCGGTGCAGGGCCAGCGCGGTCGGGATGGCCCCGCAGGAGCAAAGGGGCAGGGGGGCGCCGACCACGGCGGCCCGCGCGGTGGCGGGAATGCCCGAGCCGCCCAGCCAGCGCTGCAGGGCAGCCTCCGGAATCAGTGCCTTGACGCCGCCGGCCGCGAGCAGGCCCAGCAGCAGCCAGGGCGCCGCCGTCAACGCGACACTCAGCGTCTGCCTGAGGATGTCGAGGATCATGGCCCGATGTTCCGTCGCGGCGGGGGCAACTGCAAGAAGCCCGCGCTCCGGCGGGCGGTGCGGCCGAGGTCTCGGGCGTCAGCCGCGCTGGCGCGAGATGCGCAGGACGTCGGTCAGGCGGCGCAGACCGCGCATGATCTGGGCCAGGTGCTGGCGATCGCGCACGGTCAGCAGGAAGGTCATCGCGGTGGAGTGGCCATCCTGCTCGTTGAAGGAGATGTGCTCGATGTTGGAGCCATGGTCGGCGATGACCGCAGCCATGTCGGCCAGGGCCCCGCGGCGGTTGGCCGTGCGGGTGCGCACCGCGGCGGTGAACTGCAGCGAGGGCTCGTGCGACCATTCCAGCGTGATGGTGCGGTCGCTGCGGTCGCGGCTTTCGTGCAGGACGTTGCGGCAGTTTTCCCGGTGGACCACCAGGCCGCGGCCGGCGCTCAGCTGGCCGATGATCGGGTCACCCGGGATCGGGTGGCAGCACCGGGCGTAGTTCAGCACCAGGCCCTCGGTACCGCTGACCGCGAGGGTGGTGGGTGCCTCGTCGGCCGCGGGCTCGGGGGCGTCCCTGCCGGCCATCTGGCGGGCGACCAGCGAGGCCATGCGGTTGCCCAGGCCGATGTCGACCAGCAGTGCGTCCAGGTCCTTCAGCTGCATCGCGTCCAGCATCTGGTCCAGGCGTGCCGGCGAGATCCGCGGCAGGCTGGTGTCCAGCGACTCCAGCGCCTTCTCCAGCAGGCGTTCGCCCAGGGTGCGGGCCTCCTCGGACTGCATCGACTTCAGGCAGTGGCGGATGCCGGTACGGGCCTTGCCGGTGACCACGAAGGACAACCAGGCCGGGTTGGGGCGCGCGCCGGGGGAGGTGACGATCTCCACCGTCTGGCCGCTTTGCAGGCGCACCGACAGCGGTGCCAACTGACGGTCGATCTTGGCCGCCACACAGCGGTTGCCGACGTCGGAGTGCACTGCGTAGGCGAAGTCGATCGGGGTCGCGTCGCGCGGCAGGACCATGATGTCGCCACCGGGGGTAAAGGTGTAGACCTCGTCGGGGAACAGGTCGACCTTCACGTTCTCCAGGAACTCGATCGAGTTGCCCACGCTGTTCTGGATCTCGAGGACATCCTTCAGCCATTCGCGCGCGCGGCTCTGGGCGGTCCGGGTGGATTCGCCCCCGGCCTTGTACTGCCAGTGCGCGGCGATACCACTCTCGGCCACGCGATCCATCTCGGTGGAACGGATCTGGATCTCGATGGGCACGCCCTGCGGGCCGAACAGGATGGTATGCAGCGACTGGTAGCCGTTGGATTTGGGGATCGCGATGTAGTCCTTGAAGCGCCCCGGTACCGGCTTGTAGAGGTTGTGCACCACGCCCAGGGAGCGGTAGCACGTATCGACGTCGTCGACGATGATGCGGATGGCGAAGACGTCGAACACCTCCTCGAACGAGTGGTGCTTGTCGCGCATCTTGCGGTAGATGCTGTACAGCCCCTTCTCGCGTCCGGAGATGCGCCCGACGATGCCGGCGGCCTCCATGCGCGAGCAGATCGCCTGCTCGATATTGCGCATGGGCTCGCGGCGGTTGCCGCCGGCACGGTGCACCGCGCGTTCCAGTACGGCCGCGCGCCACGGGTGTTTGGCGGAAAAGCCGAGGGCCTCCAGCTCGCGGCGCATGGCGTTCATGCCCAGGCGCTGCGCGATGGGGGCGTAGATCTCCAGGGTTTCCTTGGCGATGCGCCGGCGCTTGTCCGGGCGCATCACGCCCAGGGTGCGCATGTTGTGCAGGCGGTCGGCCAGCTTGATCAGGATCACCCGAATATCACGGGTGATCGCCAGCATCATCTTGCGGAAGTTCTCCGCCTGCGCCTCGGCCTTGGTCTGGAACTGCAGGTGGGTGAGCTTGGAGACGCCGTCCACCAGCTCCGCGACCTCTTCGCCGAACTCGGCGTGGATGCGGTCCTTGCTGGTAGCGGTGTCCTCCATCACGTCATGCAGGATGGCGGCGCAGATCGCCTGGTGGTCCATCCGCATCTCGGCCATGGTGCGGGCCACGGCCAGGGGGTGATAGATGTAGGGTTCGCCGGTCTTGCGGGTCTGGCCTTCGTGGGATTCCGCGCCCAGGAGATAGGCGCGATAGACCTCCTCGACCTCTTCCGGCTCGAGATAGGCCTCGAGCTCGGAACACAAATCGCTGATCAGGAATCGGGTCGAATCACCCGTTGCCGCCGAAACGGCCCCGGGCGCGGCTGGCTGCCCAGCGGCCATTGAAAACCCTCGCCTAGCGTTCGTCGGCTTCCAGCTGTTCCAGATGACGGATGGTGCTGAAGTCCAGCATCTGGTTCTGGGGCCGTTCGTCGTGTTCGTCGAACACCTCCGGACCGACCACGCCGGCGGCGATCTCGCGCAGGGCGATCACCGTGGGCTTGTCGTTGTCCTCGGGTACACGCGCTTCCTTGCCGTGGGCGATGTGGCGGGCCCGGCGGGCGGCCATCAGCACCAGCTGAAAGCGGTTTTCGACATTTTCGAGGCAGTCCTCGACGGTAACGCGTGCCATCGGATACTCCGGTCAGTAAATTCTTGAAATCCATGCGGCACAGCCGCAGTTCACTAGCATGTTACGCCGACCCCGGCGCCGCCGCCAACAGGTTCCCGATCGTGGGTGCGGCTCGGGTCTCCTGTTCCACGGTGCGCAGACGATTGGCGCGGAAGATACAGGCCAGGTCGCGCACGGCCTCGTCGAAATCGGCATTGACCACGGTGTAGTCGTACTCGCGGAAATGCGTGCAGTCGGATTCGGCGTCGCGCAGGCGGCGCTGGATCACGTCCTCCTCGTCCTGGCCGCGGCCGCGCAGGCGGCGCTCCAGCTCGTCGCGCGAGGGGGGCAAGATGAAGATGGAGTGGGCGTCCGGTACCGCCGCGCGCACCTGGCGCGCGCCCTGCCAGTCGATCTCCAGGATCACGTCGACGCCAGCGTCCAGGCGCTCGTCGACGCTGGCGCGCGCGGTGCCGTAGAAGTTGTCGAAGACCTTGGCGTGTTCCAGTAGCTGCCCGTCCTCGATCATGCCGAGGAAGGTCTCGGCGGAGACGAAGTGGTAGTGCTGCCCGTCCACCTCGCTGGCGCGCGGCTTGCGCGTGGTGTGAGAGACCGAGACCTCCACGGCCTCCACCGTCTCCAGGAGCGCCGCGACCAGGCTGGTCTTGCCGGCGCCGGACGGGGCGGAAACGATATAGAGGGTGCCGCGAGCGGCCGGGGTGCTGGCGGTCATGGACGTGTCCGCGGAACCTGAACGTGATCGGGTCCTGGCGGTCTCCCGGGCGGGCCGTTTGCGGCGAGCCACAGGCGGGTACGCCAGGGTCAAAGAAGAAGGTTGGTCGGAGTGAAAGGATTCGAACCTTCGACCCCTGCCTCCCGAAGGCAGTGCTCTACCAAGCTGAGCTACACTCCGAACCGAGCCCGCTATTATGCCGAGCCTCTCCGGGCGTGTCCATGCCCCCGCAGGATGAAAATCGGGTCGGGCGCGGGCGTCAGTGGTTGCGCCCGACGGCGAAGCGGGCAAGGTCGATCAGGGCCTGGCGGTGCGGCGAGTCGGGCAGGGTGGAGATGGCCTCGATCGCGGCGTCGGTTTCCGCCTCCGCGCGGGACCGGGTATAGGCCAGGCCATCCGTGCCGTGCACCACCTGCAGCACCGTGTCGACCCGGTCGCGCCCGCCGTCCTCGATGGCCTGGCGCACGATCGCCTGCTGCTCCGGTGTGCCGACGCGCAGGGCGTGGATCAGCGGCAGGGTGGGCTTGCCCTCGGCGAGGTCATCCCCCATGCGCTTGCCGGTGACTTCGTCATCCGAGGAGTAGTCGAGGACATCGTCGATCAGCTGGAAGGCGGTGCCCAGGTGCATGCCGTAGCGCGCCAGCGCCTGTTCGTCGGCCTGCGGGCGTTCGCCCAGGATCGCGCCCAGCTGGCAGGCCGCCTCGAACAGCTTGGCGGTCTTCGACTGGATCACGTGCATGTAGCGCTGCTCGTCGACGTCGGCGTCGTGGCAGTTCATCAGCTGCATCACCTCGCCCTCGGCGATCACGTTGGTCGCGTGGGACAGGATCTCCATCACCCGCATGGAGCCGACCTCGACCATCATTTCGAACGCGCGCGAGTAGAGAAAGTCCCCCACCAGCACCGCGGCCTCGTTGCCGAAGATGTGGTTGGCGGTCTCGTTCCCGCGGCGCATCTCGGAGGCGTCGACCACGTCGTCGTGCAGCAGGGTCGCGGTATGGATGAACTCCACCACCGCCGCCAGCGTCACGGGGTCCTGGCCCTGCACGTGGCAGGCGCGCGCGGACAGCGTGGCCAGCAGCGGCCGCAGGCGCTTGCCGCCCGAGTGGATGATGTAGTGCCCGAGCTGGTTGATCAGCACCACCGGCGAGCTCAGGCGCTCGCGGATGCACTGATCGACGGCCTGCATGTCGTCGGCCGCCAGTTCTCGGATCGCGTCAATGGACATGGGGGTAGGCAAGCGGGCTCTGTCGGGACAAGTAGAGTGGTCGGGAGGGGCGAAGGCATGCTAGGGAAACGCCACCGAATGTACAAGCTCGCGCGCGAGTCGCTCTTGCGTGCGTTTAATGCGCGGCGACTGCCGTGCAGTCATTCTGCACAGGGGAGCCGCAACGCTGCGCGCGCGCCCGTGTACATTCATCAGCGTTTCCCCGGCGTCGCGGTCGTCGGCGCGCGCCGGTGATGGGCTTGTCCCGGCATTGACCCGCAAGCGAAGCGCTGCTAGCATTTCCGCCCTTTCGCGAGACCAGTCCCGTCGGCTGGTCCACACAAGGTATCGCAACGGAGTCCCAGGGAAATGTACGCGATCATCGCAACAGGTGGTAAACAGTACCGCGTCGCCGAAGGCGACGTGATTCGCATCGAAAAGCTCGAGGCCGAGGCCGGTTCCGAGGTCGAGTTCGACCAGGTGCTGATGGTCGGTGCGGGTGACGATGTCCGCGTGGGGGCCCCGCTGGTGGACGGTGGCAAGGTCACCGCCAAGGTCGAGGACCATGGCCGCGCCAAGAAGGTCCACATCATGAAATTCCGGCGGCGCAAGCATTCCCAGAAGCAGATGGGGCACCGCCAGCACTACACCACCGTGCGCATCACCGGCATCGCCGGCTGATCGACGCAGGCATTCAGGAGAACTGAACCATGGCACATAAGAAGGCAGGCGGGAGTACCCGCAACGGGCGCGATTCCGAGAGCAAACGCCTTGGCGTGAAGCGCTTTGGCGGTCAGGTCGTGCGCGCCGGCAACATCCTCGTTCGTCAGCGCGGGACGCAGTATCATCCCGGCGAGGGCGTAGGTTGCGGCAAGGATCATACGCTGTTCGCCAAGGTCGACGGCCAGGTCGTCTTCAAGGTGGGCGGTCCGCACAACCGTCGTTTCGTGAGCGTCCAGCCGCAGCAATAAGCCGGCCGGCTAGGGAGACGCTGATTGAATCGCACGTCCGCGTTGGTGCCCCCTGTTTTCCGAGACAAGGCGCGTCGTGCAGCGGGTAGTGGTTCTACCCGCAAGCGGCGCAACGCAGGATCGGGGAACAGGGGGCACCAACCCCACAAGCCATTGAAAGCAGGGGCTCGGCCGCTTTTGCGCGGGAACGGCGTTGCGGCTCCCTTGTGCAGAATGACTGCACGGCGGTCACCGCGCCTTGTTCGCACGCAAAAGCGACTCGAGCGCGGACGTGCGATTCAATCAGCGTCTCCCTAGCGAAGCGTTCGCGAAAAGCCCCGTTCGACGGGGCTTTTTTTGTTCTGTACTGCGGGAAACAAGCAATGAAGTTCATCGACGAGGCCACCATCACCGTGAAGGCTGGCGACGGCGGCAACGGCTGTGTCAGTTTCCGCCGCGAGAAGTACATCCCCTTTGGCGGCCCGGACGGGGGCGACGGCGGGGATGGCGGCTCCGTGTGGCTGGTGGGTGACGAGGGCCTGAATACCCTGGCCGACTTCCGTTACCAGCGTCGCTTCGATGCCCAGCGTGGCGAGAACGGCATGGGGCGCCAGCGCACCGGGGCCTCCGGCGAGGACCTGGAGATCCCGGTCCCGGTCGGCACCCAGGTGCGCGATGCCGAGACCGACGAGATCCTCGGCGACGTGACCCACGAGGGCCAGCGGCTGCTGGTCGCGCAGGGGGGCTTCCACGGGCTCGGCAACACGCGCTACAAGTCCTCCACCAACCAGGCGCCGCGCCAGAGCAAGCCGGGCACGCCGGGCGAGCTGCGCAAGCTGTCGCTGGAGCTGATGGTGCTGGCGGATGTCGGGCTGCTGGGGCTGCCGAACGCGGGCAAATCCACGCTGCTCGCGCGCGCCTCCGCCGCGCGCCCGAAGATCGCCGACTATCCGTTCACCACCCTGATCCCGCAGCTGGGGGTGGTGCGCATCGGTGTGAACCAGAGCTTCGTGATCGCCGACATCCCCGGGCTGATCGAGGGCGCGGCCGAGGGGGCCGGCCTGGGCACGCGGTTCCTCAAGCACCTGGCCCGCACCCGGCTGTTGCTGCACGTGGTGGATGTGGCGCCGCCGGACCCGGAGGCCGACCCGCTGGTCGACCTGCGCACCGCGATCACCGAGCTGGAGCACCACAGCGACCAGCTGGCGTCACTGCCGCGCTGGATCGTGCTGAACAAGAAGGAGTTGCTGGACCCCGAGGATCTGGCGGCCCTGGTCGAGCGGGTGCGCGCCGATCAGGGGTCGGAACGTCCGGTGTTCGCCATCTCCGCCGCGACCGGCGAGGGCGTGGATGCCCTGCTCCAGGCCGTGATGCGCCATGTCGAAGAGACCGCGCAGGCAGCGGCCGAGGCCGGCCGGCGCGACGCGATCGCCAACCCGGAGGACCCCGCGTGACCGCGGGGGACATGCGTGCGCTCCCGGCGATCCGCCGGGTGGTGGTCAAGATCGGGAGTGCCCTGATCACCGCGGATGGGGCCGGGCTCGACCGCCCGGCGCTGGAGTCCTGGGCGCACCAGATCGCGGCGCTGCGCCGCCGTGGCCTGGAGGTGATCCTGGTCTCCAGTGGCGCGGTGGCCGAGGGCATGCGGCGGCTGGGCATGACCGAACGGCCGCACCAGTTGCATCACGTGCAGGCGGCCGCGGCGGTCGGCCAGATGGGGCTAGTGCAGGCCTACGAGCGCGAGTTCGCCAGCCACGACCTGCACGCGGCCCAGGTCCTGCTGACCCATGATGATCTGGCCGATCGCTCGCGCTACCTGAATGCCCGCAGCACCATGCAGGCGCTGCTGGAGATGGGCACGATCCCGGTGGTCAACGAGAACGACACGGTGGCCTACGAGGAGATCCGGCTGGGGGACAACGACACCCTGGCGGCGCTGGTCGCAAACCTGGTGGTGGCCGACCTGCTGCTGATCCTGACCGACCAGGATGGCTTGTTCGATCGCGATCCGCGCAAGCATGCGGACGCCCGCCTGATCGCCGAAGGCCGGGCCTCGGATGCCCAGCTGCACCACTACGTGGCCGCCGATTTCGGGCGCCTGGGGCGCGGCGGCATGGCGACCAAGCTGCTGGCCGCCGAACGCGCGGCGCGCTCCGGTACGCATACCGTGATCGCCTCCGGGCGCGAGGCGCAGGTGATGGGGCGGGTGCTGAAGGGCGAGCCGCTGGGGACCTGGCTGAAGCCGGACCGCGAACCCCTGGCGGCGCGCAAGCGCTGGCTGGCGGATCAGCTGCACTCGCGCGGGCAGTTGCAGCTGGATGCCGGGGCCGCGCGCGTGTTGCGCGAGTCGGGCAGCAGCCTGCTGCCGGTGGGGGTGGTCGGAGTCGAGGGCGATTTCCGCCGCGGCGAGGTGGTGACCTGCCTGGACCCGGACGGGGTCGCGGTGGCGCGCGGGCTCACCAACTACGGGGCCAGCGAGATCCAGCGCATCCGCGGCCAGCGCGCCGACCGCATCGAGGCGGAGCTGGGCTACCTGCTGGAGCCGGAGCTGATCCACCGCGACAATCTCGTCCTGCTATCCTGATTCGCCTGCGAGCGCGTACGCGTTCGTACCCAGCCGCCCTCGGCGGGGCTCCATGCACCCCCTGTGGGAGCGTGCTTGCACGCGAAGCCCCTGCCCGCGTCCGACTCTGGCAGGGGCTTCGCGTGCAAGCACGCTCCCACGGTGTATTGCGTGTGCCGAGCCGATCGCCATCCCGGCTCTGCGCCGCGCTGCGGCCCGGGATGACCCCGCGCCTCACGGGTCCCTGCTACGGGCTCAGGGCCTCCGTGGTTAAAGACCAGGAGGTCGCGCGCTTCAGTCGTCGGTTTGGGTGGCGGTGACGTCCAGGTCCAGGCGGCCGCGCGCCAGGCGCGCGCGCAGGTGCTGGCCGGGGGCGGTCTGGTCCGCGCGGCGCAGGACCTCGCCCTCGGGGGTCTGCAGGATCGCGTAGCCGCGTTCCAGTACCGCCTCCGGGTCCAGGGAGCGGAGCTGGCGCGCGGTGGCATCCAGGTGGCGCTGGCGGGTGGCGAGCGCCTGTCCGGTGGCGCTCTCCAGTTGCCGCTGGAGCCGCGCCAGGGCCTCCCGCCGCTGGGTGATGTCGTGGTCGGGGCGCACCCGGGCCAGACGCTGGCGCAGGTGCTCCAGGCGCATGCGCGCGGCAGCCAGGCGGTTGCCGGGCGAGGCCCCGGCCAGGCGCAACTGGGCGCGCTGCAGCCGCGATCGGGCGCGTTCCTCGAGGCGTGACCAGGCGCGGTTCAGGCGCTCGCGCTGGTCGTCCAGGCGCTGGGCATTGCGCTCCAGGAGCTGGCTGGGGTGGCGGCGCTCCAGGCGGGTGTGCAGGGCGGTGAGGGTCTGCCGGTGGCGCGCGATGCGCTGGCCTAGCAGGCCGGTGAGGCGTTCGCGGGCCCGCGCCAGCTGGTGGCGCAGGGTGGCGGCATCCGGGCTGACGGCCTCCGCCGCGGCGGTCGGCGTGGAGGCGCGCAGATCGGCGACGAAGTCGGCGATGGTGGTGTCGGTCTCGTGCCCCACGCCGGTGACGATCGGGATGGGGCAGGCGGCGATCGCGCGTGCGACGCTCTCCTCGTTGAAGGCCTGTAGGTCCTCCAGGGAGCCGCCGCCACGGGCGAGGATGATCACGTCGACCCGGCCCTCGGCCGCAGCCTGTTCCAGCGCCGCGACGATCTGGCCGGCGGCCTGCGCGCCCTGCACGGCGGTGGGGTAAAGCGTGACCGGCAGCAGCAGCGGGAAGCGCCGCGCCAGGGTGCGCTCGATGTCGTGGCGCACGTCGCCCTGGGTGGAGGTGATCACGCCCAGGCGGTGGGTCCAGGCGGGCAGCGGCTGCTTGCGCTCGGCGTCGAACAGGCCCTCGGCGGCGAGTTTCTCCTTGAGCCGCTGGAAGGCGGCCAGCAGGCGCCCCTCGCCGGCCGGCTGCAGGGCCTCGACGATGATCTGGAACTGGCCACGGGCGCCGTAGATCCCGGCGCGCCCGCGGATCTGGACCGCGTCGCCGTCGGCAAAACGCGCCGCCTGGCGCGCCTTGCCGCGAAACAGCACGCAGTTCACCGAGGCGTTCTCGTCCTTCAGCGAGAAGTACTGGTGGCCCGAGGCATACTGGCGCAGGTTGGAGACTTCGCCCTCGACGCGCACCACGCCGAGGCCGTCGCGGAGCAGCCCGTCGGCGCACTGGTTGAGTTGGGTGACGGAAAAGACCGGGGTATCGCTCATGCGGCCCTCGCTTACAGGCGGCTGAAGACGCGCTGGAACACGTCGGTGCCGCGCCCGACCGGGTCGACCCGCAGGCGGGCCTCTTCCTCGGCCATGGCATGGAACAGGCCGTCCATGGTGTGCTCCAGCACGTGCTCGGCAAGGTCCAGACGCACGTTCGCGAGGAACGGGATGTCGCGCATGCGCGCCTCCAGTTCGCGATAGGTTGTCAGGGCCTCCACGGCGTCCAGGCTGTTCTCCACGACCGGGCGCATGGCATCGGTCAGGCGCGGGCGCATGTGGGCCTCCAGATGGCGGGTGGCGGCGTCCTCGTCGCCCAGCAGGATGCCCCGTGCATTGTTCAGGTCGAGGGCGAAGATGGCCCGGATGAAGGGCTCCCGTGCCTGCCAGACGGCGTCCTCGGCCGCGCGGTTCATGCGCTCCTCCAGGGTGTCCAGCGGCGCGGCCATACCCAGGCGCCCCAGGGAGCGCCGGGTGGTCGCGAGTACCTCGGGCAGGGGGATGCGCACGTCGGGATTGCCGTAGAAGCCGTTGCGCCGGCTGAGGGTCTCGGAGGCCGCGTGGGTCGCGATGACCAGTGCTTCGTGGACGGCCTCGATCAGCTCCGAGGTGGACAGCCCGGAGAACTCCGGCGGACGCGTGATCAGCGAGCGGAACATGTCCTGGCCGAAGCGCCACCAGTCGGCTTGGGCGCTGGACGCGGTGGCCAGGCCGAGGCCGGGGGCCAGCAGCAGGGCCAGCGCGGAGCGGCGGGTGATGCGGGCCGGGGGCGCGCGTTCGGGCATGGGTTCTCGCCTGGCGGAGGGTCCGGAGTGAACCGGCATCCTATCAGGGTGCTCCGGCAGCGTCTGCGATCCGCCCTTCGCAGGCCTGTGTGCGCTTGTCGCGGGAGAGTGCGAATTCTATACTGAAGGGCTATTTATCTACCCCCGGGATTTCCTCCCCCTGCGTCCCGGCGGGCCTGTCCTGGAGTGGTGCATGCGGATACTCGGTGAAGCCCTTACCTTTGATGACGTGCTGCTGATCCCGGGACATTCGGATGTCGTTCCGCGCGATGTCGATTTGAGTACCCGGATCACCCGCGAGATCACGCTCTCCGCCCCGGTGGTGTCGGCGGCGATGGATACGGTCACCGAGGCCAGCCTGGCGATCGCGATGGCTCAGGAGGGCGGGCTCGGTATCGTCCACAAGAACATGTCGGTGGAGGCCCAGGCGGCCGAGGTCCGGCAGGTCAAGAAATACGAAAGCGGCGTGATCAGCGAGCCGATCACCATCGGCCCGGGCGCCACTATCGGCCAGGTGGTGGAGCTCACCGAGGCCAATCACATCTCCGGCGTGCCAGTGGTGGATGGGAACGATCTGGTCGGCATCGTGACCTCCCGTGACCTGCGCTTCGAGACGCGGATGGAGGCGCCGGTCACCGAGATCATGACCCCGCGCGACCGACTGGTGACCGTGCCCGAGGGGGCCGACCGCGAGATGGTGCTGGAACTGCTGCACAAGCATCGCATCGAGAAGGTGCTGGTGGTCAACGACGACTTCCAGCTGCGCGGGATGATCACCGTCAAGGACATCCAGAAGTCCACCGAGCATCCCAATGCCTCCAAGGACGAGCGCGGCCGCCTGCGCGTGGGCGCGGCGGTCGGCGTGGGCGATGGCACGGACGAGCGCGTGGCCGCGCTGGTCGAGGCCGGGGTGGATGTGCTGGTGGTGGATACCGCGCACGGTCATTCCCAGGGCGTGCTCGACCGCGTTGCCTGGGTGAAGAAGCACTACCCGGACGTACAGGTGGTCGGCGGCAACATCGCCACCGCCGCCGCCGCGAAGGACCTGGTCGCGGCCGGGGCGGATGGCGTGAAGGTGGGGATCGGGCCGGGCTCGATCTGCACCACCCGCATTGTGGCCGGCGTGGGCGTGCCGCAGATCACCGCGATCTCGGATGTGGCCGAGGCGCTCCAGGGCACCGGCGTGCCGCTGATCGCCGACGGCGGCGTGCGCTTCTCCGGGGACCTGGCCAAGGCGATCGCCGCGGGCGCGGACTGCGTGATGCTGGGTTCGATGTTCGCCGGGACCGAGGAGGCCCCGGGCGAGGTCGAGCTCTACCAGGGCCGCTCCTACAAAATCTATCGCGGCATGGGCTCGCTGGGTGCGATGCAGCAGGGCTCCTCGGATCGCTATTTCCAGGACCCGAACGCATCGGCCGACAAGTTCGTGCCCGAGGGCATCGAGGGTCGCGTGCCGTACAAGGGCTCGATCGTCGCGATCATCTACCAGCTGATGGGCGGGCTGCGCTCGTCCATGGGGTATGTCGGCGCGCACAACATCGAAGAGATGCGGACCAAGCCGCACTTCGTCCGCGTGACCGCCGCCGGCATGCGCGAGAGCCACGTGCACGACGTGGCGATCACCAAGGAAGCCCCGAACTACCGAATGGACTGACCGGCCCGACACGGCCCGGTCCCGATACCCCACCGGCCGTCCGGCCGGTATAGCGGATGACCTCATGACCCAGGATCTTCACGCCCACCGCATTCTGGTGCTGGACTTCGGCTCCCAGTACACCCAGCTGATCGCCCGCCGCGTGCGCGAGGCCGGGGTCTACTCCGAGGTACACGCCTGGGACATGCCGGCGGCGGACATCCGCGCGTTCAATCCCACCGGGATCATCCTGTCCGGTGGCCCGGAGTCGGTAAATATCGACCAGCCGCCGCGCGCCGAGGACACAGTGTTCGAGCTGGGCGTGCCGGTGCTGGGGATCTGCTACGGCATGCAGACCATGGCCGCGCAGTTGGGCGGCCGGGTCGAGCCGTCCGAGCGTCGCGAGTTCGGCTACGCCCAGGTGCGCGCCCGCGGTCATACCCCGCTTTTGCGCGACATCGAGGATCACACCACACCGGAGGGCTACGGCCTGCTGGACGTGTGGATGTCGCATGGCGACCACGTGACCGAACTGCCGGAGGGCTTTCGCCTGATGGCCTCCACCGACTCCGCGCCGATCGCCGGCATGGCCGACCCGGAGCGCGGCTTCTACGGCGTGCAGTTCCATCCCGAGGTCACGCACACCACCCAGGGCCAGCGCATCATCGAACGCTTCCTGCACGAGATCTGCGGCTGCGAGGCGCTGTGGACCGCCGACAACATCATCGACGACATGGCCGCGCGGGTGCGCGAACAGGTCGGCGACGACCACGTGGTGCTGGGCCTGTCCGGCGGGGTGGACTCCTCGGTGGTCGGTGCGCTGCTGCACAAGGCGATCGGCGACCAGCTGACCTGCGTGTTCGTGGACACCGGACTGCTGCGCGAGGGCGAGGGCGACCACGTGATGGCGACCTTCGCCCGCCACATGGGCGTGAACGTGATCCGCGTGGATGCCGAGGACCGCTTCATGCGTGCGCTCGCCGGGGTCGAGGATCCGGAGGCCAAGCGCAAGGTCATCGGCGGGCTGTTCATCGACGTGTTCGACGAGGAGGCCGCGAAGCTGAACAACGTGCAGTGGCTGGCCCAGGGCACGATCTACCCGGACGTGATCGAGTCGGCCGACTCGAAGACCGGCAAGGCGCATGTGATCAAGTCGCACCACAACGTGGGCGGCCTGCCGGAGAACATGAAGCTGGGGCTGGTGGAGCCGCTGCGCGAGCTGTTCAAGGACGAGGTGCGCAAGATCGGCGTGGAGCTGGGCCTGCCCACCGAGATGGTCTACCGCCACCCGTTCCCGGGGCCGGGTCTGGGCGTGCGCATCCTCGGCGCCGTGAAAAAGGAATACGCCGATCTGCTGCGCCGGGCCGATGCGATCTTCATCGAGGAGCTGCGCAAGGCGGATCTGTACGACAAGACCTCGCAGGCGTTTGCGGTGTTCCTGCCGGTGAAGTCGGTCGGGGTGATGGGCGACGGTCGGCGCTACGATTACGTGGTCGCGCTGCGCGCGGTGGAGACCATCGACTTCATGACCGCGCGCTGGGCGCACCTGCCGTACGACTTCCTCGATCACGTCTCGCGCCGGATCATCAACGAGATCCCCGGCATCTCGCGCGTGACCTACGACATCTCCGGCAAGCCCCCCGCCACTATCGAGTGGGAATAGGGCCTCGGCGCCCGGCCGGATCGGCAGGCATGCCCCGCCCCGGCCGGGGGTGGGCGCGACCGCGTTATCCCGCGAGCAGGAGCCAGGCGGCGGCCCCGATCACGCCCGCTACGATGGCGGCTGCGGCCAGTCCGAGTCCGAACAACGCACGGTTGGCACCTCGCGTGGCATCTTCCGCCTTGCCGCCCGTCGATCCCGCTCCCTCGGCAGGTGCGTTGTCCCGGCCCTGACGCAGCAGGTCCAGCATCGCGTCGATACGGTCATCGTCGAAGGCGAAGGGGTCGAACTGGCGCTGGCCAAAGCGCTGCAGCAGCTGACGGACGTCCACCGCCGCCGGGACGTATTTCATCGACCATTCGCCAAATCCCGGGCTCTCCAGTGACTGCTCGCGCAGCACCCGTACCTCCTCGTGGCGATCGTCACGCCGGATCCGCTCCAGGGTGCCGCGGACGGCCTCGGGCTCGCCCTCCAGGCACTGGAAGAAGTGGCCATCCCCGTAATAGAGCGCGCCGACAATCCCGCTGCGCGGGTTGTTCTGGCGTGACTGCATCAGGATGCGGCTGACTTCGGGCTCGATGCCCTGGCTGGAGGTGTTCTCGCGGAAGGTGGCGCGAGAGGCGTAGACGAGCTGGAGAATGGCGGGCATGCGGGCGTCCGTTCCGGGGCGATATGAAGAAGACCGCCCGCGCCCCGCGGGGTTCATTCGATCATCTGGTTGACGTGTTCCAGGCCGATTGCGTCGTCTTCCCAGTTCAGGCGGGTGGTGCCGGGCTTGGCCGCCAGACGGCGGATGGAGGCGACCGAGCTGCGGTCGATATGGGCCAGTCGATGCCGGGTGGCGTTGTGGCTCTCGATGTTGGCGGCCTGCAGAATGTCGCTGTAATTGACCGGTTCGCCTTCCTCCGGCTCGCGCTTGAGGTTTTCGTGTTCGGCCACGGCGCGGATGATCTCCGGCTCGAAGTTCCAGTTCTTCAGCATCGCGCGGCCGATGGCGACGTGCGCGGCATCGGCCGCGGCCTGCAGGGCGCGTGGATCCTCGTAGATCTCCTGGGTCTTCTCGGCGCGGCGCAGGATCGGGATCATGCCGATGTCGTGAACCAGCCCGGCGAGCAGGGCGGTGTCCGGGTCCAGATGGGGGTGGCGACGGGCCAGCAGGTAGCTGATGATCGCCACCTCCAGGCTGTGGTTCCACAGCTCCTCCATCCGGATGCGGATGGCCTCGTTCCCGCTCTGGAAGACCTCCTTCATGGACAGCGCGATGATGGTCTGGCGGGCGCGTTCCATGCCCAGGCGGGTCACCGCAGAACGGATGGTGGCGCAGCGGGTCAGCCCCCGGTA
Organism: Thioalkalivibrio sp. ALE30; assembly: GCF_000377465.1. Lineage (NCBI taxonomy): Bacteria > Pseudomonadati > Pseudomonadota > Gammaproteobacteria > Chromatiales > Ectothiorhodospiraceae > Thioalkalivibrio > Thioalkalivibrio sp. ALE30. The sequence continues at coordinate 130,769 of NZ_KB898172.1, read as the reverse complement.
GGCCGGGCTGTTGGCATGGCGCACCAGGCGCGAAGCCAGGGCCGTGTCGCGCGAGATCAGGTTGACCAGATCGGCGATGGAGCTGGATTCGTCCTGGGTGATGAACAGCGCCTGCACCGAGACATCGGGCAGGGTCGGGATCTCGATCTGGTGACGTTCGAGGTCCTCGCGCAGGCGCTCCAGGAATTTTTCGACTTCCGCTCGGGTGGCCAATGGCAATCCGTGTCCGGCTGGGTAAAGACGCGCCGATTATGCCACAGGCGTTGGCGCGGGCGGGGTGTCGCGGGTCGGTTGACGGGCCGCCGGCCCCTGCCGATGATGAAGGGAGCCGACAGGAGGTCGTGATGCGCCGATTCGTGCTGGATACCAGCGTCTTTACCAACCCGCATGTAGCCGGGCAGTTCGGCGAGGACCCCGAGGACATCCTGCGGACCTTTCTCAATCTGGCGCGCCACTGCCCCGCCGAGTTCTACATGCCGCTGTCGGTGTACGAGGAGTTTCGCGGCATGCGCGACCTCGAGGCCCTGGCGGCCGACTTCGAGACCGTGGTCTGGGTGCGCTCCCCGCGCCGTTTCGCCCTGACCCTGCCGAGCGACATCCTCTACGAGTTCATCGACGAGGTGCGCACCCGCATCGACCGCGGCCTGCGCATCGCCGAGGAGCACACGCGCCAGGCGGGGGCGGCCGAGTCGCTGCGCCCGGAGCTGATCACGCAGCTGCGCGAGCGTTTCCGCGAGGCCATGCGCAAAGGCCTGGTGGACTCGCGCGAGGATGTCGATGCCGTGCTGCTGGCGATGGAGCTGGATGCCGAGCTGGCCAGCGCCGACGAGGGCATGCGCAAGCTGGGCAACCGCATGGGCATCAAGCTGGTCACCGCCGACTACCTGCGCCAGGTGATGGAGAACCTCTCCGAGTCGGGCATCCCCGGTCAGGGCGGCGCCTGAGGCCGCAAGTCGGGGCCTTTCCCGTGTTCGCCTGCAAGCAGGCGAAGGGCTCAGTCGTATTGCCGGTCACCCGCCAGGGCCGAGGCGAGGGTGCCGGTGATGCGGTCGAACAGGCGTTCGAACTCCAGCAGCCAGTAGCCGCTTTCTTCCTGACGCGGGGTGTCCGGCAGGAAGCGCACGTGGCGTCCGCCGGTTGCCTGCATGTGGTCGACAAAGCGCTGCGCCCCCGCGCGCTCGCGAAAGCGGCAGCGGTAGGTGTGGCCGACGCGTCCCTCGCGCCGGCTCTTGTCCACCGCGGTTGCCAGCCCGGACAGCAGGGCCTCGCCCAGTTCCCGTTCCACGGCGGCACGTTCGCTGGGCGGGTGCTCCGCGAGGAACACCGCCAGGCGGGTCAGGCGGTTGGTGAAGTATTCCGGCGGCAGGTCCAGCAGCTGCTCGGAACACACCCGGATGTCGTTGATGCAGGAGCCCCCGGCCACGTACTTGGCGCGGTGCTGGCCGTCCGCGGTCTTCAGTACCAGCCCCTCGGCCCCCTCCGCATCCAGTTGCCGGATCAGGCGTCCCAGTGCTGCGCTGTCCGCGGGCGTGAACCGTCCGTGCAGGGGTGCCGGGGGTAGCTGGTGGCGCTGCATCAGGGCGAATTTCTCGTCCTGCGGCACGAAGCCGGGGCGCCCGAGCCGCATCAGGTCGAACACGAACAGGCCGACATCCTGTGCCACGCGCGGCGTGGAACCCTCCAGATAGGGTGTATCCGGTCCGGCGATCTCCGCGCACAGCACCAGGTCGGGCTCGGCGTCGAACACCCCGAGGTCCACGAAATCGGGCACCCGGTCGGTGCTGAAGGCGCAGACGAAACCGCCCCGACTGAAGGCGTAGACCCGGCCGTCCCGGCGCAGGATGCGCACGTTGAAGCCGTCGATCTTTTCCTCCGCCCAGAACGGCTGCTCGAACTGGCGCGGCAAGCCGGCCTCCAGTGACTGGATCCGCCCAATGGCCGGGTAGCCGGGCACCACCGAGCCGTCCGGCAGCACCACGGAACCACGCGGGTAGTGGTTCACCGGTTCCAGCAGCCGGGCGTATTCCAGCCCGTCAAAGGTCAGGGCCTCAGCCCGGTGGTTCGCGATCGCGTCCTGCAGCGTGTCCCGGTCGATCATGCGTTCTCCATTGCCAACGCGAGCGTGTGCATCAATCCGTGTTTCCCTTGCGCAGCCCCCGGATCTGGTCTTTCAGCGCCTCGGTGTGGTGACGCGCCTTGGCCGCCTGAGTGACCAGGCGCCGCGCCATGCTGATGATCCGCAGCTGGCGTTCCATCTCGGCCATGCTCAGCGAGCCGAAGGTGCCCTCGCGCAGCAGGGCGGCCTTCAGTTCGGCGTAGGTGGTTTCCACCGCGTCCACGGCCTCGGCGGCGGCCAGATCATGGCCATTGTCACCGTCGTCCGCCTCCAGATTGCACAGGTCCAGGGCGCGTATCGCCTGTTCCTGCCAGGCGCGGCGCTGCTCGGTCACGATCGGGCGCTCCTCGCCGCTGGACTGGCGGCGCAGATCGGCGATCTCGTCGGCCAGTATGGCGACCTCGCGGTGGTAACGGGCGACGCGCACGGCCTCGGCGATGCCGTGCCCGACCTGTTCCGGCATCGGGTGGTTGGCGGTATGGGCCGCGAATTCGGCAATGGCCTGGGTGAGCTGCTCCGCGGCCAGGCGCCGGCGATCGAGGATGCCGGCAGCTGGCGGGGTGGCCTGCAAGGCCTCGCGTGCCATCGAATGGCCGATATCGGCCAGGCGTTCGGTCTCCTGGATCAGCGACTGCAGGGCAAGATCCGGTACCCCGGAACTGCTGCGGTCCAGATACTGGGGCCGGGCGATGTCTTCCTCGGTGGTGCGAAAGCGAGTCTGCAGCCAGCGGATCATCGGCGGGGCGACCGGGACCATCAGCGCCACGCCCAACAGGTTGAACGCAGTGTGGAACAGCGCCAGCAGCACCGCCGGGGCCGGGGCCTCGCCGGTGCTGCCCCAGATCCAGGCGATCGCGGCCAGGAACCAGGGCAGGATCAGCAGCGCGACGATTGCGGTCAGGCCGTTGAAGATCACATGGGCTGCGGCGACGCGCTTGGCGTTCGGGGTCGCGCCGATCACCACCAGCAGCGCCTTGACCGTGGTGCCGAGGTTGGCGCCGATCACGGCCGCGGCGGCCGCCTCCAGCGGGACCGCACCGCTCATCGCGGCGGTCAGGGCCATGGCCATGGAGGCCGAGGAGCTCTGCATCAGCACGGTCAGCAGCGCGCCGATGCCGACCATGATGACCAGCCCGAGGAAGCCGGGGCGGGCCAGCGCGCCCAGGTCGAAGGTGGCACTAAGCCCCTCGAAGGCCTCGCGCAGTACGTCGATGCCGAAGAACAGCAACCCGAAGCCGGCCAGGGCCAGTCCCAGGTAGCGCGGCCGCGCGGCCTTCATGAACAGGTAGAGCAGGGCGCCGATGCCGATCGCCGGCAGGGCGAAGGCCTCGATGCGGATGTTGAAGCCGATCAGCGCGACCAGCCAGCCGGTCATGGTGGTGCCGACGTTGGAGCCGAAGATCACCCAGACCGACTGTCCGAGCGTCAGCAGGCCGGCGTTGGCGAAACCGATGGTGGCCACGGTGACCGCGCTGGAGGACTGCACCAGTGCGGTCACGCCCATGCCCGAGGCGAGGGCGCGCGGCCGGGTGCGGGTCCACTGCCCGAGGATATGCTGCAGCGCCTTGCCGCCGGCGGTCTTCAGGCCGTCGGTCAGCAGGGTCATCCCGAGCAGGAACAGTCCGAGACCGCCGAGGAAACCGGCGATCAGGGCATAGGTGCTGACGGCTTCGGCCTCCGGCATCGCGGCTGTGGGGGTGCGGCGTTACAGGGTGATGGTCTCGCCGAAGGCCGGCACATGCGCCTCGGCCCCCAGCTCGTCGCGCAGGCCGGCGGCCAGGGCCTCGCGCGCCTCCGGCTCGCCGTGTACCAGATGGAACACCGGCTGGTCCTGAAAGCCGCGTGCCCAGTCGAGCAGCTGGCTGCGCCCGGCGTGAGCGGAAAAGCCGCCCAGGGTATGGATCTTGGCGTTCACCGCGACCTCGTCGCCCAGCAGCTTGACCTTCTCGGCGCCATCTACCAGACGCCGCCCGAGCGTGCCGGCGGCCTGGAATCCGACGATCACCAGATGCGCCTCGCGCCGCCACAGGTTGTATTTCATGTGGTGACGAATGCGCCCGCCATTGCACATGCCGGAGCCGGCGATGATGATCGCGCCGCCCGTGATGCGGTTGATCGCCATGGATTCTTCCACCGTGCGACAGACCTGCAGCCCGGGCAGGTAGGCAGCCGGATCCCCATTCGCGGCCTGGTGCAGCCGGTCCATGTCCTCCGGGTCCAGCGTGCGGCGCAGGCGGGCGTACAGCTCGGTGACCTTGATCGCCATCGGGCTGTCGAGGAACACCTTTTGCTGCGGCAGGCGCCCGGCGTGGTGCAGCATGCTCAGGTGGTAGAGGACCTCCTGGGTGCGGCCGACCGCGAAGGCCGGGATCAGCACGTTGCCGCCGCTCTTGTCGGCCTCGGCCAGCACCTGCGCGAACTCCTCGACCGTCTCCTCCATCGGGCGGTGGTCGCGGTCGCCGTAGGTGCTCTCCAGCAGCACGTGGTCGGCGTGTTCCGGGCGCGCGGGCTCGTGCATCAGCACGGCGTCGGCATTGCCGAGATCGCCCGAGAACACCAGGTGCCGGTCGCGACCGCCAGCGGGCACGATCAGGTCCACGATCGCGGAGCCGAGGATATGCCCGGCATCGCGAAAGGTCAGGCCGATCCCGCCCGCGATCTTGCGCGCCTGGCCGTAGGGCACGGCCTCGCACAGCCCGAGGGTGGTGGCGACATCATCGATGTCGTAGACCGGCTCCAGCAGCGGCTTGTCCGCCCGCCGGCGCCACTTGTTCTCCCACTCGATGTCCTTGCTCATTACGAACGCGGCATCCTCGAGCATGATCTCGAGCAACTCCTCGGTGCCCGGCGTGCAGTAGATCGGGCCGCGGTAGCCATCGCGCACCAGCTTGGGCAGGAGCCCCGAGTGGTCGAGGTGGCCGTGTGACAGCACCACTGCGTCGAGGCTTTCCGCCAGTTCGGCGAGCGGGGCGCGGTTCGCCTCGTCCGCATCGCTGTTGCCCTGATACATGCCGCATTCCAGCAGGACGCGGGCGTCGTCGGTCTCGAGGAGATAACGCGATCCGGTGACCTCGCCGGTCGCCCCCTGAAAGGTCAGTTGTGCCATGGGGAGAAGTGTACGCGGGACGCGGGTGCGATGGGCAGTCAAAGTATCCGGGCTTGATCCCGATCAATCCGGCCCCGGATTGTCCGACGCACGGCTTGACCCGCCCCCGGCCGCGGGCGAGCCTGTAATCGGGTCATGGAGGAGGATACGGGCCATGCGACTGAGCAGTCCGGCGTTTGCTGACGGAGAACGGATGCCGATCGAGGTCTCGGCGCGGGATGCCAACGAGCTGCCGCAGCTGGAGATCCGCGAGGTGCCGGCGGGCGCGCGCAGCCTCGCGCTGATCCTGGAGGACCTGGATTCGCCGCTGGGGGAGGTCACTCACTGGCTGGTCTGGAACCTGCCGCCGGATACGACGCGGGTGGATGCCCTGCATCTGCCGAGCGAGGGGCGGTTGGGGATGGATGCCTTCGGCAAGGTCGGCTATCTCGGCCCGGTGCCGCCGGAGGGCTGTCATCACTACCGCTTCCGCCTGCTGGCGCTGGATGCCGACCTGGAGCTGGAGGCGGGGGCGACCCGCAGCCAGTTCGATGCCGTGGCCGAGGGGCACGTGCTGGACGAGGCGGATCTCACCGGGGCGCTGTGCTCCGCCGACGAGGGCACGGATCCCGATGCGCCGGGCTGATCCGGCCCGCGGGGAGGCCGCGGCATGAGCCACTATCGCCCGGAGGCCTTCTTCGCCACGGTGAACCCGACGGTGTTCACCGCCTCCGCGATCATGGTGGTGGTGTTCGTCGCCTTCGGGGTGATCTTCCCCGCCACGGCCAGCGAGGTGTTCGCCAGCATCCACGGCTTCATCACCGAGTATCTCGGCTGGGGCTACCTGCTGGTGGTGACCTTTTTCCTCGGCTTCCTGATCTGGCTGGGTTTCAGCCGCTACGGCGTGATCCGGCTGGGGCAGCCGGACGACCGGCCGGAGTTCGGTTTCGCTGCCTGGTTCGCGATGCTGTTCTCCGCCGGCATGGGGATCGGCCTCGTGTTCTGGAGCGTGGCCGAGCCGATCCTGCACTACCAGCACCCGCCGACCGGCGATGGCGAGACCGATGCGGCCGCGCGCCAGGCGATGGTCTACACCTTCTTCCACTGGGGCCTGCATGCCTGGGCGGTGTACGTGGTGCTGGGGCTGTCGGTCGCCTATTTCAGCTTCCGGCACCGCCTGCCGCTGACCATCCGCTCGATCTTCTACCCGTTGCTGGGGGATCGCATCTACGGTCCGATCGGGCATGTGATCGACATCCTGGCCGTATTCGGCACGCTGTTCGGGCTGGCCACCTCGCTGGGGTTCGGGGCGATGCAGCTCAATACCGGGCTCAACGTACTGGTCGACATGCCGGTCTCGCACTGGTGGCAGGTGGGCATCATCACCGCGATCACCGCGGTGGCGGTGCTGTCGGTGATCTCCGGGCTGGATCGCGGGCTGAAGTGGGTCAGCGTGTTCAACCTGGTGCTGGCGGTCAGCTTCATGCTGTTCGTGCTGATCGCCGGGCCCACATTGTTCATCCTGCGCTTCTTCCTCGACTCCACCGGCGGCTATTTGCAGCAGATCGTCCAGCTCAGCCTGCACACCGACGCCATTGGCGGCTCGCAGTGGCAGAAGGACTGGACCATGTTCTACTGGGCGTGGTGGATCGCCTGGTCGCCGTTCGTCGGCATCTTCATCGCGCGCATCTCGCGCGGGCGCACCATCCGCGAGTTCATCGTCGGCGTGCTCGCCCTGCCCAGCCTGTTCGTGTTCGCCTGGATGGCGATCTTCGGCGGCACCGCGCTGCACATGGAGCTGTTCGACGACGGCGCGGGCATTGCCGCAGCGGTCGCCGAGGACACCACCGTGGCGCTGTACGCAACCCTCGCGCAGCTGCCCTGGACCACGATCGCCTCCGGCGTGGCAACCCTGCTGATCGCGACCTACTTCATTACCTCGTCGGCCTCCGGCACCTACGTGGTGGATGCGCTGATCTCGCGCGGCTCGAAGCACTCGCCGAAGCGCCAGCGCGTGATCTGGGGGATTACCGAGGGCGCGGTGGCCGCGACCCTGCTGATCGTCGGCGGCGAGCGCGCGCTGGACAGCCTGCAGACCGGTTCCCTGACCGCCGGGCTGCCAGTGGCAATCATCCTGGTCTTCTGCTGCGTCAGCCTGCTGCGCGCGCTGGGTCGCGAGTACCGCGTCGAAGGCGTGGACCCGCCCTGGCGCTGAAGGGAACTATTCGGGCGCGTCCGGCAGCGTGCGCAACAGATGCTCGATCTGTTCCGGCTTGATGCCGGCGATGTCCTTGATCGGCAGGGTCACGGCAAACCCGTTGCCCAGCCGGCTCAGTTCCAGTTCCGCGTCCAGGTGTTCCAGCATGCGGCGGGCCAGACCCGCCTCCAGCACCATCAGCAGCACCTTGCGGCCAGAGGTGTCCTTCAGGTCCATGACCGGGTTGCGCCGCAGCTGGGCGATGCCCTGGGCATCCAGTAGGGTCAGGCCGGCGGCCCCGTCGCGCTGAACGATCTCGATCGCGCGGTCGGCCAGGCTGCGCGGGATGACGGCGGCGAGCAGAACGAATTGCATGGCAGAGTCTCCGTATCCGGGCGCGTCAGGGCGTGGTGGTCAGGTGGCCGACGAACTCCATGCCCTGAAGGGCGTTCACGTCCAGGGTGAAGGCAAGCCCGTTGTAAGGCTGGAACAGGTCGAGCTCCAGGTTCAGGCGCTGCGCAATGCGTTCGGCGCGCGCGGTATCCAGCTGCCAGATGCAGACCGACTCGTTGCCCTGGTAGGTCACGCCGAGAAAGGTCATGTGCTCGGGGAAACCGAGGCCCGAACCCTGGATCACCGCCCCGTCCGCGCCGCCTTCCTCGGCGGCGATGGCCAGGGCCTGCTCCTCGCGGTCCTGGTCGACGATCGCGATCAGAAAGGTCTCCTCCATGATGGTGTCCCCCCGTGACGGGCTCCGTCAGTTGCCGAGATAGCGCCGCAGCACCCGCTGCCACTCGTCGGATTCCAGAATCTCGAGGATAGCGACGTTCATCGGCGCGCGCAGTGGCGACCCCTGGGGCAGGGCCAGGGCATAGTCCTGGCGCAGAAACTCGACCGGCAGGACCTCCAGTTGCCCCGCAAAGTGCTCGCGGACCTGATAGCGCAGCAGCGGAGCGTCGTAGACCATGGCGTCGGCGCGGCCCTCGGCGACTGCGCCCAGTGCGGTGGCGAGGTCCGCATGGTCGCGGTAGGCAAAGCCCTGGTCGTCCAGCCAGGCGGCGGCACTGGAGCCGCCGATGGTGGCGATGCGCTGGCCCTCCAGGTCGGAGACATTCTGGATGCCGGTATCCAGCGAACTGACCGTCAGCGTGGTCGCAATGGCGGCGGTGAAGGTGGAGACCAGAATCAGCGCCGCGAACATCCAGACCAGCGCAATCGCGCGGCCGGGCAGCGTGCGCGGGGCCTTGTCGCCATAGCCCACCGTGGTCATGGTCACGGCGGCCCACCAGAACGCGGAGCCGAGCCCTTGTGCGGCACTGCCGCCGAACTCGTCAGCGTTGCGCCGGCGTTCGAACAGCCACAGCAGCGCACCCACCAGCAGGAGCAGGCTGGAGAGCGCGAGGATGACCATCAGGAAGGGTACGGAGATGAACGCGCGCAGGGCCCCGGCGACCGGGTTGCCCTGCTGGGGTACGGCAATCGACAGCCCGGTGCTGTAGTACGGATGGGTGAAGTCGACCCGTTCGGCGCGTTCGGCGGTCGCGGTGAGGGCCGCGACCGAGATATCGATACGGTCATCCCCCAGGCCCTCGATGAGTCCCTCGAGGCTGGTCTCCCGGTAGTCGGAGTCCAGTTCCATGCGTTCGGCGACCCGCTCCCACAGTTCGATGGCGATGCCGGAAGGAGCGGCGCCCGGCTCCTCCGGCGCAATCACGAACGGTGGCACGAAGCGCGTCCCCACGCGCAGGGTCGAATCGGCGCCGATGCCGCGGGCCCCATCCCCCTCGGCCTGAGCGGACGGCAGGGTCAGCAACGTGGCGAACACGAACACTGCGCCGGCCAGCAGCGACACAAACGAGGGCGAGCAGAGGGTGCGGGGCATGCGGACATCCGGTGGGGGCTTGCCCGTACCATAACCGGAAGATCGACAACGAGGCAGTCTAGGGAAACACTGATCCATGTACACACTCGCGCTCGAGTCGCTTTTGCGTGCGAACAAGGCGCGGTGACTGCCGTGCAGTCATTCTGCACAAGGGAACCGCAACGCCGTGCGCGCACAAAAGCGGCCGAGCCCCTTGGGGTTGGCGCCCCAGGTTCCCCGATCCTGCGTTGCGGCCCTTGCCGGTAGAACCACTACCGGCTGCGCACCGCGCCTGGTCTCGGAAAACCTGGGGTGCCAACGCGAGTGTGTACATGGATCCGTGTTTCCCTTGGGAATTGCTCCGGGAGGGTGTTCATGCGGGATCCATTCGCCGATCCGAACAACAGTGAAGCGCGACCGACGCAGGGAATGGCGGTGGATGTCGGCTTCACGCTGGACTGGGTGAGTGCCGAGGCCCGTCACCGGGAGTGTCTGTTCCTGCCGTGGCAGGAGCCGCAACGAGACCGCTGGCCGGGCGATCTCGGGGCCGCCCTGCGCGGGTGGGGCGCGGGGGCGGCGCACGAGGCCTCCCGCGAGGCCACCGCGGCCCTGGTTCCGCAAGAGGAGCCCGACCGCGTGCTGGAGCTCCCGGCGTCGGCATTCAACCGGGACCTGCGCCGGCATCGCCGGGTGGAGCCCCATGCGGGGCGTTTCTACCCGCGTGCGTTCCTTGCCGGTCATGCGGGGATCGAGGCCGGGGATCGCGAGCTGTTCCGGATCGGGGCGCTGGAGGGTGATCACCTGGTGGCGGATCGGAATCATCCGCTGGCCGGGCACGAGCTGCGGCTGCAGGCGCGGGTCATGGCGCGCCACGAGTCTGGGCGTGACGACGAGCGGACGGTAGATGTCGCCCGGCTGCTGACGGCCCGCGGGCCGGGCATGCAGTGCCGCTGGCGTGGACGGCCGACCGACTTCTGGGCCGACGGGGCGCTGGGGCGCGAGGACCCGGAGTCCGATGCGGTGTTCTATGCCGAGCCGCGCCGGGTGCACCACCTGGACGCGACCGCGCGGGCCGAGATCGCCGCGCTGTATGCCGCCTGCATCCCGCCAGGCGCGAGGGTGCTTGACCTGATGAGCAGTTGGGAGTCCCACCTGGACAGGGTCGAGGCGCCGGAAGCCGTGATCGGGCTGGGCATGAACGCCGAGGAGCTGGCGGACAACCCCCGGCTGACGTCATCCCTCGTGCACGACCTGAACCTCCGTCCGGAACTGCCATATGCGGCGGCGAGCTTCGATGCCGTGGTCTGTACCGCGTCGGTCGAGTATCTGACGCAGCCCGAGGCGGTGTTCCGCGCGGTACGCGAGGTGCTGCGCCCGGACGGGGTGTTCATGGTCACGTTCTCCGATCGCTGCTTTCCGACCAAGGCGATCGCGGCCTGGGAGCCGCTGTACGACTTCGAGCGCATGGGGCTGGTCCTGGACGTCTTTCTGCGCGCCGGCTTCGTGGATCTGGCGACCTTCTCCCTGCGTGGGCTGCCGAGACCCCCGGACGACCCGTATGCCGGGCGACTGGAGCATGCCGATCCGGTGTTCGCGGTCTGGGGTCGGCGGCCGTGAGCGGCACCGTCCGCATCATCGGCGTCGATTGTGCGACCCAGCCACGCAAGACGGGCCTGGCTCTGGCCCGCTGGTCCGGCGGGGTTCTGCGTCTGGAGGCGGCACGGCGCGCATCCCCGACTGAACCGCCCGCCGTGATCCTGGGCGGCTGGATGGATACACCGGAACCCGTTTTGCTGTGCCTGGATGCGCCGCTTGGCTGGCCATCGAGCCTGGCAAGCGAGCTGGCCGGGCACCAGGCCGGGGCGGGCATCGCGGCGCACGCCGATGCAATGTTCCACCGTCATACGGACCGGGTGATCCGGGAGCGCCTGGGCAAGCGACCACTGGAGGTTGGAGCGAACTTCATCGCGCGTACCGCGCTGGCGGCGGTCAACCTGTTGCAGGCCCTGCGCGACCACAGCGGGCAGTCGCTTCCGCTGCCCAGGGTGGCCGGGCCGATTGCCGATTCGACCGCGATCGAGGTGTATCCGGCCGCCTTGCGCAAGGTCCGAGGCTGGGAGACTCGGGTCGACGTCCGAGCCCGGCTGCCGGGGTCCTTCGAGGTGCCCGTGCCGGACCTGGACGATGTCACTGACGATGTGGTGGATGCCGTGCTGTGCGTGCTCGCCGGGGCCGATTTTCTGGACGGGCAGGCGGTGGCGCCGACGGCAGACGAGGCCGCGATCGCCGCGCGCGAGGGATGGATCTGGTCCGCCGACCCGGAACCGGTTCGCAGCCCGGGCCGGGCGCGCCCACGAACGCCGGTTTAACCGGTAAACTGCGCGATGATTCGAGTTGCCCGCGGCGCGGGCCTGACCAGTGGGGAGTGCATGGCCGCAAGCAAGGCCAAGACCGGGGGCAAGGGCAAGAAGACGGCGGAGCCGACGGCCCCGCCGAGCCTGAGCGGGCAGCTGCTGCGCGGGCTGCGCGAGGGCGCGCTGCTGATCTTCGGCATGCTGGCGCTCTATCTGCTGGTGGCGCTGGCCAGCTATCACCCGGGTGATGCGGCGTGGTCGACCACCGGCGACGGCGAGGGCCTGCGCAATCTCGGCGGTACCACAGGAGCCTGGTTCGCGGATATCGCCTTCCACCTGCTCGGCTATCTGGCCTACCTGATCCCGCTGGCGGTCGCCGGTATTGGCTGGTGGCTGTTCCGGCATCGCCGCGAGGCGCAGATTGCCAGCCCGATGGAGCTGACCGTGCGGGGCCTGGCGCTGATCGTGGCGCTGATCGCCGGGTCGGCGCTGGCCGCGCTGCACCTGATGCCGGGCGGCATGCCGGTGCATGCCGGCGGCATCCTGGGCGATCTGTTCGGTGGCTGGGCGGTCGCCGGGTTGAGCCTGGTGGGTGGCACGCTGGTCCTGCTGGCGCTGTTCCTCGCGGGGGTGACCTTGTTCACCGGGTTGTCCTGGTTTCTGCTGATGGACCGTCTTGGCCAGCTGGCCGTGCGCGGTTGGGAGCGGACCCGCGCGGCGATCGACTCCGCCCGTGACCGGCGCATTGGCGCCCGCGAACGCGCCGAGCGCGAGACCCGCGTGGAAAAGGAACGCAAGCGCACCGAGAAGCGGCCGCCCTCGCGGGTAGAGCCGCGCATCGAGACGCCGCCGCCCAGCCCGCGCGTGCAGAAGGAGAAGCAGGTTCCGCTGTTCACCGAGGGCAGCGGGGCCGATCCGCACCCGCCGCTGTCGCTGCTGGACGAGCCGCCACCGCCGCCCGAAGGTTTTTCGGAGGAGTCGCTGCAGGCGCTGTCGCGGCTGGTCGAGCTGAAGCTGAAGGATTTCGGCGTGGAGGTCGAGGTGGTCGCGGTGCAGCCGGGCCCCGTGATTACGCGCTTCGAGCTGCAACCGGCCGCCGGGGTCAAGGCCTCGCGTATCTCCGGGCTGTCCACCGACCTGGCGCGTTCGCTGTCGGTGATGGCGGTGCGCATCGTCGAGGTGATCCCGGGCAAGTCCACGGTGGGCCTGGAGATCCCGAACGAGAATCGCGAGATCGTGGCGCTCTCCGAGATCCTGCGCTCCGACCTGTTCGATTCGAACAAGTCGCCGCTGACCATGGCGCTGGGCAAGGATATCGGCGGCGCCCCGGTGATGGCGGATCTGGCGAAGATGCCGCACCTGCTGGTGGCCGGGACGACTGGTTCCGGCAAATCGGTGGGCGTGAACGCCATGCTGCTGTCGCTGCTGTACAAGGCGACTCCGGACGAGGTCCGGCTGATCCTGATCGACCCGAAGATGCTGGAGCTGTCCGTGTACGAGGGCATCCCGCATCTGCTGTGCGAGGTCGTGACCGACATGAAGGACGCCTCCAACGCCCTGCGTTGGGCGGTGGCGGAGATGGAGCGGCGCTACAAGCTGATGTCGGCAATGGGCGTGCGCAATATCGGCGGCTACAACAAGAAGGTGCGTGATGCCCAGGCCGCCGGCGAGCCCCTGAAGGACCCGCTGTTCAAGCCCGAGGAGGCGATTACCGAGACCGAGGCGCCGGAACTGGAGCCGCTGCCGTTTATCGTCATCGTGGTCGACGAGTTTGCCGATATGATCATGGTGGTCGGCAAGAAGGTCGAGGAGTTGATCGCGCGCCTGGCGCAGAAGGCCCGCGCCGCCGGTATCCACCTGATCCTGGCGACCCAGCGTCCGTCGGTGGACGTCATCACCGGCTTGATCAAGGCGAATATCCCGACCCGCATCGCCTTCCAGGTGTCCTCGCGGGTGGATTCGCGCACCATCCTCGACCAGATGGGGGCCGAGCACCTGCTGGGCCACGGCGACATGCTCTACCTGCCGCCGGGCAAGGCGATGCCGGAGCGCGTGCATGGTGCCTTCGTCGGGGATAACGAGGTACATCAGGTGGTCGAGTACCTGAAGTCCACCGGCGAGCCGGACTACAACGAGTCGATCCTCGAGGAGCCCGAGGCGGGGGCGGCCAGCATCCCTGGGCTGGAGTCGCCCGAGGGGGGCGAGAGCGAGTCGGATCCGCTGTATGATCAGGCGGTGCAGGTAGTGATCGAGTCACGCAAGGCCTCGATCTCGTTCGTCCAGCGGCGCCTCAAGATCGGCTACAACCGCGCTGCGCGCATGGTCGAGGACATGGAGGCCGCCGGCCTGGTCAGCCCCGTCCAGTCGAATGGTAACCGTGAGGTCCTGGTGCCCGGGCCGAACGACTGAGCACCTTGAACCCCGGCGCAGCGACAGGGTCCATGTTCCCGATCGGTGACGTGGTGCGCCATCCCCGAACGATACATTCACGCCCGGTTAAGCGACCGGGCGCAGGATGAGGTCAACCATCCTTCCGGAGCTTGCATGAACGTTCGTCTTCTTCCCCGCTTGCTGGTGGCCGTGGTCGTCTCGACCGTGCTGTTCGCCGGCGCCGTGCAGGCGGCTGACCGCACGCCCGCCGCGGATGCCCGCGCCGCGCTGGATCGCTTTGTCGACGGGCTGGAGAGCTTCTCCGCCGTGTTCACCCAGACGGTGCGCGACGACACGGGGTACGTGCTGCAGGAGTCCGACGGGCGCATGCAGCTGGGCATGCCCAACCGCCTGCACTGGGAGGTGACCGAGCCGTTCCCGCAGACCATCGTCTCCGACGGCCAGGACCTGTGGATGTACGACCCGGACCTGTCGCAGGCCACGGTGCGCCCGCTGGGCGATGCCTTCGATGCGACCCCGATCGCCGCGATCACTCAGCCGGAGCGCCTCGACGAACACTTCCGCATGTCATTGCAGCCGGTGCCGGATGGTGACGCCCTGCGCCTGGTGCTGGTGCCGCGCAACGAGCAGGCCGACTTCACCAGCCTGGACCTGGACCTGACCGCGGAGGGGGATCTGACCCGCATGGCCTTCCGCGACATCTTCGGCCAGGAGACCGTTATCCGCTTCCACGAGACCGAGCGCAACGCCGACCTCGACCCGGCCATCTTCACCTTCGACCCACCCTCCGGCACCGACATCTACCGCCCGTAACCAAGCCCGCGCCCTGTTATTCACCACGAAGCGCACGAAGGCACGAAGAAGGTCAAGGGCTTTTGCAGGAGGGTGGGTAGACTGCAAGGAGGGCGCAGGAACTGTGGCGCTTTGGCCTGAATGCCGACGGCCCGGGCTACGTGACGACGTTGGTGTAATCCCGACCACCCCGCAACGCCGAACCATCCGTCATGGTGTGTCTGGACGGACGCCCTGCGCGCTGTCATTCCGGCCGGAGCGTTCGTACATCCTCTTTGCTGTGGAGTTTGCAACGCCAACAACAGCTCTTCTCCGTGTTCTCTGTGCCCTCCGTGGTGCAATCCGGCCTTGACCTTCTTCGTGCCTTCGTGCGCTTCGTGGTGAAAAAAGGGTTTTCGCCCGAAGGGTTACAATCTCCGTTATGAGCGATTCCCCCGAAGGCGATCTGTTCGGTCCGGATCCGGACATGGCTTCGCCCGAACCCGAACCGGAGCCGCCCCCGGCTGGCCCCGACCCGACCGCGCCGCTGGCCGAACGCATGCGTCCGGCGCGGCTGGACGAGATGGTCGGCCAGGATCACCTGGTCGGTCCGGATGCCGCCCTGCGCCAGGCGATCGAGCAGGGCCAGACCCCCTCCATGATCCTGTGGGGCCCGCCCGGCTGCGGCAAGACCACGCTGGCGCGGCTGGTGGCGGCGGCCGGCGCCCAGCGACTGGTGACGCTGTCCGCCGTACTGGCCGGGGTGAAGGACGTTCGTGCGGTTGTGGAGTCCGCGAAGGCGCGCCGGCGCAATGGGGTCGGCACGCTGTTGTTCATCGACGAGATCCATCGCTTCAACAAGGGCCAGCAGGATGCGCTGCTGCCGCATATCGAGGACGGCACGCTGACCTTCGTGGGCGCGACCACGGAGAATCCGTCGTTCGCCCTGAACAGCGCGTTGCTGTCGCGGGCGCGGGTTTACCGCATGGAGGCGGTGGGGGCGGAAGCGGTCGAGTCCCTGATCGAGCGCGCCCTGGAGGATCCGGAGCGGGGCCTGGGCGGCCGCGGCCTGACACTGGATGCGGAGGAGCGTCAGCGCCTGGCGCGGGCCGCGGACGGGGATGCCCGGCGTGCCCTGAACTGGCTGGAGACCGCCTCCGACCTGGCCCGCGACGGGGCGATTACCGGAGACGCCCTGCGCGCGGTCATGGGCGCGCAGTCCCTGGCCTTCGACCGCCAGGGCGATGCCTTCTACGACCAGATCTCCGCCTTGCACAAGTCGGTGCGCGGTTCCGACCCCAACGCGGCGGTGTACTGGCTGACGCGCATGCTGGATGCCGGCTGCGACCCGGACTACCTGGGTCGGCGGCTGCTGCGCATGGCCTACGAGGACATCGGCCTGGCCGCGGTGGGGCTGGGCGCGCGGGTGCTGGCGGCCTGGCAGACCCTGGAACGCCTGGGCCGGCCGGAGGGTGACCTGGCGCTGGTGCAGGCGGTGATCGAACTGGCCGCCGCACCCAAGAGCAACAGTGCCTACGTTGCGCTGAACCAGGCGCGCGCGGCGATCCGCGAGACCGGGAGCCCGGGCGTGCCGCTGCATCTGCGCAACGCGCCGACCGAGCTGATGCGCGCGGAAGGCTTCGGGGCCGGGTACCGCTACGATCACGACGAGCCCGATGGCTTCGCCCGCGGGCAGGTCTACCTGCCGGAGGGTCTGGAAGACGCGCGCTTCTACAGCCCGCGCCGGGACGGCACCGAGCGCGCGCTGGCGGAGCGCCTGGACCGTCTGCACGACGCGGGCGGAAACCCCGGCGCGGAGGGCTGACCGGGTTGCGCATCCGGCATCACAAGCGGTGGCTGACGGTGGCGGCGATCCTGTTCGGCGTGTCGCTGGCGTGGATCCTGCTGACCACCGAGTGGCCGAGCCTTGGCTTCCCGCTGGGCGAGGTGGAGGCCTGGCTGCGGGGCTGGGGTGCGGGTGCCTATCTGGTGTTCGTGCTGGCCTTCATGCTGCTGGCCCTGTTCCCGCTGCCCAGTACCTTCTGGATCCTGCTGGGCGGGGCGTTGTTCGGCCCCTTCACCGGCGCCGCCCTCAGCCTGCTGGCAGCGACCCTGGCGGCGGTCATTGCCTTCCTGCTGGCGCGTACCTGGCTGCAGCCCTGGCTGGCCCCGCGCATGGGCCCGCGTAGCACGCGGCTGCGCGCCGATGTGGAGGCCGAGGGCTGGCGGGTCGTGGCCCTGACCCGCCTGGTGCCGGTGTTTCCGTTCGCCCCAACCAATTACGCCCTGGGGCTGGTGCGTCTGCCGCTGCCGGTCTTCGCGCTGACCACCATGCTGGCCCTGATCCCCAGCCTGTTCGCCTATGCCTGGCTGGGGCACGCCACCCGGGAGATGGCCAGTGGCGCCGACAGCGGGGTCCAGCTGGGGCTGGCCCTGCTCGCGGTGCTGGCGCTGTTGCTGTTGCTGCCCCGCCTGGTGCGCCGCATCTGGCTGGGCCAGAAGACACTGCACACCGAGGCGCCGTTGACTTCAGTATCTTCCTCAGACCCAGGCGAGCAGGACCCCGATGCCCAGGGCGAGGAACAGCAGGGCGGCGAGCGCGCGTAACAGCCGCAGGGGCAGGTGGCAGGCGAAGCGCTGGCCCAGCCACACCACCGGGGCATTCGCGAGCACCATGCCGATGGTCGAGCCGATCACGACCAGGATCAGGCTGTCGAAGGTCGCGGCCAGCGCGCCGGTGGCGACCTGGGTCTTGTCGCCCATCTCGACCAGGAAGAACAGCACCGTGGTGGTCCAGAACACGCCGTGTTTCGACGCGGCCGGCAGCTCGTCCTCGCCATCCGGGACCAGTACCCAGGCGGCCATCACGATGAACCCGATCCCCAGACCCCAGCGCAGCCAGTCCTCCGGGATGCTGGCGCCGATCCACACGCCCACCAGCGCGGCCAGGAAGTGATTGGCCAGCGTGGCCACCACGATGCCCCAGATGATGGGCCAGGTCTGCTGGTAGCGGCAGATCAGGAGCAGGGCGAGGAGCTGGGTCTTGTCGCCCATCTCGGCGATGGCGACGATGACGGTAGAGACGAGCAGGGCTTCCATGACGGTCTTCCGGGCCGGGTGGGTGGGCAAGACACGTGACATCGCACCACCCACCCGGCCACGGATCGGGGCGCCATGCCACAGGTCTCGCGGGGCCCGGTGCCGCATCGGCGGCGGGGCTGTCTGCACCACGGTCCTCCGAGCGGAGGATCGAATCTGTTGATGCAGATCCCGGTGAGGCCAGGCCACCCGGGTCGCTACTCCCCTGAAGCTGGCCGGATTCTAGTCATCCCGGTCCGCGCGGGCAAGGACGATCGCGGCTCCGGGCTGCGGCGCTGACGAGGCTTGGGTAGCATGCGCGCGATGAAACGCTTCCTTTACTGGGTCGATCGGGCCCCCCTTTGGCTGTTTGCCCTGCTGGTTGCGACCGTCGGCCTGGCCCCCTGGACCCCCGAGCCGCATGTTGCGGAGAAACTGCGCTGGCTGTTCGCCGGTGAGCTGACGCGGCTACCGGACATTCTTGACCTGGTCCTCCACGCCACACCGTGGCTGTTGATGGCCTTCAAGCTCTACCGCAACAGCGTCACGGCCCGCGGCACCCCCTGACCCGAGTGTTTCCCCGCCGCTTGTGGGAAATCGACGCCGCGATCACCGGCCGCTACCGTTTTCGCACCTTTTCAACCCCGGGAGACTCCCATGCGCTTTATTGTTGCCGTCACCGCCGGTACCGACGACCCGACCCGCGCCACGCTTGGCATGATCGCCGCGAACGTCGCCAAGCAGCAGGGCCACGACGTGACCGTCTGGCTGCAGGGCGAGGCCGTGAACATCGCCAACCGCAATGTCTACGACAAGATCGTCGGCCACAACATGCCGGCGATGAAGGACATCGTCGATTCCCTGGTCAGTGAAGGCGTCCCGTTCTGGGCCTGCGAGGCCTGCGCCAAGGGCCGCGACGTCGGCGAGCACAACTTCCTGCCGAACGCCGAGATGGCCGGCATGGGCCACTACGTCCAGGCCGTCGCCGAGTTCGACCGCTCCATGAGCTTCTGATCGGCCGGGCCGTTCCGCGGGCGGGGCGTGATGCCCCACCCGTTTTTGTTTGTACCCCCGCTGCCAGTCGATCGAACTGGCACATCGCATGCTTGTTTGTTCCGGGAGTGATTCACGGACGACGAGCATGACCCAGAACACATCCCCGAATTTTTCCCTCGAAGAGTCCATTGGCGATTTCCTGGTCGCCTCGCGCAAGTGCGAGGTGGTGAGCCTGGAGCGCCTGCTGGAGGCGGTGCAGCTGGTCGGGCGCATCCGCGCGCTGGTGCATGCCCTGCAGCGCGAGCGCGGGGCCTCCAGCCTCTGGATCGGGTCCGGCGGCCAGCGCTATACCCGCGAACTGGAGCAGTACCGGGCCGAATCGGACGCCGCCGCGGCCGCGTTCCGCGAGCACCTGGATGGCTGGCTGGCCCCGGACGCCTGCGCCCATGGCCGCAGTCGGCTGCTGGGGCGCATGGCGCTGGCGCTGCACGGCCTGTCCGGCCTGGGCAGCCTGCGCGAGGAGGTCCTGGAGCTGACCCTGAGCCCGATGGACTCGACCCGCGGCTTCAGCGAGCTGATTCGCGCCCTGATGGCTCTGGTGTTCGAGGCTGCGGATTCGGCGACCGATCCCGAGGTCTCGCGGGTCCTGGTGGCCCTGCTGAACTTCATGCAGGGCAAGGAACTGGCAGGGCAGGAGCGCGCGATCGGGGCCGCCGGGTTTGGCGCCGCGAACTTCGAGCCCGAACTGCGCCAGGCGCTGGTCCATCGGATCGATGCCCAGGAACGGGCGTTCCGCATCTTCTCCGAGTTCGCGGCACCGGCGGCCTGTGCCGCCTGGCGCGAGCTGCAGACGGCGGCCTTCGCCGCCGACATCGAGCGTCTGCGCCGCCGGGCCTGTACCGAGGTCTCCGGGCACCACGACCCCGCCCGGGCCGAGGAATGGTTTGCCTGTACCACCGCGCGCATCGACGCGATGAAGGAGATCGAGGATCTGCTGGAGATGCACCTGAACGAGTGCTGCTCGGCACGCATCACGGCGGATCGCGCGGACCTCGGCGCGGTGCGTGACCGGGTCGCGCAACTCGCCGAGTCGGAACTGCGCGACAGCGTCCCGTATGCGGTGTTCTTCGGCGCGCCGGAGGGCCTGGAGCCCGCGCAGGAGGAGGGCGATGCCGCACTCAACGTACCGATCGTCGGACACTCGGTGATGGACCTGGTGCAGCGCCAGGCGGCCCGGCTGCAGTCGGTGGAGGACGAGCTGCATGCGGCACGCCAGGCCCTGGCCGAGCGCAAGACCATCGAGCGCGCCAAGGCGCTGCTGATCCAGCACCGCGGCCTCAGCGAGGACCAGGCCTACAAGCTCCTGCGCCAGACGGCGATGAACCAGAACCGGCGCCTGGCCGAGGTCGCCGAGGCGACCGTCGCGATGTCCGATCTGCTGGGAAAGGGCGGCCTGTAGCTAACTCCCCGGGAAATGGATGCCGGCCCTGTGGGAGCGGGCTTGCCCGCGAAGCCCCTGCCAGTGTCCGCGACTGGCAGGGGCTTCGCCGCCAGGGCGGCTCCTACAGGTAGTGCACCAGCGCGGTTCATCTGCACCGCAAGCGCGCCCCAGTCTGGTGCCTTGCGGATCGTCTCCCGGGCGCCGGGTTTTCCGAAAGCGTTCGACTCCATACGGCGAACCATCCGATTTTCCCGCGCCATGGCGCGATTGTTTCTGGCGGGGTCGATTAGCAACGGCTAATTGGCACACCTCCTGCAGGAATACCGGCAAGACGAGCCAACGGCGGTTCGTCGCCTGACAACAGGGAGACCCGACGACCGGGCCTCCCACGGGACTGGACAAAGGCGTCCATCACCCGGCTGCAAACGCGGCCGGGCTGATGCGACGCCTTTTTTCGTTTTTGGGATGTGTTTGCTGACAAGGGGAGTGAACCCGCAATGACCGATCACACGAATGACACGAAAAAGACCTCCGGCCTGTCGCGCCGGCGTTTCCTGGGCGGCATGGCCGCCGGGATCGGCGCGACCGCGCTGGGTGTTTCCGGGGCCGCGCCGTGGGGCTATGCGAAGGCCGGCAACGGCAAGCCGGAGACGACCGAGGCGAAGCTGGGCTTTATCGCCCTGACCGACGCCGCGCCGCTGTTCGTCGCGCTGGAGAAGGGATTCTTCGCCGCCCATGGCATGCCCGACGTGCAGGTGCTGAAGCAGTCCTCCTGGGGCACGGTGCGCGACAACCTGGAACTGGGCTCGCGCCGCGGCGGTATCGATGGCTCGCACATCCTGACGCCGATGCCCTACCTGATCCACCGCCGTGGCACGCCGATGACGATCCTCGCGCGGCTGAACCTGGCCGGGCAGTGCATCTCGGTGGGCGACGAGTACGCGGACCTGAAGGTCGGGACCGACACTACCGAGTTCAAGGGCGCGCTGGCCGAGAAGGCCGCCGGCGGTGACGACATCCGCGCGGCGATGACCTTTCCCGGCGGGACCCATGACCTGTGGATCCGCTACTGGATGGCCGCCGGTGGGATCGACCCGGATCGCGACATCGCCACCATCGTCGTCCCGCCGGCGCAGATGGTCGCCAACATGCGCGTCGGTTCCATGGACACCTTCTGTGTCTGCGAGCCCTGGAACATGCAGCTGATCAACCAGGGCATCGGCTACACCGCGAACACCACCGGCGAGCTCTGGCACAACCACCCGGAAAAGGCGCTGGGGATGCGCGCGGACTGGGTGGAAGCCAATCCGAATGCGGCCCGCGCCCTGACAATGGCGGTAATGGAGGCGCAGATGTACTGCGAGGATCCGGCGAACAAGGAAGAGGTCGCCGAGATCTGTTCGCGCCGGCGCTACATCCACGCCCCGTACGCCGACATCATCGATCGCATGCAGGGGAACTTCGACTACGGCACCGGCCGCGTGGTCGAGGACCACCCCGACCAGATGCGCTACTGGAAGGACCAGGCCTCCTATCCCTTCAAGAGCCACGACCTGTGGTTCCTTACCGAGGACATCCGCTGGGGTTACCTGCCGCCGGATCTCGACATGCAGGCCCTGGTAGACGAGGTCAACCGCGAGGATATCTGGCGCGAGGCGGCCGACACGCTTGGCATCGATTCGGCCGACATCCCCGAATCCACCTCGCGCGGCCAGGAAACGTTCTTCGACGGCAAGGTCTTCGACCCGGAAGACCCGCAGGCCTACCTCGACAGCCTGGAGATCAAGGCGATCGCGTCCTGACGCGGCGGCCCGCCGACACCTGCACAGACGATTCAAGAGGATTCGATGATGAGTGCCATTCTCGATCGCAACATGACCTTCGGCGCCGGGCGCGAACGTCCGGCGGCCGCGGAGACCTCCACGGCCCCGGTGGCCCGCTCGGCCCCGCCGTCGGCCCGTTCCGGCGGTGCCCCGCCGCCCGACCCCGGGCTCTGGGGCCGGCGTATGCGCCACGCGGCCACCGTGGTGCTGCCCCCGGTGATCGTGACCGCGATTTTTTTGTTTCTGTGGGAAATGATGACGTCCTCCCAGGGAGCCGTACTGCCCGGCCCGAGTCAGGTGATCTCCGACACCTGGGAACTGATCGTCAATCCGTTCTATGACTACGGCGGCAACGACGTGGGCATGGCCTGGCAGCTGCTTGCCAGCCTGGAACGTGTGGCCTACGGCTATGCCCTGGCGGTGGTGGCCGGGATCGGTCTCGGCGTGCTGGTCGGCCAGTCCACCTGGGCGATGCGCGGGCTGGACCCGCTGTTCCAGGTACTGCGCACTGTACCGCCGCTGGCCTGGCTGCCGATCTCCCTGGCCGCGTTCCAGGCCAGCAACCCGTCGGCCATCTTCGTGATCTTCATCACCGCGATCTGGCCGATCATCATCAACACCTCGGTCGGCATCCGGAACATCTCGCAGGACTACGTGAACGTGGCCCGCGTGCTGCGCCTGAACGGTCTTGAGTACTTCACCAAGATCATGCTCCCGGCCGCCGCGCCGTATGTCTTCTCCGGTCTGCGCATCGGCATCGGCCTCGCCTGGCTGGCGATCGTCGCCGCCGAGATGCTGATCGGCGGGGTCGGCATCGGCTTCTTTATCTGGGATGCCTGGAACGCCTCCATGCTCAGCGACATCGTGCTGGCCCTGGTCTACGTCGGCCTGGTCGGGTTCTTCCTCGACCGTCTGGTCGCGATCGTCGGCAAATGGGTCACCCGCGGCACGCAGGCCGGCTGATCCGGCCCCTCACAGGAGAATCATCATGACCAGCTATCTCTCCATCGAACACGTCCACAAGACCTTTGGCGAAGGCCCGACGGCCAGCGAGGTGCTGCGCGACGTCGACCTGCACGTGGACCGCGGCGAGTTCATCTCCATCATCGGCCACTCCGGCTGCGGCAAGTCGACGGTGCTCAACATCGTCGCCGGGCTGCTGGAGACCAGCACCGGCGCGGTGATCCTGGATGGCAAGGAGGTCAGCAAGCCGGGTCCGGATCGCAGTGTCGTGTTCCAGAACCACTCCCTGCTGCCCTGGCTGACCGTGCGCGACAACGTGGCGCTGGCGGTGGACAAGACCTTCAAGGGCACCAAGTCCGCCGCCGAACGCCGCGAGTGGATCCTGCAGACGCTGGATATGGTCGGCATGAGCCACGCGCTGGACAAGCGCCCGGACGAGATCTCCGGCGGCATGAAGCAGCGCGTGGGCATCGCCCGGGCGCTGGCGATGGAGCCGAAGGTCCTGCTGATGGACGAACCCTTCGGCGCGCTTGACGCGCTGACCCGGGCGCACCTGCAGGACGAGGTGATGCGCATCCAGTCGGAGCTGGGCAATACCGTGCTGATGGTCACTCACGACGTGGACGAGGCGGTGTTGCTGTCCAACCGCATCGTGATGATGACCAACGGCCCGGCGGCGACCATCGGCGAGATTCTGGAGATCGACCTGCCGAAGCCGCGCGAGCGCCTGGCGATGGCCGACAACGCCGATTACAACCACTACCGGGCCGAGGTGCTGCGCTTTCTCCACGAGCGCCACAAGAACCCCGAGTCGGAGGCCGCGTGATGGATACCGCGAACGACAAGCCGCGGCTGGTCCTGATCGGCAACGGCATGGCCGGGATGCGCACGGTCGAGGAGCTTTTGAAGCTCAAGCCGGACATGTACGACATCACCGTGTTCGGTGCCGAGCCCTGGGGCAACTACAACCGCATCATGCTCTCGCCGGTACTGGCCTCGGAGAAGACCGTCGACGAGATCATGCTGAACGACGATGCCTGGTATGCCGAACGCGGCATCACCCTGCACAAGGGCAAGCGCATTGAGCGGATCGACCGCGTAAACCGGCGGGTGATCGCCGAGGACGGCACCGAGGCGCCCTATGACCGCCTGCTGCTGGCGACCGGCTCCGACCCGGTGATGATCCCGGTGCCGGGGCACGAACTCGAGGGCGTGGTCGCCTTCCGCGATATCCACGACGTGGACGCGATGCTCGCGGCCAGTCGCGCACACCGGCATGCGGTGGTGATCGGCGGTGGCCTGCTAGGCCTGGAGGCCGCCAACGGTCTGATGCGCCAGGGCATGGAGGTCACCGTGGTGCACCTGATGGATCACCTGATGGAGCGCCAGTTGGATGCCGAGGCCGCCGGGATGCTGCGCGGCTCGCTGGAGCAGCGCGGCATGCGTTTTCGCATGGCGCACCAGACCGAGACGATCCTGGGCGAGGACCGCGTCACCGGCGTGCGCTTCACCGACGGCAGCGAGGTCGATGCCGATCTGGTGGTGATGGCGGTCGGCATCCGCCCGAACACCGCGCTGGCCGAGTCCGCCGGGCTGCACTGCGAGCGCGGCGTGGTGGTGAACGACACCATGCAGACCTATGACCCGTCGATCTATGCGGTCGGCGAGTGCGTGCAGCACCGCGGCGCCACCTACGGCCTGGTCGCGCCCCTGTGGGAGCAGGCGAAGGTCTGCGCCAACCACCTGGCCGAGTACGGCATCGGGCGTTACGAGGGCTCGATGACCTCCACCAAGCTGAAGGTGACCGGGATCGACCTGTTCTCTGCCGGCGACTTCACCGGCGACGAGACCACCGAGGACCTGGTGTTCAAGGATGCCGCGCGCGGCGTCTACAAGCGCCTGGTGCTGAAGGACAACCGGATCCAGGGGGCGGTGCTGTACGGCGATACCCTGGACGGCTCCTGGTACTTCCAGCTGATGCGCGATGCCACGCCGGTGGCCGACATCCGCGAGAACCTGCTGTTCGGCCAGGCGCATATCGGTGACTCCGGCCACGGCGACGAGGCCTCGCGGGTCGCGGCGATGCCCGACGAGGCCGAGATCTGCGGCTGCAACGGCGTGTGCAAGGGCGAGATCGTCCAGGCAATCAGCGAGCACAAGCTGTTCACGCTGGAGGACGTGCGCGCCCACACCAAGGCGTCGAACTCCTGTGGCTCCTGCACCGGGCTGGTGGAGTCCGTGCTCGCCACCACGCTGGGCGGCGACTACTCCGACGCCCCGGCGAAAAAGCCGGTCTGCGCCTGCACCGACTACAGCCACGACGAGGTGCGCGCGGCGATCAGCCGCGACGGGCTGAAGACCATGGACGCGGTGTTCGAGGCCCTCGACTGGAAGACCCCGAACGGCTGCCATGTCTGCCGCCCGGCGCTCAACTACTACCTGCTGGCGGCCTGGCCGAAGGACTACCAGGACGACGCCCAGTCGCGCTTCATCAACGAGCGTGCCCACGGCAACATCCAGAAGGACGGCACCTATTCCGTCGTGCCGCGCATCTGGGGCGGAGTGACCACGCCGGCCGAGCTGCGCGCGATCGCCGAGGTGGCCGAGCGCTACCAGGTGCCCACGGTCAAGTTCACCGGTGGCCAGCGCATCGACCTGTTGGGGGTCAAGAAGGTCGACCTGCCGGCGATGTGGCGCGATCTCGGCGCCGCCGGGTTTGTCTCCGGCCATGCCTACGGCAAGGCCCTGCGCACGGTGAAGACCTGTGTCGGTTCCGAGTGGTGCCGCTTCGGCACCCAGGACTCGACCGGGCTCGGCATCCAGCTGGAACGGATGACCTGGGGCTCCTGGACCCCGCACAAGTTCAAGATGGCGGTCTCCGGCTGTCCGCGTAACTGCGCCGAGGCGACGATCAAGGACCTGGGCGTGGTCTGCGTGGACTCGGGCTACGAGCTGCACGTGGGCGGCAACGGCGGGGTGAAGGTCCGCGCCACCGACTTCCTCTGCAAGGTGGAAACCGAGACCGAGGTGCTCGAATACGCAGGGGCCTTCATGCAGTTCTATCGCGAAGACGCGCGCTACCTGGAGCGCACCGCCCCGTGGATCGAGCGCGTCGGGCTGACCCGCGTGAAGGAACGCCTGGTGGACGACGCCGAGAACCGCGCCGCGCTGTACGCCCGCTTCCTGGAGTCGCAGGAGGTGGCGCAGGTGGACCCCTGGGCCGAGCGGGCCGCCGGGCATGCGGCGCACGAGTTCATCCCGATCACGCCGGTGGACGCGGCCCCGCGCCAGGGGGTGTCGGCATGAGCTGGCTCGCGATCTGTCCGCTCGAGGACATCCCGCCGCTGGGTGCGCGCGTGGTGGCGGGCCCGAACGGCGACATCGCCGTGTTCCGCACCGCGGATGACCGCGTGTTTGCCCTGCGCGACCAGTGCCCGCACAAGGGCGGGCCGCTGTCGCAGGGCATCGTCCACGGCGAGCGCGTGACCTGCCCGCTGCACAACTGGGTGATCGACCTGCAGTCCGGCGAGGCCACCGGGGCGGACAGTGGCTGCACCCATGCCTTCCCGATCCGGGTGAGCGACGGTCAGGTGTGGCTGGACCTCTCCGGCGCCACGGCCAACGCCGCCGACGATTCCGCGGCGGTGCCGTCCGCCTGCCGCGAGGCGGGCTGAGATGGCCACGGCTGAGCCGGCGACCCGCACCACCTGTCCCTATTGCGGGGTGGGTTGCGGCGTGGAGGTGACCGCGACGCCGGGCGGCGAGTTTCCGGTCGCGGTGCGCGGCGACCCCGCCCATCCGGCGAATGCCGGGCGCCTGTGCTCCAAGGGCGCGGCACTGGCCGAGACCCTAGGCGACGAGGGCCGGCTGCTGCACCCGGAGATCGGCGGGCGGCGTGTCGACTGGGAGACCGCGCTGGATCATGTGGCGGACGGCTTTCGCGAGACGATCGCGGCGCACGGGCCGGATGCGGTCGCCCTGTACGTCTCCGGGCAGATCCTGACCGAGGACTACTACGTCGCCAACAAGCTGATGAAGGGCTTCATCGGCTCGGCCAATATCGATACCAACTCCCGGCTCTGCATGTCCACGGCCGTGGCCGCCCATACCCGCGCCTTCGGGGTGGATGGCGTGCCGGGGAGCTATACCGACCTCGAACAGGCCGATCTGGTCGTGGTGACGGGCTCCAACATGGCCTGGGCCCACCCGGTCCTGTTCCAGCGCCTGCAGGCCGCCCGCGCGGCGCGCCCGGAGATGAAGCTGGTGGTGATCGACCCGCGGCGCACGGCCACCGCCCAGGCGGCCGACCTGCACCTGCCGCTGGCGCCGGGCTCGGATGCCTGGCTGTTCAACGGCCTGCTGGACCACCTGCGCCGGGAGGATGCGCTGGACCCCGGCTTCCTGGAGCGCCATGTCGATGGCTTCGCCGACGCCCTGGCGGCCGCGCGAGCCTCCAGCCCGTCGGTCGCCGCGACCGCCGAGGCCTGCGAGCTGGAGCCGGAGGCCGTGGCGACGTTCTTCCAGTGGTTTGCCCGTACCGAGCGCACCGTGACCGCCTTCTGCCAGGGCATCAACCAGTCCGACAGCGGCGTGGACAAGGCCGGGACGATCCTCAATGTGCACCTGGCCACTGGCCGCATCGGGCGCCCGGGCATGGGCCCGTTCTCGCTGACCGGCCAGCCGAACGCAATGGGCGGGCGCGAGGTCGGCGGACTGGCCAGCCAGCTGGCCGCACACATGGGCTTCGACGACGCGGCCCTGGACCGGGTCGGGCGCTTCTGGGGCGCATCGAACCTCGCCCGCCAGCCGGGCCTGAAGGCGCTGGACCTGTTCCGCGCGGTCGAGTCGGGGCAGGTGAAGGCGGTCTGGATCATCGGCACCAATCCGCTGTTCAGCCTGCCCGAGGCCGCGCGCTTCGAGCAGGCCCTGGCCGCATGCCCGCTGGTCGTGGTCTCCGACTGCGTGCGCGAGACCGAGACCACGCGGGTAGCCGACGTCCTGCTGCCGGCGACCACCTGGGGCGAGAAGGACGGCACGGTAACCAACTCCGAGCGCCGCATCTCGCGCCAGCGCCCGTTCCGGGCGCCCCCGGGCGAGGCCCGCCACGACTGGTGGGCGCTGGCCCGGGTCGCGCAGCGGCTGGGTTTCGCCGACGCCTTTCCCTACACCCGCCCGGGCGAAATATTCCGCGAGCATGCGGCGCTGTCCGCCTTCGAGAACCACGGCACGCGCGACTTCGATATCGGCGCCCTGGCCGGGCTGTCCGACGCCGAGTACGAGGCCCTGGAGCCGGTGCAGTGGCCGCTGCCGGCGGGGAGCCGGACCGGTGCCGAACACCTCTATGCCGATGGCCGTTTCTTTACCGCCAATGGCCGGGCGCGGCTCGCGGCCGTGACTCCGCAGGCCCCGACCGACCCCGTCGCTGCCGACTATCCGCTGCGCCTGAACACCGGCCGCATCCGCGACCAGTGGCACAGCATGACCCGTACGGGATGCACCCCGCGCTTGAGTGCGCATCAGCCGGAGCCGTTCGTCGAGATCCATCCGGTGGATGCCGGGCTGTTCCGGGTCCAGGCCGGCGATCTCGCCGAGGTGACCAGTCGCCACGGACGCCTGCTGGCGCGGGTACAGGTGAGCCGCGAGCAGCGCCCGGGCAGCGTGTTCGTGCCCATGCACTGGAGCCGGCCGATCGCGCGGCTCGCCCGGGTCGATGCGCTGGTGCCCGCGCATGTCGACCCGGTCTCCGGTCAGCCGGCGTTCAAGCACACGGCTGTGGCCGTGTGCCCGGCGGCGCTGGACTGGCACGGCTTCGTGCTGAGCCGCGAGCCGGTCGCTGCGCCCGCAGCCGACTATGCGGTCACCGCCCGTGGTCCCCGGCACCTGCGCATCGAACTGGCCGGGCGGGGCGCACCGCCCACGATGGATGCGTGGCGCGAACGCCTGGACGGGCCGGGGGAATGGCTGGAGTTCGCCGATCCCGCCGGGGGCCGCTACCGCGCCGCGCGGATCCACGAGGGCCGGCTCGCCTGCGTGCTGTTCGCGGGTCCCGACCGGGGCCTGCCCGAGCGCGAGTGGCTGGCGGGCCTGTTCGCGGCCGAGACCATCAGCGATACCGAGCGCATGGCGCTCCTGACCGGGCGACCGCCGAACGGGCAGGTCGCGCGCGGGCGCATGGTGTGTGCCTGCTTCGGCGTGGACGAGACGCGAATCCGAGCCGCGATCCGCGAGCAGGGGCTGGCCACCTGCGAGGCCGTGGGTGCGTCCCTCGAGGCGGGGACCAACTGTGGCTCCTGCCGACCCGAGATCCAGACCCTGTTGAATGAAGAAGCCGAGGTGCCCACGAACCCCGTGGCGCGGGAGGGATAAGCATGGAACACCTGCCGATTTATATGCAGTTGCACGGCCGCGAGGCCCTGGTGGTCGGGGCCGGGCCGGTGGCCACGCGCAAGGCCGCGTTGCTGCTGGAGGCCGGGGCGCGAGTGCGCCTGCGCTCCCCCGAGTACAGCGAGGCCGCCGAGCGCCTGCTGCGCGAGAAAACGGGGTCGATCAGACGCGATCCGGGGGTCTATGACACCGAATGCCTGGATCGTGTGGCGATCGTGATTGCTGCCACCGACGATGCGGCGGTCAACCGCCAGGTCTCGGAGGACTGCGTCGCGCGCTCGATCCCGGTGAACGTGGCCGACCAGCCCGAGCTTTGCAGCTTCATCCTGCCGGCGATTGTGGAGCGCGGGCCGCTGACCATCGCGATCGGCTCGGGTGGCCGCGCCCCGGTGCTGGTGCGCCTGCTGCGCGCGAAGATCGAGAGCCTGATCCCGGCCGGCTATGGCCGGCTGGCCGATCTCGCCGGGCGGCTACGCGACCGGGTGCGCGCCCGTTTCGACCATGTGAACGCCCGCCGCGCCTTCTGGGAGCGGGCCTTTGCCGGGCCGGCCACCGAGCTGGCCCTGGCCGGGCGCATGGACGCGGCCGAGGCGCGCCTGGAACAGGACCTGGCGGACGCCGCGGCTAGTACGCCGGGCGAGGTCTACCTGATCGGCGCCGGGCCGGGCGATCCCGACCTGCTGACCTTTCGCGCGCTGCGCCTGCTGCAGCAGGCGGATGTGGTCGTCTACGACCGCCTGGTGTCCTCCGAGGTGGTGAACCTGGCGCGGCGCGAGGCCGAGCGTTTCTATGTCGGCAAGGAGCGCGACCACCACTGCGTGCCGCAGGAGGAGATCAGCGCGCTGCTCTCCCGGCTGGCGCGCGAGGGCAAGCGCGTGGCGCGGCTGAAGGGCGGCGACCCGTTCGTGTTCGGCCGGGGCGGCGAGGAGCTGGACGTGCTGGCGCGCGACGGCGTGGCCTACCAGGTCGTCCCCGGCATTACCGCGGCCAGCGGCTGCGCCGCCTATGCGGGCATACCGCTGACCCACCGCGACCATGCCCAGTCGGTGCGGTTCATCACCGGCCATACCCGCGAAGGGCGGCTGGATGTGGACTGGTCGCAGCTGACCAGTACCCGCGAGACCCTGGTGTTTTATATGGGCCGCAAGGGGGTGGGCGAGATCTGCCGGGGGCTGAAGGGTGCCGGCCGCGCCGGACAGACCCCGGCGGCGATCATCGAGAACGGCACCACCGCCCGCCAGCGCGTGGTCAGCGGCACGCTGGATACCCTGGCCGCGCGTGCCGAGCGCGAGCAGGTGGGTTCGCCCAGCCTGATCGTGATCGGCGAGGTGGTGGCCTGCCACGCGCGTCTGGCCTGGTTCCAGCCGGATGACGGGGCCGCCACGATGTTTCCACAGCCGATGCCGGTGCCAATGTCGGGGTCGGGGCCGCGCACTGCGGCGGTGAGTGCGGCGTGACGGCCGCATCCGTCCTGCCGGAGGCGGCGGCCGGCGCCCTCGCGGGTCGCCGGGTGGCCTTGCCGGAGAGCCGGGCGCTGGAGGTCTTCGCCGGTCTGCTGGAGCGGCGCGGGGCCGAGGTCTGGCGCTGCCCGCTGATCGCGATCCACGACAGCCCCGACCGCACGGCGATCGAGGCCTGGCTGCACCGGGCGATCGAGGCGCCGTTCGACCGCCTGATCTTCCTGACCGGCGAGGGCTTCACCCGCCTGACCGGTTTTGCCCGGCGTGCCGGGCGCGAGGACGCCTGGCTGGCCGCCGTGGCGCGGACGCCGACCCTGGTGCGCGGCCCCAAGCCCGGACGGGCGATGAAGCCCTTCGGCGTGCGGCCGGATGCGGTCGCGGCCGCGCCGACGACCGAAGGCATCATCGAGACCCTTTCTGGGCAGGATCTGGCCGGACAGCGTATCGGGGTGCAGCTCTACGGCGCTGAACCCAACCGCCGCCTGCTCGAGTTCCTGGAGCAGGCGGGCGCCGAGGTCTTCCCGGTCTGGCCCTACCGCTATGCGGACGCCGCCGAGACCGGGTGCGTGACCGGGCTGATCGAGGCCCTGATCGCGGGGGAGGTCGATGCGATCGCCTTCACCAGCCAGGCCCAGGTGCGGCGCCTGCTGGCGGTTGCCCGGGCCGATGATCGTCACGATGCGTTGCGGGCGGCGCTGGAGGGAACCGTGGTCGCCGCGATTGGCCCGGTGGTGGCCGAGGAACTGCGCACCCACGGCATTTCCCCCGCGGTGGTCCCCGACGGCCGTTACTTCATGAAGCCGCTGGTCTCGGCGCTTACCCGGCATCTGCGGGCGGCTGCGTAGGGAACTTGTGGCCCGGGCGAATGGCCCACGAATTGAACCCCCTGCGTTGATCCGGGCCATGAAACCAACGTCCACACGGCGTTCGCGCCGATCCTTCCTGCGCTGGATGGCCGGCTCTGCCCTGGTGGTCGGGGCGGGCTGGCCGGTCGTCGCGGGTGCCTCCGAAGACCGTGAACCGCAGCGTAAGGTGATTCCGTCCACCGGGGAGAAGATCCCGGTGATCGGCATGGGGACCTGGATCACCTTCAACGTGCCGGAGGACCCGGATGCGCTGGCGGTGCGCACGCGCATCCTCGACACCTTCATCCGTCGCGGCGGCGGAATGATCGACTCCTCCCCGATGTACGGCCGCGCCGAGGCGGTGGTGGGGCACGGTCTGCGCGAGCTGGGGCATCCGGAAGGTGCCTTCGCGGCCACCAAGGTCTGGACGCGCAGCACCGCTACCGGGCGCGAGCAGCACGCGAAATCCCGGGAACTGTGGGGCGTCGATACGCTCGACCTGCAGCAGGTGCACAACCTGCAGAACTGGGAGGCCCACCTGGAGACGCTGCGGGAGCGTCGCGAGGCGGGGGAGCTGCGCTACATTGGCGTGACCACCTCGCACGGACGCCGCCACGACGAGCTGGAGCGTATCCTGCGGCGCGAGGATCTGGACTTCGTGCAGCTGACCTACAACATCCTCGACCGCGAGGCGGAGCAGCGTCTGCTGCCGCTGGCGCGCGAACACGGGGTGGCGGTGATCGCCAACCGGCCGTTCCGGCGCAAGGCGCTGATCAATCAGTTCGAGGGTCATCCTCTGCCGGACTGGGCGGCGGAGATCGAATGCGCGAACTGGCCGCAGTTCCTGCTCAAGTTCATCGTCTCGCATCCGGACGTGACCTGCGCGATCCCGGCGACCTCGGTCGTGGCGCACATGGAGGAGAACATGGGCGCGCTGTACGGCCCGCTTCCGGATGCCGATATGCGCAGCCGCATGGTTGCCTACGTCGGCGACCTGTAGGAGGCCAGCCCTCTGGCCGACGAGTCTAGTCGCACTCCGAATCGGCCAGAGGGCTGGCCTCCTACAGTAATGACTTTCAACCCATGGATACGGGGTAGATAGATGCTGCCGTTCGATAGCGCCACCTGGCTGGCCATCCTGGGCCAGTACAACACCGCCATCTGGCCGCTGCACGCGGTCGGTGCCCTGCTCGCGCTGGTGGCCGTCGCGCTCGCGTTCACGGGCTGGCGCGGGGCGGCCCGTGTCTTGGGCCTGATGCTGGGCGTGCTGTGGATCTGGACCGGAGTGGTCTTCTTCGGCGGCTCGCTCGCACCCTTCCACTTCGCCTCTGAATGGCTGGCCGGGGTCTTCGTCGCCCAGGGCCTGATGCTGCTGTTCGCGCTGACCCTGATGGGCCAGGCCCGCTTCGGCTGGCCCGGCGGGCTGGCGGGCAGCGGCGCGGTCTTGATGATCGTCTCCGCGCTGGCCGGCTATCCATTGCTCGATCTCGCGCTGACCGGTGCACCCTGGGCCCAGTTGCAGTACGTCGGCGTCGCGCCCGGTCCGACCATGCTGCTGACGCTCGGGCTCCTGCTGCTCGCCCGCCCGCGGCCCCCGCTGGTGCTGGCCATCATCCCGCTCCTGTGGGCGCTGGTCACCGGATTCATCGCCTGGGAGCTGGGCCTCTGGCTGGAATACCTGCCGGCCGCGCTGGGTGTGCTCACCTTCGGGTTGCTGCTGGTGCGCTGGCTGCGTTCGGGTGATCGGGCTCGTTAAGATGACGGCTGATTCCGACAAGGAGACCGTCATGTCCATCGAAGTGATCCATCGGCCGGAGCAGGACCATCTGGAGCGTCTGGGGGTGTTCGACTGGCCGGTGTGGGAGAAGGAGGTTTCGACCTTCCCCTGGCACTACGACGAGCGCGAGGTCTGCTACATCCTGGAAGGCCAGGTGACGGTGACGCCGGATGATGGAGGCGAGCCCGTCACCGTGGGCGAGGGCGATCTGGTGACCTTCCCCGAGGGTATGGGCTGCACCTGGGAGATACACCGCGACATCCGCAAGCACTACCGCTTCGGCTGAGGCTCGTGTCAGTGGATTGAGTTGACCACTGTAACGTTACAGATTACATTTTAGTCGTGTGCCAAGGAAGGCCGATGATCAGGAAGATTCGTCACAAGGGGCTCAAACGGCTTTACGTGAAGGGCGACCGCCGTGGGTTGCCGGCGGACCATGTGGAAGACCTGGAAGATATTCTCGCGCTGCTGGATGCGGCGACCCATCCCGGACAGCTGGATCTGCCGGGATTGGATTTTCATCCGCTACGTGGGGATCGCGCGGGCTTTTTCTCGGTGCATGTGAATGGCAACTGGGTTGTCACCTTCACGTTCAGTGGAAACGATGCGGATCAGGTGGATTATGAAGACTACCATTGAGCCTCAGGAACACGCGGCGATGCGGAACCCGCCCCACCCAGGGCGGATCCTGCGCCGGCGTGTGCTGCCCGGGCTGGGCCTTTCGGTGACCGAGTTTGCGCAGCATCTGGGGATGTCCCGCAACGCGGTCTCGCGCGTCCTGAACGAACATGCCGCGATCTCGCCGGACTTTGCCGTGCGCCTCGAGAGCGGTGGCATCGGCGAGGCGCGCCACTGGCTCGCCATGCAGACGAACTTCGATCTGGCGCGGGCCGAATCCCGCGACGAGAACCACATCCGGCGCTTCGCGGCCGCCTGATTGTGGCGGGCCCTTGCGGTCAGCCGCATTGGGCAAGAAGTTCAGCCAGTCGAAGCGTCGGTTCGCGCCCGGGCTGGCAGCAACCGCCAGCACAGGGTGCGGTTGCGCGCAGCGACACGCACCTTCGGGTCCACGATCCCCGGGCTTCGTCATCCCGGAAACCGCGTAGCGGTTATCCGGGATCTCCGCGGTTGGGGGTGTCCCGACGTGGGAGATCCCGGCTCTTCGCTGCGCTGCGGCCGGGATGACGAGGGGGGGGGGGAGTGCGGTGGCCGGGGTTGCTCCATCGAGGAACAGGGCCTGGGAGTAGTCCCCCGAGCTTGGGCTTCCTGCGCCGGGCTGTCGCCGGTACGGCTGACGCTCGGCGCCAATCAGGAAGGAAAAGGATTTCGCTCACGCCCTTCCCGCAGTTTTTGTGGGAGCGCGCGTGCGCGCGAATGCAGGGCCCGATCCGGGGCTGACGCCGGTTCGCGGCCAAGGCCGCTCCCACACGGGCTTTAGCGGGCGAGCCAGTGGGTGTCGAGGGGGGTGTTGAAGGTCTCCTCGACGCGGCGCAGGTAGTAGAGCATGTCGACGGGCAGGTTGATGCCGTCGTGCATCTGCAGGGGATAGAGGTCGGCGGCGATCACGCAGTCGGCGATGGAGGGGTGGCCGAGGTAGAAGCGACTGGCGGCCAGGTGTTTGGCCAGTTCCGGCAGGTGGCTGAGCTTGGCGAGCTGGTTGTAGCCGTCGTAGCGGTCGTTGGCCAGTTCTTCCAGCGACATGCCGAAGCGGTGCTGTACCTGAGCCTTGAAGTCGGCCAGGGCCTCGGCGCTCTCGCCGATGCCGTGAAAGCCCGGTGCCAGCGGGGCGTAGAGGCGGTCCAGTACGATCTCCACCTTGGCGCGCCAGTCCACCAGGGCCTGCCAGGCGTCCTCGGCGATCACGCCGTCGGACAGCGGTTCGCCGGTCGGGAACAGGCGGTCGATGTCGCGCAGCGCGGCGAGCGTGTCGGTGACCAGGGTGCCGTCATCCATCTGCAGGATCGGCGACTGGCGCGCCACGCCCAGCTCGAAGAAAGTCTCGTCGTCGAACCAGTCCAGCGCGCGGGTTTCGAGCTCCACACCCTTGTAGCCACAGGCCAGGCGAAGGCGGTCGGCCTTGGCGTCGTGCGGGAAGTGGTAGAGCGTGGCCACGGGGCTATTTCCCGCGCTGGGCGTGGCTCAGGATGAAGTCCCACTGGTCCTGGGTGATGGGCATGACCGACAGGCGGTTGCCGCGGCGCACCAGCGGGCAGTCCTCGAGCTGCGGCTGCTGCTTCAGCCAATCGAGGGTGATGATATCGCCGAATTTTTCCTCGAAGGCGACGTCGACGCGCAGCCAGCGCGGGTTGTCCGGGTCGCTCTTGGGGTCGTAGTGCGGGTCTTCGGGGTCGAAGGCGCAGGAGTCCGGGTAGGCCTCTTTCTCGATACGCAGGATACCGACGATGCCCGGTGGCTTGGCGTTGGAGTGGTAGAAGAAGGCGAGATCCCCCTTCTTCATCTCGTCGCGCATCATGTTGCGCACCTGGTAGTTGCGGATGCCGTCCCAGGGCTCCACGCCGACGCGCTCCAGGTCGTCGATGCTGAACTCGTCGGGCTCGGACTTCATCAGCCAGTAGGCCATGCGGGCTCCTCGTGCCAAGTGAGGGGGTGGTCAGGTGTGCGTATTGTGCCGCGCGCGGTCCGGCAGCGCATGCCAGCCCTGTTCGGTCACGACGGCATCCAGCGGCACGTCCCAGGGCTGGGTGGGCAGCGCCGGCACGCCCTGCAGCGAGTGGGCTACGCCGATCAGCTTCGGCCGGCCGATGCCGAAGCGGCGCCGGGCGAAGTAGCGGTCGTAGTAGCCCGCCCCCATGCCCATGCGGTTGCCAGCCGTGTCGAAGGCCACCAACGGCATCAGTACCACCTGCATCTCGCGGCGCCAGATGCGCGGGGCATCGGGGCAGGGTTCGGCGATGCCGAAGCCGTTATGACACAGCGCATCCCCGGGCCCCCAGGCATGGAAATGCATGCGGCCGGGGCGTTTGTCGTCCATCACCGGCAGGGCAACGCGGGTGCCGCGTCCGGCCAGGGCGACGGTCAGCGGGGTCAGGTCCACCTCGCCGCGCAGGCCCCGGTAGGCGCCGACGCAGCGCGGCTGCCAGCGCTCGAACCAGCGCAGCAGGTGTTCGCAGATGGCGGCGGAGTGCTGGTCGAGCTGGGCGTCCGACAGCGCGGCGCGGGCGCGGCGCAGGCGCAGGCGCAGGGCGCGCAGATCGTCGGGCGATAGCGGGTCTGGGACGGAGACGGTTTCCGAAGACATAGGGATCGGGCTTGAGAAAAGTGGACGCGCCCCGCGGGCGCCGGCGTGACCTTTGACCTTGAACCTGAGGTTCAGGTGGGAGAAGTCTCCGAATCTTTAGGCTTTCCGCTCGAAGACGGACCTGCACAGCGAAACGGAAGTACTCGGTCCCGTGGTGAAGAATTAAGGCTCAAGGGTACCACCGGGCCACAATCGAACGCCGCAGCGACGCGTCCGGCTCCATTATGGAC
This sequence comes from Thioalkalivibrio sp. ALE30, assembly GCF_000377465.1. NCBI lineage: Bacteria > Pseudomonadati > Pseudomonadota > Gammaproteobacteria > Chromatiales > Ectothiorhodospiraceae > Thioalkalivibrio > Thioalkalivibrio sp. ALE30. The sequence continues at coordinate 93,738 of NZ_KB898172.1, read as the reverse complement.
CAATCGCCCCGGGGTGCGCGCAACCCCCGTGACAGTGGGGGATCCATAGGGATATGAGTGCTTCAGCACTGCTCCCAGGGCAGGCCGTGGTAGCGCCAGCCGCCGCGGGTGGAGCGCTGGTGGTGTTCGTCCAGCGGGCCCTCGAAGCCTTCCTCTACCGAAAAAACATGTTCGATGCCGGCATCCACCAGGGCCTGGCCGGCATCCAGAGTGCGCTTGCCGCTGCGGCAGATCAGGTACAGGGCCGGGGCTTCGTCGCTGTGGTCGCTGACGCCGCCCAGCAGCAGCTTGCGGACCTGGGGCACGAACTGCGGGTTCACCGTCCAGTCCGGTTCGTCGATCCAGGGGATGTGGACCGAACCGGTCGGATGGCCGACAAACAGGTATTCCATGGTCGAGCGGATGTCGATCAGCAGGTCCCGTGGGCGTGCCTGCAGCCGCTCGTAGGTCTCCACCGGCGAGATGCGAATGGGGGTTCTGGAAGGGTTGTCTGGGGGCATGGTCTCGATCCGGCTATCGGGGTGGGCGCCGTCCCTGGCGCCCGAGTGGACTACATCACGAAGTCGAGACGTTCCTGGACCCGGTCGATCCCGGCTTGCGCGCATTCCTCGTCGAGGTCGCCGCCCGGCGCCCCGGAGACGCCCACCGCACCCAGCATGCTGCCGGCCGCTTCGACGGGTAAGCCACCGGCCAGCATGATGATGCCGTCCACATGGTTCATCTCCATGCGGATGTCTTCGCGGTTGTCGCGGAAGTTGGCGGAGGTAGTGCCGGACATGGTGACGGCGCGGGCCTTGTCGCCGGCGATCTGGATGGTCTGCACGCCCGCCATGCGATCGCGCAGGACCACCTGGTCGTTGCCGGCCCGGTCGACCACAACGACCGAGGTCTGGTACCCCATGTCGCGGCAGGCCTCGACGGCGCCCATGGCGATGTCATTGGCCAGCTCCAGGGTCATGAAGCGCTGGGTGTAGACGTCATCGGCCTGGGCGCTGCTGGTCAGGCCCAGGCAGAGGGCGGCAACGGCGCCGGTGGCGAGTCGGGTCAGGGATTTCGGCATGGTGTCCTCCTTTTGTGGTCTTTAATGCTGCACACCGATCATGGCAGATAGGGGACGGGGTTGCCGAGGGCTGCATTCCACAGGCTGCCGACCGGCCGCCGGGTAGGGGAACAGGCGACAGCCGCGCCGCCCGCGGCTACACTACGCGCATGTCGGGAAACAGCTTTGGACGACTGTTCGTCGTCAGTACCTTTGGTGAGAGTCACGGGCCGGCCCTGGGCGCGGTGGTGGACGGTTGTCCGCCCGGTCTGGAGCTGTGCGAGGCGGATCTGCAGTTCGATCTCGACCGCCGCCGGCCGGGGCAGTCGCGCCACACTACCCAGCGGCGCGAGCCGGACCAGGTGCGAATCCTCTCGGGCGTGTTCGAGGGTCGCACCACCGGCACGCCGATCGGGCTGCTGATCGAGAACGTGGATCAGCGTTCCAAGGACTACAGCGAGATCATGGATCGCTTCCGTCCCGGGCATGCGGACTACACCTACCATCAGAAATACGGCGTGCGCGACTATCGCGGCGGCGGGCGCAGCTCCGCGCGCGAGACGGCGTTGCGGGTTGCGGCCGGCGGCATCGCCCGGCGCTACCTTGAACAGCGCTACGGCATCACCATCCGCGGCTGGCTGTCCCAGCTGGGCCCGATCGCGCTGGAGGCGAAGCAGCCGGAGATCGCCAACGACAACCCGTTCTTCTCCCCGGACCCGGACAAGGTGCCGGAGCTGGAGGAGTACATGGACGCCCTGCGCAAGTCGGGCGACTCCATCGGCGCGCGGGTCACCGTCGAGGCCACCGGCGTGCCGGCCGGCTGGGGCGAGCCGGTATTCGACCGCCTGGATGCCGAGCTGGCGCATGCGCTGATGAGTATCAATGCGGTTAAGGGCGTGGAGATCGGCGCGGGCTTTGAGTCCGTGACCCAGCGCGGCACCGAGCACCGTGACGAGATCACCCCCGAGGGCTTCCTGTCCAACCACGCCGGTGGCGTGCTGGGCGGGATCAGCACCGGCCAGGCGGTGCGCGCCAGCATCGCGATGAAGCCGACCTCCAGCATCCGTCTGCCCGGGCGCAGCATCAACACCGCGGGCGAGCCGGTCGAGGTGGTGACCAAGGGGCGGCACGACCCCTGCGTGGGCATCCGCGCGACCCCGATCGCCGAGGCGATGATGGCCCTGGTGCTGATGGATCACGCTCTGCGCCATCGCGGGCAGAACGCGGACGTGGCGGATACCGGCCTCGCACTGCGCGATCATTCCGGCGAATGACGCGGCCGTCCGGCCGTAGTCTCCTGAACCGCTAGGGCCCCTGCAATGGCCGTGACGCAGAACGCGCGCCTGTCCGGGGTCTATTTCTTCTACTTCGCCAGCCTCGGTGCGTTCATGCCGTTCTGGGGGCCGTATCTCTCCGAGGAGGGGTTCAGCGGCGCCCAGATCGGCGAACTGATGGCGATCGTGCTGGCGACCAAGATCATCGCCCCGAACGTCTGGGGATGGCTGGCGGATCGCGCCGGTGCACACATGCCGATCGCGCGCTGGGGCGCGCTGGCCGGGGCGGTCGCCTTCACCGGCGTGTTGCTGTACACCGGCTACTGGTGGCTGGCGGTGGTGATGGCCGCCTACAGCTTCTTCTGGAATGCGATCCTGCCGCAATTCGAGGCGACCACCATGCGCTCGCTGGGGCAGGATGCGCACCGCTATGCCCTGGTGCGGCTATGGGGCTCGGTGGGCTTTATCGTCGCGGTGGCGCTGCTGGGCTGGGCCTTCGATCACATCGACGTGGCCTGGCTGCCGTGGATCGTGCTGGCGATCCTGATCGCGGTGGTGGCGGCCGCGCAGTTCGTGCGCGAACCGGCGCGCAACCACGAGGAAGACAACAACGCCCCACCGCTACTGACCGTGCTGCGCCGGCCGGAGGTGATCGCGCTGTTCGTGGCCTGCTTCTTCATGCAGGCCAGCCATGGGCCCTACTACGCCTTCTTCACCCTGTACCTGGAACAGGCCGGGTTCTCGCGCGCGGTGGCCGGGCAGCTGTGGGCGCTGGGGGTCGCGGCCGAGGTGGTGCTGTTCCTGCTGATGCCGCGGCTGATCCTGCGCTTCGGGGCCTGGCTGCTGGTGTCGGCGGCCCTTATTCTGACCACGCTGCGCTGGGGGCTGCTGGCGGCGGTGCCGGATTCGCTGCCGATGTTGCTGTTCATTCAGGTGCTGCATGCGGCCAGCTACGGGGTGTACCACGCGGCGGCGATCTCGCTGATCCACTATTTCTTCCCGGGCCGGCTGCAGGGGCGCGGGCAGGCGCTGTACTCCTCGCTGGCCTTCGGGCTGGGCGGGGCGATGGGCTCGCTGGTGGCCGGCTACCTGTGGGACGGCATCAGCCCGGCCTCGGTGTACGTGTTCGCGGCGTTCCTCGCCGCAGCCGGGGTGATCGCCTCGGTGTACGGCGAGTGGCGTTTCCGCACCCCGGTGCGAACCCTGTAACTGGCGCGTTGCGGCAAAGCTTCGTAGGGTGCGCATACCCCGATGGAACGACAGAACCGGATGGAACAAACGATGATTCGAATTGCGATTGCGGGCGCCGGCGGGCGCATGGGCCAGAACCTGGTGCAGGCGGTGGACGAGCACCCCGAGGCGCGGCTGGGCGCGGCCAGCGAGCGGCCGGGTAGCGAGGCGATTGGCGCGGTCGTCGGTCAGGAGGGCCAGGTACGCCTGGTCGAGGACCTGGCAACCGTGACCGACGATTTCGACGTGCTGATCGACTTCACCGCGCCGCAGGCCACCATGCAGCACCTCGATCTGTGCGCGCGCGCCGGCAAGGCCCTGGTGATCGGGACCACTGGTCTCGACGCGGATCAGGAGCAGCGTCTGCGCGATGCGGCGGCCACCATGCCGATCGTGTACGCGCCGAACATGAGTGTTGGGGTGAACCTGACCTTCAAGCTGGTGGAGCTGGCGGCGCGGGCGCTGGGCGACAGCGTGGACGTCGAGATTCTGGAAGCGCACCACCGCCACAAGGTCGATGCCCCCTCCGGTACCGCGCTGAAGCTGGGGCGTGTGGTCGCGGAGACGCTGGGACGGGACCTGGAGCACGATGCCGTGTATGGTCGCGAGGGCCAGACCGGCGCCCGCGACCGTCGTACCATTGGCTTCGCCACGGTACGTGGTGGCGACATCGTGGGTGAACACACCACGCTGTTCGCGGGCGACGGTGAGCGTGTGGAGATCACCCATAAGGCCTCCAGCCGGACCGTGTTTGCTTCCGGTGCGGTGCGGGCCGCCGTCTGGCTGGCTGGTGCTGGCAATGGGCTGTTCGATATGCAGGATGTACTGGGGTTGCGGGACCTCTAACCGGCGGCGCCGACAGGCGCTTCATCGGCCTCAGTATCCTTTGCTGTCCGTGTCTCGGTGCCTTCGTCTAGCCGCCTGCCTAGTGTTGGCTGGTCCTGGTTCGACATCCGGTGTTTAGGGTGCCTTCGGTCCGCCGCTTGCGTTGTATTGGTGGCTGGTCCCGGTTCATCCTTCGGTGTTTACGCTGCCTTCGGTCTACATACTGCCGTGCGCTGACTCGCCAGCGCGCCCCGAGGCACTTTCTTGCTTGCCCAAGAAAGTGCCCAAAGAAGGGCACCCGGATTTCGCCCGGGAACCTTGCTCCGGACGTGCTGGGCCGGCGGCGCTGAACTCGCTGCGCCTTCGGCTCCGCTCAGACATCCAGCGCCCCGAATTTATAGAAAACGGGCCGGCCCGAGAACCCTTCCGCAAGGGGCTCCATACGGGAGGCGAAGGTCAAAACCGACCGTATCCCTACGCTTACTCCTAACCATAGGCAGCGCCACCCGAAAGCCCCGGCGCCCGCTACGCGGGCGCGGCACGCAACGGCCGAAGGCCGAGCGTGCCCAGATGTCCGAAGACCTAGCCTTCGTCCACTCGCAATATCGTCGGGACGGCCGTTGTTTTGACCTGCCTCCCCGTTGTCGTCGCGCCGAGCGGAGAGGGTTTTCGCGGGATCAGAGGCGCTGGATGTCTGAGCGGAGCCGAAGGCGCAGCGAGTTCAGCGCCGCCCGCGAAAAGCCTCGGAGCGAGGGAAACCCCGGCCCGCGAAGCGGGCCGGGGTCGCGGCAGTCGGGCGTGTTTCTTGGTGACTTCTTTGCACGAGCAAAGAAGTCACTCGGGGCGCGCTGGCGAGTCAGCGCCGGGCAGGCGGCGGACCGAAGGCACGTAAACACCGGATGCCGAACGAGGACCTGCCACTACGAGGCAGGCGGTGAGCCGAAGGCACCGTAAATGCGACCGGCGGACCAGCCGGGAAGGGGCGGGGCTGGCCGCTAAAGGGCGTCGAGGACTTCGGAGAGGCGCGAGACCGCGACGACTTCCATGCCCTTGATGGGCTTGCGCGGCGCGTTGGCCGCCGGCGCGATGGCCCGCGTGTAGCCGTGCTTGGCCGCCTCGCGCAGGCGCTCCTCGCCATTCGGCACCGGCCGGATCTCGCCCGCCAGCCCGACCTCGCCAAAGGCCAGCATCTCCTGCGGCAGTGGCCGGTCGCGAAAACTCGACAGCGCGGCCGCGAGCATCGGCAGGTCGGCGGCCGTCTCGGTCACGCGCACGCCGCCGACCACATTGATGAAGACATCCTGGTCGAACAGGGCGACGCCCCCGTGCCGGTGAAGCACGGCCAGCAGCATGGTCAGGCGGTTCTGCTCCAGCCCCACGGTGATGCGCCGCGGTTGCGAGGCATGGCTCTCTGCGACCAGGGCCTGAACCTCGACCAGCAGCGGCCGCGTGCCCTCGCGGGTGACCATCACGACGCTGCCGGGCACCGGGCCCTGGTGGCGGGAGAGGAAGATTGCGGAAGGGTTGGAGACGGCCTTCAGGCCGTTCTCCAGCATGGCGAACACACCCAGTTCGTTGACGGCGCCGAAACGGTTCTTTACCGCGCGCAGCATGCGGTAGCGCCCGTCCGGGTCGCCCTCGAAATACAGCACGGTGTCGACCATGTGCTCCAGCACGCGCGGCCCCGCGAGCTGGCCGTCCTTGGTCACATGCCCCACCAGAATCACGGTGATGCCGCGCTGCTTGGCCAGGCGCACCAGGGCGGCGGCGCTCTCGCGCACCTGGCCGACCGAGCCGGGCGCGGATTGCAGCGCGGCGGTGTAGAGCGTCTGGATGGAGTCGATCACCAGCACTCGAGGGCGTTCGCGCTCGCAGGTGGCGATCACGTTCTCCACCTGGGTCTCGGTGAGCAGGCGCAGCCCGTCGACCTCCAGACCAAGGCGCCGGGCCCGCATGCCGATCTGCTGGGCCGACTCCTCGCCGGTCACGTAGAGCGTGTCGCCGACCGGCAGCATCGCCAGGGTCTGCAGCAGCAGGGTGGACTTGCCGATCCCCGGGTCGCCCCCCAGCAGCACCACCGAGCCGTGGACCAGCCCGCCACCCAGCGCGCGGTCCAGCTCCGACAGCCCGGTGCCGGTGCGCGGGACCTCGGCCAGCTCGACCTCGCCCAGCCGGGTGATGCCGGCGGCCTCGCCGGCGTAGCCGCCGCGCGGGCCGGCGCTGGCGGCCGGGGTGGCCTCCTCGAGGGTGTTCCAGGCGCCGCAGTCGCCGCACTGGCCGGCCCATTTGGGGCTGACCGCGCCGCAATCCCGGCAGACGTACTGGGTCTTTGCCTTCGCCATCAGGCTTCCTTGTTGTCGGGCGTGGCGGGCAGGTCCGGTGCGACCACGCGCACGGTGCGGATGGTGTTGTTCTTGATCTGGGCGATATCCATCACCACGCCGTTGATCTTCACGCTCACCGGTGCCTCGGGGATGCTCTCCAGGTGTTCGACGATCAGGCCGCTCAGGGTCTTGGGGCCGTCCTGCGGCAGGTCCAGACCGAGGGCGCGGTTGAGTTCGCGCAGGTGGATGCCGCCGTCGACCATGGCGGAGCCGTCTTCCTGGCGCAGCACGTCGTCGCTCATCGCCGGCGAATCGGTGGTGAACTCCCCGACGATCTCCTCCAACAGGTCTTCCAGGGTGATCAGCCCCTCGATATCGCCGTACTCGTCCACGACCAGGCCAATCCGTTTCTTCTGTTGCTGGAAGTTGATCAGCTGGCGGTTGAGTGCCGTGCCCTCGGGGATGAAATACGGGGGCGTCACCACCTGGCGCAGGTCGTCGGGGCCGAATTCGTCGCGCTCGACCAGGGGCAGCACGTCACGGCGGTGGATGAAGCCGACGATACGGTCCAGCTCGCCTTCCACCACGGGCAGGCGCGTGAAGCTCCCGTGGATCAGCTGGTCCTCGACTTCGTTCCATGGCTCGTTCAGGTCGATCACCACGATCTCGTTGCGCGGGATCATGATGTCCTCGACCGTGGTGCGCTCGAGGTCCAGCAGGTTCAGCAGCATGCGCTGGTGATTGGCTGGGATCAGTGCGCCGGCCTCCGAGACCACGCTGCGCAGTTCATCGGTATTCAGCGCGGCGCGCTGGCCGGCGTTCATGTGCACGCCGAACAGGCGCAGCACCCCGTTGGCCATCAGGTTGATCAGCCACACCACCGGCCACATCACCCTGATCAGGCCGGAGTAGACCCATGCGGCGGGGTAGGCGATGCGCTCGCTGTGCAGAGCCGCGAGGGTCTTCGGGGCGGTCTCGGCGAAGATCAGGAGGGTCAGGGTCAGCACGCCCGTGGCGATGGCGACCCCGGTATCCCCGAACAGGCGCCAGCCGATGAAGGTGGCGATCTGCGCGATCAGGATGTTGACGAAGTTGTTGCCCAGCAGGATCAGGCCGATCAGCCGGTCCGGTTTGTCCAGCAGCCGCGCGGCCAGTTGCGCGCCGCGGTGGCCGGTCTGCGCGCGGTGGCGCATCCGGTAGCGGTTCAGCGCCATCAGCGCCGTCTCCGAGCCGGAGAAAAACGCGGACAGCAGGAACAGCACCACCAGGGCGCCGAACAGGACGGACAGCGGGATCTCTTGCAAGGGCGCGGCCTGCGGTCAGGGTTGGGGCGGACGCGGTGGCGTCGTCGGGGTCATTTCAGGCAAGGGGCGCCGGGGTGTCAAGCCGCCTCGGGGGCATTCAGATCCGCCCGAGGATGACCTCCAGCACCAGCTTGGAGCCGAAATAGGCCAGCACCAGCACGACAAACCCGCCGGTGGTCCAGGCCAGCGCGCGGGTGCCGCGCCAGCCCAGGCGCCAGCGCCCCAGCAGCAGGGTGGAGAAGATCAGCCAGGCCAGGATCGACAGCGTGGTCTTGTGCACCAGATGCTGGGCAAACAGGTTGTCCACGAACACCAGGCCGGACAGCAGGCTGAGCCCGAGGAACAACCAGCCGATGAATATCATCCGGAACAGCCACACCTCCATCGAGAAAAGGGGCGGCAGGGCGCGCACGAAACCCGAGGCATGGTGATTGTGCAGCGCGCGGTGCTGGGCGGCCATCACCGCGGCCTGGGCGGTCGACAGCGCGAGGAAGGCCCAGCCCAGCGCGGAAAACAGGATGTGCAGGTCGATCCCCGCGGAGGTGGCGTAGCGGGTATCGCCGTCGCACAGCAGCGCGGTCACGGCGGCGAGCGCCGTCAACGGCAGGATCACCACGCCGAGGATGGCCAGCGGGTGGCGCCAGCTCGTCAGCCACAGCAGCGCGGCCACCAGCCACAGCGACGCCGACAGGGCGTTGCCGAGGCACAGGTTGAGCCCGGCCTCGGTGAGCACCATCGGCAGCAGCGCGCCCAGGTGGGCCAGCAGGGCCAGCCCCCACAGGGCCAGGGCCGCTCGCGGCTGGCCGGGTGTCAGCGGCTGGCGTCGGGCGGTGATGGCCAGGTAGCCCGCGGTGGCGAGATACAGCGCGACGGCGAGGAGTCCGGTGGCAATGATCATGACGCCGGATTATCGCTGCAATGCCGGTGGATTGCACATGCCGGCGGCGGTTGCGGGTTGCCCCGCGGCGGGCCTGCATGCAAGGCCGCGAGACCGGTATACTGTCCGGTCCCGCGGTCGGCCCAAGCCCGCCGCCCGCGCACGGATCAGAAGAGGACACGCGATGTTCGACGGCCTTTCCAGCCGCCTGCAAGAGACCATGAAGCGCCTGAAAGGTCAGGCGCGGCTCACCGAGGACAACATCCAGGACGCCCTGCGCGAGGTGCGCATGGCACTGCTGGAGGCCGACGTGGCCTTGCCCGTGGTGCGCGAGTTCATCAAGGACGTCAAGGAAAAGGCGCTGGGCAAGGAGGTCATCGGCAGCCTGACGCCGGGCCAGGCCCTGATCAAGGTCGTCCATGACGAACTGATCGCGACCATGGGGGGCGAGAATGCCTCCCTGAACCTCGCCCATCAGCCCCCCGCGGTGGTGCTGGTGGCCGGTCTTCAGGGCGCGGGCAAGACCACCAGCATTGGCAAGCTCGCGCGCCTGTTGCGCGAGCGCGAGAAGAAAAAGGTCGCGGTCGTGAGCTGCGACGTCTACCGCCCGGCGGCGATCCAGCAGCTCGAGACGCTGGCGGGGCAGGTGGGTGTCACGTTCTATCCCAGCGACACCAGCCAGAAGCCCGAGGCGATCGCTGATGACGCGGTGGCCCGCGCCCGCCGCGAGGGGGTCGAGGTCCTGCTGGTAGACACCGCCGGCCGGCTGCATGTCGACGAGGACATGATGGCCGAGGTCCGGGCGCTGCATCAGGCGATCGACCCGATCGAGACCCTGTTCGTGGTCGATTCCATGACCGGCCAGGACGCCGCGAATACCGCGCGCGCCTTTGGCGAGGCCCTGCCGTTGACCGGCGTGGTGCTGACCAAGGCGGACGGCGACGCCCGCGGCGGTGCGGCGCTGTCGGTGCGCCAGATCACCGGGGTGCCGATCAAGTTCATCGGCATGGGCGAGCGCCCGGATGCGCTGGAGCCGTTCCATCCCGAGCGAATCGCCTCGCGCATCCTGGGCAAGGGCGATGTCCTGTCGCTGGTCGAGGAGGCCAGCCGTCAGGTCGACCAGGACCAGGCCGCGAAGCTGACCCGCAAGCTGAAGAAGGGGCGTGGTTTCGATCTGAACGACCTGCGCGATCAGCTCGGCCAGATGCAGAAGATGGGGGGCATGAGCTCCATGCTCGAGAAGCTCCCCGGTGGCGGCAAGCTGCCGGACGCCGTCAAGAACCAGGCCAGCGACAAGGAGATCGGTCGCATGATGGCGGTGATCTCGTCCATGACCGAGCACGAACGCCGCCATCCGGACGTGATCAAGGGCTCGCGCAAGCGGCGCATCGCGGCCGGGTCCGGCACCCAGATCCAGGACGTGAACCGCCTGCTCAAGCAGCACACCCAGATGAGCAAGGCGATGAAGAAGTTCTCCAAGGGCGGCGCGTCGAAGATGATGCGCGCCCTGGGGGGCAAGATGGGCGGCATGGGGGGTATGGGTGGCCCCGGCGGCGGGATGCCGTTCCGCTGATGGTCAAGGTTCGCGCGAACGACCGCCTGCAGCCGTGGGGAGCCCTGCCGCTTCCCTTGTGTTGCTGGCCGGATTCGTTATAATCGCGCGTTTTCTCGAGAAAACGGACTCACGGGGTTCAACACTACATGGTTACGATTCGCCTGCTACGCCGCGGCGCCAAGAAGCGCCCGTTTTATTCGATCGTGGTTACCGATTCCCGCGCTCGTCGCGATAGCGGCTACAAGGAGCAGATCGGGTTCTTCAATCCGGTGGCCCGCGGTCAGGAAGAGCCGCTGCGCATCGATCTCGAGCGCGTGGACTACTGGCTGGGTCACGGCGCCGGCATGTCCGAGCGCGTGAACCACCTGGTCAAGGGCTACCGCAAGCAGCAGTCCGCGGCGGCCTGAGGTCGTCCGGTCCGCTGTACTGACGCTTGGCTGCGGTCATGAACGAGGCGGGTGAGCGCATCCGCGTCGGGCGTGTCTCCGGGGTCTATGGCGTCAAGGGCTGGGTCCGGGTGTTTTCCGAGACCGAGCCGCGCGCCGCGATTACCGAGTTCCCGCAGTTGTGGATGCACTACGGGAACGACTGGCGCCTGGTCGAGATCGAAGGCGGCCGCGCGCATGGCGCGGGCGTCGTGATGAAGTTCCGCGAGGCGGCGGATCGCGATGCCGCCTACGGGTTGATCGGCGCCGAACTCGCGATCGAACGCGACTGGCTGCCCCCGGCCGAAGAGGGCGCCTACTACTGGGCCGACCTGCTGGGCATGGCGGTCGAGAATCGCGACGGCACGGCACTGGGCACCATCTCGGGCTTTATCGAGACCGGTGCCAACGACGTGCTGGTGGTCCGGGGTGACCGGGAGCGCCTGATCCCCTGGGTGCGCGAGCAGTACGTGCTGGATGTGGACCTGGAGGCTCGCTGCGTGCGGGTCGACTGGGATCCGGATTTTTAAGCGGCGCCGGTGCGTTTCGACGTCATCACGCTGTTTCCGGAACTGGTCGCGGCGGTTGGCGAAGCCGGCGTGACCGGGCGGGCCGTCGAGCGCGGCCGGCTGGGCCTGAAATACTGGAATCCGCGCGCCTGGGGCGCCGGCTTCCACCAGGCCGTGGACGACCGTCCCTATGGCGGCGGGCCGGGCATGGTGATGCAGTACGCGCCCCTGGCGTCCGCGCTGGATGCGGCGGTGGCGGACGCGGAGGCGGTCCCGTACGTGATCGCGCTGACCCCGCAGGGGCGGCCGATCCGGCAGGCGATGCTGCGCGAGCTGGCGGCGCGCCCCCGGGTGGCCCTGGTTTGCGGGCGCTACGAGGGCATCGACGAGCGCTTCATCGAGGCGCGGGTCGATGAGGAATGGTCGCTGGGCGACTTCGTCCTCTCGGGCGGGGAGCTCGCGGCCATGGCGGTCGTCGATGGCTGCGCCCGTCTGCTCCCAGGGGTCCTGGGGCATGCGGACTCCGCCGAACAGGATTCCTTCAGTGCCGGGCTGCTGGATTGCCCGCACTACACCCGGCCGGAGACCGTGGCCGGGCGGGCAGTACCGCCGGTACTGCTGGGTGGCGACCATGGCGCCATCCGTCGCTGGCGCCGCCGTGAGGCGCTGGGCAGGACCTGGAGCCGGCGGCCGGACCTGCTGGCCCGGCTGGGACTCGGGGCCGAGGATGCGGCCCTGTTGGACGAATACCGTGTGAGTGGCCGGACAGGCGGCTCGCGCACCGAAAGCGATGATTGAGGTCGAGCAATGAATAACGTCATTCAGGAACTGGAAGCCGAGCAGATGAAGTCGGATGTGCCCGACTTCGGGCCCGGCGATACCGTGGTGGTGCAGGTGAAGGTGCGCGAAGGCGACCGCGAGCGCCTGCAGGCCTTCGAGGGTGCGGTGATCGCCGTGCGCAACCGCGGCCTCAACTCCGCGTTTACCCTGCGCAAGGTCTCCTACGGCAACGGTGTGGAGCGCACGTTCCAGACCCACAGCCCGCAGATCGCCGAGATCAAGGTGAAGCGCCGCGGCAAGGTGCGTCGCTCCAAGCTGTACTACCTGCGCGACCGCACCGGCAAGGCCGCCCGCATCAAGGAAGACGTCAAGGCGGCGAAGTAACGCCGGCCGGCGGGGTGCGGCAAATGGCCGTGACCCCGTCACCCCTGGCTTTTCGCTATTCGATGTCGGCTGGATCGACGACCCGCAGCCAGCGCTGTCTCCTCCCCGGAGTCGCGCTGGCTTTTGCGTGGCTGGAATCCGCGAACGGTGAGCTCCTCGCCTGCGACTGGCAGGACCCGGATGATCCCCGGGAGCTGGTCCCGCTGGCCGACATCCCGGGGGCCGATCGTCGCCCGCCACCGTTTGCCCCGGACGCCTATGGCCGGGATGCGTCCGCCTGGCAGCCGACCCCCGCGGTCCCGCCGGGCAGTGCCCATGCGCGCCGCGTCTGGGCGGCCCTGTCGGAGATCCCGGTCGGCGAGGTCCGCACCTATTCCGAGATTGCGGCCCGCGTGGGCTCGGCGCCCCGCGCCGTGGGGCAGGCCTGTCGCGCCAACCCCTGGCCGCTGTTCATCCCCTGCCATCGGGTCGTGTCCTCCCGCTTTCGTCGTACCCATGATGTGGGCGGCTACGCAGGCGATCAGGTGGGCGAGCTGGCCCAGGTCAAGCGCCTGTTGCTGGCGCACGAGGGGGTTCTGAACCACGAATGATCCGGCGCCCGTCGCGTGCCGGTTTTTCTCCCTTCCTTCCGTCCCCCCGATGATTCTTCCCGCCTCCGCGGCGGCTGGTCTGCGTGCTTTGTTCCCCCTGCGGGGAATCTTCATCTCTTTTTTCAGTTTCTTGCGCGCCCGGGCCGTGCTGAACGGCGCCTGAAAAAAATTCCCCAAAACCGGGAATAGATTGGAGTGGTCCCCCGTCTGCCCCTCGGTGTTGATGCCCAAGAACCTTTCAAAAACAGACTTTTAGGAAACGCTAATATAGTCTTTTGTGTTGACAGCACGGACTCGGGTTCAGCACTCTGCTACACAGGTCCGGGCCAGATCAGTCCCGGGCTTCATCGAAAAAAACCCGTGTGATGGAGGTTTCCATGTTCAAGAAAGCATTGCTTGCGTTGCCCGTAGCAATGGCTGTTGGGGCTGCGGCTCAGGCTGGCGAGTGGCAGGACCCCAATGATGTCCTGCAGAACCTGCTGCAGAACAATCCCGATTCCGCCTACCTGCATCAGAGTGAAATGAACATCATGATGATGCCGGACAACCCCGCCCTGTGGCTGATCGACGAAGGCGAAGAACTGTTCTACGCCGAGCGTGGCCCGAACAACGTCTCCCTGGAAGGCTGCGACTTCGGCAAGGGCCCGGGCGAGCTTGAGGGTGCTTACGTCGAGCTGCCGCGCTACTTCGAAGACACCGGCAAGGTAATGGACTTCGAGATGCGTCTGGTGCACTGCATGAAGGAACTGCAGGGCTTCACCAGCGATGATCCCGCGGTGGCCCGCCGGCACGGCAACGGCTCCGACATCATGCAGCTGACCACCTATATCGCGCACCAGTCCTCCGGGATGGCGTGGAACCCGCCGCTGGATCACCCGGAAGAGCAGGCCATGCGCGACGCCGGTGAGGTGCTCTTCTTCCGCCGCGGTGGTGCGATGGACTTCAACTGCGCCTCCTGCCACGGCGATTCCGGCAAGCAGATCCGCGCCTCCGTGCTGCCCGAAATGCGCAATGGCCAAGAATGGACCAAGGCTGTCTCCTGGCCCGCCCACCGCGCTGGCCACGACAACGTGCGTAGCCAGAACCACCGTATCCGCGGTTGCGTGTGGCAGATGCGTCACGCCGGTATCAAGGCGGACACCCCGGTCAACACCGCTCTGATCTCGTTCTGGAACGATGCGGCGCGCGGCGAACCGGCCGTCCTGCCCGACCTGAAGCGGTAACCTACGGACGCAATAGGAGACACCAAGTATGTTTAAGAAGAATGCTGTTGCGGCCGGCATGGCCGCGTTCGCATCCGTCGCCCTGACCGCAGGTTGCGCTGTCGCCGACGGGAGCAAGGGTTCGGATGTCGACATCACCGCGATGAGCGCCGAGGAACTCGCCGAACACCTCATCTTCGAGACGGACAGCTTCCGTGATCAGGAGATGCAGGAAGGCGGTACCTGGCGTGATCGCATGACCCAGGATGAACTGCAGAAGGCCTGCTCCATGGAAGGTGACCCGGACGGCGAGACCGCCGGCCGTGTGGTCGCGATGGCGCGTGCGTCCTACGAGGCACCGGAAAGCATCGAGCTGGGCGACTGGCGCAAGGGTGCCGAACTGGCCGACTCCGGCTACGGCTACCGCCAGGGTCACCGTACGGATGACCACAGCCAGCGCGAGGCGGGTGGCAACTGCTACAACTGCCACGTGTTCGATCCGCGCGTGTCCGAGCAGGGCACGATCGGCCCGAGCCTGCAGAACTACGGTGCCAACCGTGGCACCAGCGAAGCCGTCCTGCGCTACGTGCACGAGGTGATTTCCAATCCTCACCAGTACTTCCCGTGCACGCAGATGCCGCGCTTCAACTCCGACCGTCACCAGCTCCTGAGCGACGAGCAGATCAGCCATATCATGGCCTACCTGCTGGATCCGGAGTCGCCGGTCAACAACCAGTAAGCCATTTGCTGGATCGGGGCAGTCCGCAAGGACTGCCCTTTTTTGAGTCCCCGCGCAGGGTTGCGGGGATTCAGAAAAGGGTCCCATCGCGCTCGGCCTCCCGTCCGCGCGCGGGTCCCGGACGGGAACGAGACGCTCCAGCCATCAGGGCAGCCGGGCTGAATGCCTTGAGGCGCTGGTCTCACCGCGGGCAAGAAGCGGCAACAGCCGACGCAAGAGGAGATATCAGGGATGCTCAGTAACAAGACAGTGGGGGCGAGCTTGGCCATCGTGGCGTCGACGGCGCTGATTGCAGGCTGCGACGGCTGGATGGGCGAGCGAGGCGGCGAAGTCGATATTACGGCGATGACCGCCGAAGAGTATGCGGAATACCTCGTGCTGGAGACGGACAGCTACAGCTTCGAGCAGGAGGCACAGGAGGGTGGATCAGCCCGGGACCGTATGGTCCAGGATGGCATCCAGGCGGCCTGTTCGCTCGAAGGCGAGCCGGATGCCGATACGGCCGGCGAGGTCATCGCGATGGCGCGCGAGAGCTACGAAGAGCCGCCGGGCGGCCCGCGCCTGGGGAACTGGCGTCGGGGTGCCGAGCTGGCGCGTTCCGGTTACGGCTATCGGATCGGTCATCGCAATGACGACCACGGTACCCGCGAGCCGGGCGGCAACTGCTATGCCTGCCACCAGATGGATCCAGCCGAGGAGCTCTACGGCACGCTGGGCCCAAGCCTGGCGGGTTACGGGGCCACCCGTGGAACCGACAGCTCGGTCGTGAATTACGTGCATCAGGTGGTGTCCAACCCCCACCAGTACTTCCCGTGCACCAAGATGCCACGCTTTGGCCACAACAACTTCCTGACCGAAGAGCAGATCGCGCACGTGATGGCGTATCTGCTGGACCCGGAGTCTCCGGTCAACCAGTAAACCGGTCACACGGTCGAGGGCGGTCGCTATCGGCTGCCCTTCTTGAGCCACCGCGGGTACGCTCGCGGTGGCTTTTTGTTTGAGGGACGCATGCTCAGCTACCAACACGACTATCACGCCGGCAATTTCGCCGATGTGCACAAGCACCTGGTCCTCTGGCAGATCCTGGAATCCCTGCGCGGTCGCGACAAGCCCTTCGTGGCACTGGACCTGCACGGGGGTGCCGGCGGATACGACCTGACCGGTGCGCGGGCGCGCAAGACCGACGAGGCCGCGGCCGGTATCGCCCGCCTGTGGGCGACGGAACAGCCCTTGCCCTCGGGCGTGCGGGAATTCCTCGGCACGCTGCGGTCGATGCAACCCCGGCCCCCGCGTCTGACGGAGTACCCGGGATCCCCTTTGCTGATCCGGGCGCGGCTGCGCGAACGCGATCAACTGATCGCCTGCGAGCTGCATCCCGAGGCATACGAACGTCTGCAGGCGCGGTTGGCGGGGGATCCGCGCTGTCACGTGCACAAACGCGACGCGCGCGAGGCCGCGCGGGCCTTGTTTCCCCCGGAGCCGCGCCGTGGCCTGGCCTTGCTGGACCCCTCCTACGAGCGCGGGGCCGAGTATCGCGAAGTGGCCGAGATGGTGACCACGATCCGCCGGCGCTGGAACACGGGGATCATCCTGATCTGGTATCCGATCCTCGCGGGCCGGCCGGATCACGCGATGCGCGAGCACTTAAGAGCCGAACTGGAGGATCCGTGGCTGGCCAGCGAGCTGCGCATCGCGCCTGACCCCGAACGCCACATGGGGCTGGCGGGTTCCGGGATGCTGGTGCTGCGGCCCCCGTGGCAACTGGAGGCGCATCTCCCCGAGCTGCTGGCGCCGGTGTGGCAGGTCCTGGATCCGGAGGCTGCCGGTGGGCTCTACCAGGCAGCTGTCCTTGAAAACGGCACGGGCGACCCAACCTTGCGACGTGTCGAGACCAATCAAGGGACGAGCAGGCCATGAGTGAAACCCAGACCGCACCGCAACCCGAGACCCGCCGCTTCGAGACCGAGGTCAGTCAGCTCCTGCAGCTGATGATCCACTCGCTGTACTCCAATCGCGAGATCTTCCTGCGCGAGCTGATCTCCAATGGCGCCGATGCCTGTGACAAGCTGCGCTTCGAGGCCCTGGCCCAGCCGGAGGCGATTCCGCAGCCGGCGGAACTGGCGATCGACGTCGAGGTGGATCCGGAGGCCCGCACGGTGACGGTGCGCGACAACGGCATCGGCATGTCCCGGGACGAGGTGGTCGAGCATATCGGGACTATTGCGCGTTCCGGCACCAAGGCGTTTCTCGAGAAGCTGACCGGGGACCAGAAAAAGGACTCGCAGTTGATCGGCCAGTTCGGGGTGGGCTTCTATTCCTCGTTCATCGTGGCCGATGAGGTGCGCCTGGAGACCCGCCGAGCCGGCAGTGAGCCGGATGCGGGTACCCGCTGGGAGTCACGGGGCGACGGCGAATACACCATCACTGCCTGCGAGCGCACCGAGGCTGGCACCGAGATTACGTTGACGCTGAAGGAAGACGCCGACGAATTCCTCGAGCCCATGCGCCTGCGCCACATCATCGGGCGGTATTCGGACCATGTGGCGTTCCCGATCCGCATGCGCAAGTCGGATGACGAGGGCAACCCGACCGATGAATGGGAGACGGTCAACCGCGCCAGCGCGCTGTGGACCCGTTCGAAGAGCGAGATCAGCGACGAGGAGTACCAGGAGTTCTACAAGCACGTCGCGCACGACTTCGAGGACCCGATTGCCTGGACGCATAACCACGTCGAGGGGCGCCAGGAGTACACGACGCTGTTCTACATCCCGAAGCGGGCCCCGTTTGACCTGTGGGACCGCGATGCCCGTCACGGGGTCAAGCTCTACGTAAAGCGCGTGTTCATCATGGACGACGCGGAAAAGCTGCTGCCCAACTACCTGCGGTTCGTGCGCGGCGTCGTGGACTCGGCTGACCTCCCGCTGAACGTCTCGCGCGAGATCCTGCAGGACAACCGCCTGGTCGACTCGATCCGCTCCGGCTCGGTGAAGAAGATCCTCGGGCTTCTGCAGTCCATCGCCGACAACGAACCCGAGAAATACGCCGAGATCTGGAAGAACTTCGGGCGGGTGCTGAAGGAAGGCCCCGGCGAGGACTTCGCCAATAAGGAGACCATCGCGAAGCTGCTGCGCTTTGCCAGCACGCACAATAGTGACGACACCCAGAACGTGGCGCTGGCGGACTACATCGAGCGCATGAAGGACGGTCAGGAGGCGATCTACGTGATCACCGCCGATAATGCCTCCGCCGCGCGCAACAGCCCGCATCTGGAGGTGTTCCGCAAGCACGGGATCGAGGTGCTGCTGCTGTCCGACCGGGTCGACGAATGGCTGCTGTCGCACCTGCGCGAGTTCGATGGCAAGGCGATCAAGAATGTTGCCAAGGGCGACCTGGACCTCGACAAGATCATCGGCGAGGAGGCAGACCCGAAGAGTGGTAGCGACGAGCCGGCGGGCGACGACGATCTGGGCGATCTGCCCGAACGCTTGCAGAAGGCGCTGGGCGATCGGGTCGACAGTGTGCGCGCCTCGCGGCGGCTGGTGGAGTCTCCGGCCTGCATCGTGCTCGGCGAGCACGAGATGGCGCTGTACCTGCAGGAGCTGCTCAAGCAGGCTGGCCAGGAGACCTTCTCCGGCAAGCCGGTGCTGGAGGTCAACCCGGGGCACCCGCTGGTGGAGCGACTGAAGGCCGCCGAGGGCGAAGACTTCAACGACCTCGCCTCGCTGCTGTTCGAGCAGTCCCTGCTGGCCGAAGGCGGGCAACTGGAGGACCCGACCGGGTTCGTCGCGCGGCTCAATCGCCTCCTGTTGCAGAAGGCCGCCTGACCCGATTGGCCACCCGCCGGAAACCGTATCGCCGGCGGGTGGACCTGACGCGCGGCCCTGTTCCGCGTTACCCTTACAAGTTCATGTATTAAGAGGGCAAAGCCCATGCAAGTCGCGCAGAACGCCGTGGTGGCCATCCACTACACCCTGACCAACGACGCTGGCGAGAAGATCGACAGCTCCGAAGGCCGCGAGCCGCTGGCCTACCTGCACGGGAACGGCCAGATCGTCCCGGGCCTGGAGAAGGAGCTGGAAGGCAAGGCCGCCGGTGACAAGGTCCAGGCCAAGGTCTCCCCGGCAGAAGGCTATGGCGAGAAGATCGATGCCATGGTCCAGGAGATCCCGATGGATGCGTTCCAGGGCGTCGAATCCGTCGAGCCGGGCATGCAATTCCAGGCGCAGACCGAAAACGGCCCGCTGACCGTCACCGTGACCAAGGTTGAGGGCGATACCGCCACGGTCGACGGGAACCACCCGCTGGCCGGCGAGACCCTGAACTTCGACGTCGAGATCGTCGAGGTCCGCGAGGCCTCCGCCGAAGAGCTGGAGCACGGCCACGCCCATGGCGAGGGCGGTCACCAGCACTGAGCGGGTTCGAGCACTGCTGTGCGCGGGAGCATCGCGCCTGCAGGCCCGCCAGCCCCCCAGGCCCCGCAAACGCGGGGCCTGTTTTGTTTGGGGGGCCAGGCTGGGAGGGGGTAGCCGGTTCGACGCTGTCGAGAGCACTCCCGCAGAATTGGTAATGGTGTTGCAAACCATTCTCAATCATCGTATCGTCCGCCCAGTACTCAGGATAGGTCGAGGAAGGCGATGATCGTCTGCATCTGCAAATCCGTTCGCGAACGCGATATCCGGGAGTTGATCGACTCTAGTCAGGAAGGCCTGCGTATGCGGGATCTACGGGATCGGCTGGGTGTGAGTTCCGAATGCGGGAAATGCGCGCGCCGCGCCAATTGCTTGCTGAAGGGGTGTTCCCGCGATCCGGCCGCGAATGTGCTGCAGGTGTCCGGCGGACGCAGTACCCCCGCGCCACCCGAGAAGGTTTCCCGGCCTGAACCCGCCGTCGCCCTGTAGGGCGACCATCCAGATTGTCGTACTGTAGTGCAGCGCGGTGGCGGTCGCGCTGCACTCGCTGGTTATCCCTGCAACTGTCGTCCGTGTGTGACGTCCTGCCGCATGCCAAGTCGGGGCGCGGTGGGTACGGATGCGGCCTGTACTCTCAGAACCCTCGGAGCTGAAGATGAATTTCGAGCAATGGATTCCATCGGAGCGCCTGGCCGGTTTTTTGGATGCGGGCGGGCCCGTGGTCCTGATTCTGCTGGGGGCTTCGGTGGTGGCGCTGGCCTTCGTGCTGGTCAAGCTGTGGCAGTTGTGGCGCATGCGGGTCACCGATGTGCGCCCCGCTGACGAGGCGCTGGACCGCTTCCACCGCGGGGATGTCGAGGGTGCAATCGAGTGTGCCGAGGCGACCCCGAACCCCGCCGCCCGGGCCGTGGCGCGGGGCATTCGGGGGCTGCACGGCGGGGCGCCGGAGGCCATCGTGCGCGAAGAGGTGGTGCGTTACGGCAATGCGACCATCCAGTCCCTGCGTCAGGGATTGCGGCCGCTCGAAGTGATTGGCGCGCTAGCTCCGCTACTGGGCCTGCTGGGCACGGTGATGGGGATGATTCGGGCCTTCCAGGCGATGGAGCAGGCTGGAAGCCAAGTGGATCCAGCGGTCCTGTCGGGTGGTATCTGGGAGGCCCTGCTGACGACGGCGGTGGGACTGGCGGTCGCCATCCCGGTTGTGGCCGCGCTCAACTGGCTGGAGACGCGGGTCGAGCGGGTGGCACACCGGATGGACGATGCCGTGACCCGTTTGTTCACGGGGGGGCAGTATGCGGCGGTGTCGCTGACTCGCGAGTCGCCGGACCGTCCAGCGCCTCGCCCGACGGCCGATCCGGATTCGACTGACGGGGCCTTGCCCCGAACGGCCGATGCTGGACACTAGCCGCCCGCGTCGGCGCAATCTGATCAGCCTGACCCCGCTGATCGACGTCGTCTTTATCCTGCTGGTCTTCTTCATGCTGGCCTCGAGTTTCCTCCAGTGGCGGGCGGTTCAGCTGGAGGCACCGGCCGAGGCCGGCGGGGCCGGTTCGATGGAGGGCGCCATGCTGGTCGAGATCCGCTCGGACGGGCTGCGGTTGGCAGGTGAAACGATCGCGGAGGGCGACTTGCGCGAGCGCATCGCCGCACGCGTGCGCGACGAGGCCGACACGCGGGTACTGGTGATGCCGGCGCCCGGTGTCAGCATGCAAGACACCGTCAACGTACTGGAGGGTCTGTCCGACGTCGGGGCGCGCAACCTTTCGGTAATTCGGCAGGCGCAGCCATGATCGGCGAACGACGCCACTTTCATGTTGCGCATCGCCCGCGCAACGACGACGAGAGCATCCTGCCGCTGATCAACATCGTCTTCCTGTTGTTGATCTTCTTCATGGTGGCCGGGCAGTTGAGTGCGATCGATCCGTTCGAGGTCGAACCGGTGGAGTCGGCCGTGGACGGCCAGCCCGGGCCGGACGAGTTCATGGTGATCATCGGTACCGAGAGTCGGTTGGCGGTCAATCAGGACGAGGTCGATCTCGACGGCATGACCGGTCTGGTACGCGAGCACGTCGAGCGCCACGGAGAGGCGGCCAGAGTCCGCGTGAAAGCAGACGGGCGCGCGGAAGCGGTCGCGGTTGTCGGGGTGCTGGAACGCCTGCGCGAGGCGGGGGTCGAGCGGATCGACCTGCTGACGGTACCGGATATCTGATGCAGCCGACGTTTCGACACTGGATGGTGGCCCTCGTCCTGGCGGTCGCCCTGCACCTGCTGGTGGCGATGGCCTTGCTGCTGCGCGAGCCACCCGCCGGCGCCGAGGATGCGGGCGTGGGCGGGCTGGAAATCTCCATGGCCGCGGCCGGCGGCGCACCCCAGGCCGTGCCGGCCGAGCCCGCGGAGTCCGCGGACACCGACGCCGTAGAGCCCGAACGGCCCGAGGCCGTGGAAGCCGAGCCGGTGCAACCGGAACCCCCCCAGCCCCGGGAACCGGAGCGCCAGCCGGTAGAGGAGGCCGAGGTCGTCGAACCCGAGCCCGAACCCGAGCCCGAACCCGAGCCCGAACCCGAGCCCGAACCCGAGCCCGAACCCGAGCCCGAACCCGAGCCCGAACCCGAGCCCGAGCCCGAGCCCGAGCCCGAGCCGGAGCCCGAGCCCGAGCCGGAGCCGGCCGAGTCCGAAGTTGACCCAGTGGACGAGGTGGACAGGGCAGCCGAGCCCGGCGACAGCGCCGATGCCGAGGCGCCGGCTGACGAACGGGGTGCAGCCGATGCCGAGGCCGGAGACAGCCCCTCCGATGCGGCGGGTGGCGGTACGCCCGGCGTGGATCCGGACTACCTGGCCGAATTGCAGGCGTGGATAGAGCGCCACAAGAGTTACCCGCGGCAGGCTCAGCGGCGTCGACTGGAGGGGACGGCCTCCGTCTGGCTGCATCTGGACCGCGACGGGAACGTGATCGAGTATCGGATCGAAGACAGTTCTGGAAGCCGCATTCTCGACCGCGCGCTCGAGGACATGGTCGAGCGGGCAGATCCGTTCCCGGCCCCGAGTGCGATCGGCCGTGACGAATTCGAACTCGTAGTGCCGGTCACATTTTCCGTGCGTTAAGGATGTATTGAAGGAGGTTTCATGCGTATGCGGGACGAGGCTCTCGGCACCTTGATGGTGCTACTTCTGATGCTGGTGCTGCCAGGCGTAGCCGGTGCGGATGATCCCGCCCCCGACGATCCCGGCGCGATCGGCGTCCAACTGAACAAGCTCGAGGCCGACGGCGACGACTGTCGCGCACATCTGGTGCTGGAGAACGGTCTGGACGAGGCCCTGGAGTCGTTCCAGCTGGATCTGGTGGTGTTCGACAGGGACGGCATTATCCATCGGCGTACGGTGGTCGAGATGGCCCCGTTGCGGGCGGGAAGTACCGCGGTGCGGGCCTTTCGCATGACGGACACGGCCTGCGATCGCGTCGGGCGCATCCTGGTCAACGACATCGCCGCCTGCGAGGGGCCGGAGGGCGCGATCGAGGGCTGCGCCGATCAGGTCCAGGTCGAGAGCCTGGCGGATGTGCCGCTGATCCGATAGTGCCTCCCCCAGCCGATTGCCCGGCCGGTTCGGCAGTCGCCATGAAATTTATAGCAAACGGGGTTGCAAATCGTTCGCATTACCGATATCGTTTTGCTCGCGTTGAGGGCGTTCTTGCATCCCGGCGGAGTCGGGCGGGATAGTGGGGTCCCCCTGAGTACGGGGGCCACAGTCAACCAACCCGTTGATCCGAAAAAACGATCAAGGACCTATTCCAGGAGAGTCGAGATGCAAGGCGATAAGGACGTAATCCGCTACCTCAACCAGGCCCTCAAGGGTGAACTGACCGCGATCAACCAGTACTTCCTCCACTCCCGCATGTTCAAGGACTGGGGGCTGGAGAAGCTGGCCGCGGCTGAATACGAAGAATCGATCGACGAGATGAAGCACGCGGACGAGCTGATCAACCGCATCCTGTTTCTCGAAGGCCTGCCCAACCTGCAGGACCTGGGGACGCTGAGCATTGGCGAGAACACCCGCGAGATCCTGGAAGCGGACCTGGCGCTCGAGCACGCCGGTGCGCCGGTCTATCGCGAGGCCATTGCCCATTGCGAACAGGTGCGCGACTTCGTGACCCGCGATCTGCTGCAGAAGATCCTGGACAGCGAGGAGAGCCACATCGACTGGTTGGAGACCCAGCTGCAGCTCATCGATCGCATCGGTTTGCAGAACTACGAGCAGAGCCAGGCGAGCTCCGCGTCGTAATCGTTTCGAGTGCGACCGCCCTTCGGCGCGGTCGGGGAGGCAAGCATGAATTCCAGCGAAGGCGGGCGCATCCCGGCATCTACCGAGTCTTCTCCGGCGCGCCCTGGAGTGCATGACTGTCCTGTCGGCACGCCGCGGGAGGTTGCCTCGAGTGAGTTGCTGCGTGATGCCGACCGCCTGTTTATCCGCCATGAAGGGCAGTGCTACACCCTTCGGGTGACCTCCAGCAAGAAGCTGATCCTGACTAAATAAAGCAAGTCTGTCACCCGTGGTTACAGCCACGGGACCCGCCAGCCAGGGGAGCCTCTCCCTCAGCCAGCCTTTGTTCATCACCGGCCCGCCGCGTTCGATCAGCCGCGGCGGTGTTCATTCTGGCTAACTCAAGGGAGAAAATAATGGCTCGAAACCAGCGAATGACCACTCGATGCGGACATCGCGCGGACATCGCGCGTGCCTCCGGGGTGTGGAGGCACCGTGCTGTCGTGCTCGCGATTGCCGGGGTTCTGGGGACGCCCGTGCTTCATGCCGACGAGGCTGGCCCGGCGGCGGATGACGGAGGCGAGGTCCGGCTTGCGCCGGTCCAGATTCTCGGGGATGTGACCGCGACACAGCGGCTGCCCGGTTCGGCGGCCGTTGTGGGGCGTGAACAGCTGGAAACTGAAGGGACCACCGATATCCATCAGGCGCTCAAGACGGTGCCCGGCGTCTATGTCCGAGAGGAGGATGGCGCGGGCCTGCGGCCGAATATCGGTATCCGGGCGGCGCCGCCGGGGCGCAGCAGCAAGGTGACCCTGATGGAGGACAACGTGCTGATCGCGCCGGCACCGTACTCCAACCCGGCGGCCTACTATTTCCCGACCACGAAGCGGATCCACGAGATCGAGGTACTGAAGGGAGCGCCATTGCTGCGCCATGGCCCCCAGACGACCGGGGGGGTGATCAACCTGGTGTCCACGCCACTCCCCCGCGAACGCGAAGGGTCCATCGAGGCGGTGGTGAACGATCGCGGCGGCACCGATGTGCATGCCATGTTTGGCGACCGTTCCGGCGACTGGAGCTACATGATCGAGACGGTCCAGCGGGACGGGGCCGGTTTCAAGGACATCGATCGCAGCAACCGGGATACCGGGTACGACATCCAGGACTATGTCGGAAAACTGCGCTGGGAGGGTGAGCGCCAGAGCATCGAGACCAAGATCCAGTATTCGGAGGAGACCTCGAACGAGACCTACCTCGGTCTGACCGACGAGGATTTCGCGCGGGACCCCAACCGGCGATACGGCCTTTCCGAGATCGACCAGATGAATAACGATCACCTCGGGCTGAGCCTGACGCACGACATCGACTGGTCGGATCGCGTACGCATGACCACCACCCTGTACCGCAACGAATTCGCGCGTAACTGGTTCAAACTTGGTGGCGGCAGTGCATTTATCGACGACGCCAACCAGGGGGGTGCCACCGCGCAGCGGATCCTCCGGGGCGAGGAGGATGTTGCGGACCTGACGTATCGCAACAACAACCGCGAGTATGTCTCCGAGGGTGTCCAGACCGAGTTGAGCATGGACTTCGGGGACCACTGGCTGCGCGCGGGTGCCCGCTATCATCAGGACGAGATGGATCGGTTCCAGCCGGATGATATCTATGACCAGGTGAACGGCTCGCTGGTCTACCAGGATACGATCCAGCCGACGGGCAGCAACAACCGGTTCGAGGATGCCAAGGCCTGGAGTTTCTGGGTGGCCGACGAGTGGTACGTGAACGATCGGCTGACCGCCAACCTCCTGCTGCGCTACGAGGACGTCGAGACCTCGCGTACTCAATACGGCGACGCGCAGCGCACGGTTGTGGACTCCCGGCGTTCCAATTCGAGCAGCATCTGGTTGCCCGGGGCCTCGCTTACCTATGACGTGACGGATCGCTGGCAGGTCCTTGCCGGCGTACACCGGGGATTTGCCCCCCTGGGCGGCGGTGCGACCGAGGAACAGGATCCGGAAACCAGCACCAACTGGGAACTGGGTGCCCGTTATCAGGGTGATAACGCCTTCGTCGAGGCCATCGGCTTCTACAGCGATTTCTCCGACTTCGTGCAGAACTGCTCGATCGCCACGCCCTGCTCGGACGGATCCACCTCCGGGACGTTCACTACCGGAGAGGCGGTGATTTCCGGTCTGGAACTGCGTACGTCCACAAGCATGGATCTCGGCAGCTTCCGGGCCCCGCTGGAGGCTAGCTATACCTACACCAGCGCCGAATACAGCGCGGACAACGCGGTTTCCGGTGTGCAGAAGGGAGACCGCCTGCAGGCGATCCCGCGTCACCAGTTCAGTCTGCGCGCGGGGCTCGAGCATGGCAGTGGCTGGAACAACTACGCCATCCTGAAGTACATCGACGAGACCTGCAGCAGTGACGGCTGTAATCGTGCGTCGGGCGGCTTCAATCGCACCGAGTCGCTGACCACGCTGGACCTGGTAAGCCGATATCCGCTGGGCAAGGATACCGACTTGTTCGTGCGCGCCACCAATGTGCTGGACGAGCAGAGCATCATCTCGCGGTATCCGGACGGGGCCCGGCCCAATGAGCCGCGCACCTTCTCGGTGGGCCTGAAGCACCGCTTCTGAGACCCCCGAACGGGGTTTGCATGTGCCTCCGATTGGCCGCGGCGTTGTCCGCGGCCTTTTTTATGGATCGGTTTCCGCGGGTGTGCATCACAGTTTGCAGGCGCAGGGGCCGAACGAATCGAACCAACGGCGCTCAACCGGGCCTTAGAGCCGAGTGTCCCGACGGCGGGTGATCCGCCCGTGCGTAGGGAATGATCCGGAACGGACTGCAACGGTAAAGGAGAACACCATGTGGAAATCACGACTGACGATTCTGATGCTTGCCCTGATGATGGCGCTGGGCAGCGCGACCCTCGCGGGCTGTGACAATCAGGGCCCGGCGGAAGAGGCCGGCGAGAACATCGACGACGCCATGGACGATGCTGGCGACGCGATGGAGGATGCCGGGGACGAGATGGAGGATACCTTCAGCAACTGATCCCGGCTGACCCGAAACAAAAAGCCCCGGCACGCCGCGCGTGCCGGGGCTTTTTTGGTTGAGTCGGAGGGGGCGCCCCGGCGGGGCGCCCGAGGGTCAGAAGTTGTTGTCACCCTCCGGTTCCATGCCGCCATCGGACGGGGGCTGCTGCATCTCGCCGTCCTGCGGCGGCTCCTGCATGCTCCCTTCGGGTGGCGGGGCGCTCTGCATGCCGCCTTCACCCCCCTCGGGCTGTTCCTGCATCTGCTGTTCCTCGAACTCGTCCATGCCCATGTCGCCGTCGGAGCAGCCCATCAGAAGTACAAAGGGTGCGATGGCCGCGGCGGCCAGGATCCTGGTGGAATGCTTCATGGAAACTCCTGTCCATTGAGGTGGATGTAAACGCGCAACTGCGTTCACACCTCTCGACCCTTGAGCCCCCTCCGGTGTTTCGGGAAATTCATCACAGCTTTGCGTTTCGCCCGGGGCGTGGTTTCTGTCACGCATCCTCGTGCGGTTTGTCGACGGCCCTTCGCGGGGTCGCTAGAGTGAGACAAAGGCAATTCCGGACGGCAGTGATGGCGCAATCCTCTTCGCAAGAATCTCTCCTGGAGCAGGCTCGCAATGCCTGGGCCCGCGGCGAACACGCCGTCGCGATGACCCTCTGGCGGCAGGGGGCCGAGGCCGGGGACCCGCAGTGCGCCTTCAACCTGGGGGTCCTGCTGGATGAGGGGCAGCACCTGCCGCGGGATCCCCTCGAGGCCGCGCAGTGGTATCAGCGTTCGGCCGAGGCCGGGTTCCCGGATGCCGCCTTCAACCTGGCCGTCCTGTTCGAGCAGGGGGACGGCCTGGAGGCGAACCCCAACGAGGCGGCCCGCTGGTTCCATATTGCCGCGGAGCGCGGGAATGCCCAGGCGATGTTCAACCTGGGGCTCAAGTTCGACGAGGGCCGGGGCCTGCCGCAGGATGCGGAACAGGCGGCCCAGTGGTATCTGCTGGCGGCCGAGGCCGGCGAGGGGCGCGGTGCAGCCAATCTCGCGCGGCTGTTCGCGATGGGCGAGGGCGTGGAACGCTCCGATGTGTCGGCGTTCAAGTGGTATGCGATCGCGGCGGAGATGGGGATTGCGAGCGCGGCGCGTTACCGCGAGCGCGTGGCGCGCGAGCTGAGCCCCGACGAGCGCCTGCACGCGGGCGAACGCGCCCAGGAGTGGCTGCAGAACCAGGCACAGGCCAAAGCAGCGCCGCGCCTGCAGTAGCCGGCACGGCCGCCTGTCAGGGATGCAACCTGAAGGAAGCGCCGGGAGCTCGCGAGCCGATCGCCACGGCGCTGCGCGCCTCGCGATTACGGCTGATCGGTGCTGTTGGTGTTCGGGATGACGAGAGCGTGGGGGTGGCGTGTCACGCAGGGACTGAGGGCACTGCGTCATGACCCCAACGCGCTTCTTCCGATCTTCCGGGCCTTCCTGTGAAGCGCTGTGGACCTTCTTCGTGCGCTCCGCGGAGGGCTAGACCACCACGTTCAGTTCGCGGCGTGGCTCCTCGGCCGGCCCGGCCAGGCTGACCGCGAGTTCCACGCGGCGGCGCAGGGCCTCGACACCGACGCCGCCCAGCACGCCACCATCCGGCGCCGCGGCCCCTTCGGCGTCATTGCCGCTGCTGCGGAAGGCCTCGATCTGGGCCGCGACCCGGGCCCGCGAGGCCATCTCCTGTTCCGAGCGCGGGGGGAAGGCCAGGCCCTGGTCCTGTTCGGCATCGCCGCGGCGGTTCTCGTCCTGTTCCGCGCGATCCTCGATCGGGCGGCGGGCCTCGCCGGCCTCGGGGTCGTTCAGCGGGCGATCGAAATCGGCCGGGGTGGAGAGCTGCCCCAGGCCCAGCCGGTCGCTGCCGGTCGGGCGTGTGCCGACCGGTACCGCAGCAGACGGGTTGGTGACCGGGACTTCCATCGCGTAACTCGGCGAGCCTCCTGGTAGGTCGTGTTCTCAGGCGTTGCCCGGATTCAGGCGCGTACGTCCAGCAACGAGCCAATCATCCGGTCCTCGGCCTGCAGGGTCTTCACCGAGGCCTCGACCTGATTCTGGCTGGCGATCATGCCCACCTGGGCACCCATACTCTCGCGACTGCCCGCGTTCTCGGTGGCCACCGTGTGGGCCTGCTGGCGCATGCTGGTCATGCCCTTCTGGATGCCCGCGAGGGAGTGGCTGGCGTCGATCATGTGCGTGAACCTGTCCGGCAAACCTGTAACTCGTTGACCCGATTATAGATCAATTAGTTGCATTTCACCGCCCGGCGGCTCCGCGCCGGGTCAGGCGGGGGCGAGCAGGGCCTGCAGGCGGGCGTGCACCGCGGCGCGT
This sequence comes from Thioalkalivibrio sp. ALE30, assembly GCF_000377465.1. Lineage (NCBI taxonomy): Bacteria > Pseudomonadati > Pseudomonadota > Gammaproteobacteria > Chromatiales > Ectothiorhodospiraceae > Thioalkalivibrio > Thioalkalivibrio sp. ALE30. The sequence continues at coordinate 64,625 of NZ_KB898172.1, read as the reverse complement.
GCGCCGGACTGGCGGGACTGCCATTCAGCGAGGCGTGCGCGCCGTGCCGCCGGGTCGATCCCCTCCGCGAGGCGCGCGAGCACCTCGTCGGCCACCCGCTCGGGGTCCTCGCCGCGAGCGACGAGGCCGGTGTGCTCGGCGGCGATACGCAGTCGCGTGGCGGCATCCGGGTGGCGTTCATGCTCCGCCGGGCCGCAGATGACCGCGCTGCCACAGGCCAGCGGCAGGCCCAGGTCGGGCGGGGTCTCGCTGGCGGCCAGGGTGCCGCCCGGCAGGGTCACCTGGGCGCAGGTGTAGGCGGCGTGCAGCGTCTCCGGATCCTCGATGTAGTAGACCCGGTTCTTGCGCGGCACGAAGGAGGTCATAAAGCGGTTGTGGCGGATGATCGGCAGCGAGTACTTGATGGCGTCGCGATAGACCGGCTCGTGACGAGCCGGGTCCGCGGGGGCCAGTAGCAGGATGGCCGCGCTCTTGCGCAGAACCGCGAACAGCACGGCAAACGCGAAGGCCTCCTCGCCCGGGCCGGTGTTGGGTGCCAGCAGGATCGGATGGCCCTTTTCGTGGTATTCGCGAAAGCGTTCGCAGAATGCGCTGGAGTCGGACGGCGGGGCCGGCAGTTCCACCGCCCCGGCGATCGGGTCGCCGATCACTTCGGCGATCCCGGGGGCCGGGGCGTCTTCGCGCGCCGCGAACACGGCATCCCACTCGACGCCCCCGGTGTCGCCCTCGGCATTCACCCAGATGCGCGGTGCATGGAGCGAGGCCAGTGCGGGGCCCAGGTCGTGCTCGCCGGCCCGCAGGGGCCCGATGACCACGACGGCGCGCGGCCGCAGCCGCGCCAGACGCGGGGCCGCCAGGTCCGGGCGCATCGCCAGCGCCGGGGTGGCATCCATCAAGCCGGCCGCCTCGCGGTCATGGCCGCAGTCGGTGACCCCCAGCGTGATCGGCCCGACGGCGTCGGCCAGCTCCGCGAGCCAGTCGGCGGCCGTCTCGAGGGTGGCCCGCGGGGCGAGGATCAGGATGCGCCCGCCGCTGTCGCCGGGGACGGAGCGGGCGGTGATCCAGGCAGACAAACGTGCGAACATGGCGGGCTGGTATCCGGTGGTCGGGCGAGCGTCGCATTATACGAGGCGGCATGGCGCGCCCGCCACGGCCGGGCTTTGTGTCTTCAAGGGGAATTGCGCGATGCATGTACGCTGGATCATCGGGCTGGTGGCGATGGGGGTCATCCTGGCGCTGGCCATGTGGGTCTACTCCAACCCGGGTGGCATGCGCAGTCAGCAGTTCTCCGACCTTCCGTGGCAGATCGAGGTAGGGGATCGCCAGCGCACGCGGGTGCTGGGCATCGTGCTGGGCGAGACCACCATGGCCGACCTGATGGGCCGCCTGCCGGTGCCGGACATCCGCCTGTTCGTGGATGCCGACGGTTCGCGTTCGGTGGAGGCCTACTACGTGAACGCGCGCATCCCCCCGTTCGAGGCCAACCTGATCCTGCGCCCGGATCTGGATGAGGCGGCGCTGGACCGGATCGAGGCCGAGACGACGTCCGAGCGGCCCATGCCCAGCGGGGCCCGGCGCTACGGACTGAGCGACGACGCCCTGACATCGCTGGGCAACGTCCCGATCGTCGAGATGAGCTACATCCCGCGCGCCCACTGGACCGAGGACCTGATTACCCAGCGTTTTGGCGAGCCGCGCGAGCGCCTGCGCATGGACTCCGATCACAGCTACTGGCTCTACCCCGAGGACGGGCTGGCCATTCTGGTCCCGCGCCGCGGGCGTGTGCTGATGCACTACGTGACCCAGGAGCGCTGGGGACAGACCGTGGAACGCCTGCGCGACGAAGGGCGCCGCCGCCTGGGCGAGGACTACGGGGATCATGAGTGAATCGGCCGCGCCGGATGCCCGCCCGTTCTGGGAGCGCCCGCTCGAGACCCTGAGCCACGAAGAGTGGGAGGCCCTGTGCGACGGCTGCGGGCGCTGCTGCCTGCACAAGCTGGAAGACGAGGACTCGGGCGAGCTGGCCTTTACCTGGCTGGCCTGCGACCTGCTCGACTGCGAGACCGGTTTCTGCTCGGACTACGCCAACCGCCGGGACTTCGTGCCGGACTGCATCCAGCTGACCCGAAAGGACCTGCCCCACTATCACTGGTTGCCGCCCACCTGTGCCTATCGCCTGCGTTTCGAGGGCCACCCGCTGCCGACCTGGCACCCTCTGCTGACGGGCGATCCGGAGACGGTCAAGCGCGCCCGCGTCTCGGTGGCCGGCCGGGTCATCCGCGAGTGTGATGCCCCCGACCTCCCCCTGATCGACTACGTGGTCGACTGGCCCGGCCAGGTGCCGGAGTCCGCGCGCCTGTGGCGCCCGGTAGTGCGTTTCCCGCAGGAGTAGCCATCGGTATGGCGGGATTCGTCGACCTGTTCGTGTACGGGACGCTGAAGCGGGGCTTCGCCAACCACCGGGCGTTCTGCTCCAGCGCCCTCCGGATTCGCACCGCGACCATTGTCGGGTCGCTATATGACTTACCCGTGGGCTACCCCGCCGTGCAGATTGCCGCCGACAGCATTCTGCTGAAAGCCGGGCAGGACCCGGCCCGTGACGCGGGGCGTCAGCGCCGCTTCCGGGGGCTCGCGCCATCAGCCCCGGATGCGGCGCAGGAGCTTGTGCACGGCGAGTGGATTCGCCTGCCCGATCCGCCGCGGGCCCTGCCGCGCGTCGACGCCCTGGAGGGTGTGCGCCCGGGCGGCCGCGGGGAGTATCGCCGGGCCCTGGTGCCCGCCTGGACCGAGGATGGTCCCACGGCCCTCTGGGTCTACTGGATGCCGCGTCTGCCACCCGGTGCGCGCCATCTGGCGGACGGCATCTGGCCGGCGCGGTCCTGAACCGCATGGTTCAGCGGTGGTGATCCTGTAGCGCCCGCTCCACGATCCGCTGCGCTCATCGCATCCTGCGTGTTGTCCTTTGTGGCCTTCGTGCTGGACTAACCGGCGGAGGACAGGAGTTCGCGGGCGTGGGTGCGGGTGGTCTCGGTGAGCTGGGTGCCGCCGATCAGGCGGGCCAGGGCCTCGACGCGGCGCTCGTCGTCCAGCGGCTGGATGGCAGTGCGGGTGCCGTCCTTGCCGTGCGATTTCTGCACCTCCAGCTGCTGGTGGGCCTGGGCGGCGACCTGGGCCAGATGGGTCACGCACAGGACCTGATGGCGCTCGCCCAGGGTGCGCAGCTTGCGCCCGACGACCTCGGCGACCGCGCCGCTGATGCCGCTGTCGACCTCGTCGAAGATCAGCGTCGGTACGGTCTGCTGCTGGCTGGCCAGCACCTGTAGCGCGAGCCCGATACGCGAGAGCTCGCCGCCGGAGGCAACCTTCGCCATCGGCTGCGGGGCGGAGCCGGGGTTCGCGGCGACGCGGAACTCGATGTGATCCACGCCGTGCGCCTGCGGTTTGTCGGCGGGCTCGATCGCGATCTCGAAGTGGCCGCCGGCCATGCCCAGCTCCTGCATGGTGTCGGTGACCGCCTGGCCGATGCGTTTGGCGGTCTGCTGGCGGGCCTTGCTCAGCGCCTTGGCAGCCGAGTCGAAGGCGGTACGGGTCTCCTGTTCGCGCGCCTCCAGGGCCTCGAGGGTCTGGTCGCCGTTCTCCAGGGCGTCCCGCTCGGTCTGCAGTTCGTCGTGCAGGCCCGGGAGGGCCTCGGGATCGACCCGGTGCTTGCGCGCCAGGCGCAGGTACTCGCCGACGCGCTGGTCCAGCTCGGCCAGGCGTTCCGGGTCCAGTTCGATGCCGTCGGCCAGCCGACGCAGGGTGTCGCCGGCCTCAGTGATCTGGATGCGCGCGGACTCCAGCAGCTCCAGCGTCGGGTTCACCCGTTCGTCGTGCTGCGCGGCGTCCTGCAGCGCGTGCAGCACATGGCCGATCTGGGCATCGACGCCGGCGTCGTCCTCGATCTGCTGGCTGGCGGTCTGCAGCGCGCTCAGCACCTCGGTGCCGTGGGCGAGCTGGTTCTGCTCGGCCAGCAGTTGCGGGTATTCGTCCTGGACCGGGGCCAGTTCGGCCAGCTCGGTGGTCTGGAAACGCAGCAGGTCGAGGCGGTCGGAGGTGTCGGCCTGGCTCTCGCGGGCCTGCTCCAGCGCGCGGGCGGCCTCGCGCCAGGCCGTGTGGGCCTCGCGCACGTGGGAGACCCGGTCGCCTTCGAGGAAGCCGTCCAGCCAGAGGCGCTGGGTGTCGCGCTGCAATAGCTGCTGATGGGCGTGCTGGCCGTGGATGTCCACCAGCCACTCGCCCAATGTGCGCAGCTGGCCGACCGCGACCGGTCGGCCGTTGATCCAGGCACGGCTCTTTCCCTGGCGGGTCAGGACCCGCCGCAGCAGCACCGCGTCGTCGTCGGGGTCCGCGAGGTCCTGTTCCGCCAGCCACGTGCCAGCCGGGCTCGTGTCGGTCAGGGCGAACTCCGCGGACAGGTCGGCCTGTTCGGCCCCCTCGCGCACCATGCCGGCGTCGGCGCGGTCGCCCAGCAGCTGGCCGATCACGTCGATCAGGATGGACTTGCCTGCCCCGGTCTCGCCGGTCAGGGCGCTCAGGCCCGTGTCCAGCTCCAGTTCCAGCTGGTCGATGATGGCGAAGTCGCGGATGCTGATCAGTCGCAGCATGGGATCAGGGCTGCTCGCCCCAGCGCAGCTTGGTTCGCAGCACGCGCAGGAAGTGATGTTCGCGGGGATGGATCAGGGTCAGGGCCTGTTCGCGACGGTGGATGCGCAGCAGGTCGCCCGGGGCGAAGTCCACGTTCTCCTGGCCATCCAGCGCGACCTGGGCCGGGGAACGGCTGCCACTGGACAGGCGGATCTCCACCGTGGAGCGGCCGCTGACCACCAGCGGGCGGTGGTTCAGGCTGTGCGGGCACACCGGGACCATGACCATCGCGTCCAGCTGCGGGGTCAGGATCGGCCCGCCGGCGGACAGGGCGTAGGCGGTGGAACCCGTGGGCGTGGCCACCACCAGGCCATCGGCGCGCAGCCGGCCGACGTCCATGCCGTCGATCGCGGTGTCGAACTCGATGATGCGCACCACGCTCAGTACATGGACCACGACGTCGTTCAGCGCGATCCCGTGGTGGATGGTGACCCCGTCGCGGATCAGCTCGGCCTCCAGCATCGCCCGCGGCTCGCGCTCGAAGGCCCCGTCCAGGACCTCGCCCAGTTCCTCCGGGGCGGTGTCCGGGGAGACATCCACGAGAAATCCCAGGCGACCCAGGTTGATCCCCAGCAGCGGCGTGTCGGCATCGGCGACCTTGCGGGCGGTGGCCAGCAGGGTTCCGTCGCCGCCGATGACGATCAGCAGATCGACCGCGCTGGCCAGCTCCTCCAGCGGCAGGAGCCCGACCCGCTCCGGACGCTCGAAGCCGTCGATCTCCTGTTCCATGAAGACCTGGCGGCCGCGCTCCTGCAGCAGACCGACCAGCGTGGCGACCAGCGGTGCGGTGCGCGAGTCGCTGGTCTTGCCGACCAGTCCGACCTTGTTGAAGTCTGGCATCATGCCGGCATTATCCGGAAAAGGGACCGCGACTGCACCCGGGGTTTCTTGACCGGATTCCGGCACCATCCAAGACTGGTACCTTCTGGCACTCGACCGAGTGGAGCGCTGACGACCCATGGAAAACGCTTTCATCAATCTGGACGCCAGGGCCCGTACCCTGTTGCGGACCCTGATCGAGAGCTACATCCGGGACGGCCAGCCCGTCGGCTCGCGTACCCTGGCCCGCACCTCCGGGCTCAGCGTGAGTGCGGCCACCGTGCGCAACGTGATGGCGGATCTCGAGGACATGGGCCTGATCCATGCGCCGCATACCTCGGCCGGGCGCATCCCGACGCCGGCCGGCTACCGGCTGTTCGTCGACAGCCTGCTGGAGGTGCGCAACCCCTCACCGGAGGAGGTGCGCGCGATCCAGTCCGGCTTTGATCCGAACGCCAGTACCCAGGATCTGATGGACACCACCAGCAACCTGTTGTCGCAGGTCACGCGTATGGCCGGGATGGTGCGCCTGCCACGGCATCGCAACGTGGCGCTGAGCCAGATCGAGTTCCTGCGCCTGGGCGAGGGGCGCATCCTGGCGATCCTGGTCATCGACGGCAAGGAGGTGCAGAACCGCGTGCTGGAGCTGGAGCGCGACTTCGGCCAGGACGAACTGCAGCGCATGGCGAACTATCTGAACGCCCATCTGGCGGGCAAGAGCCTGCACGCCGTGCGGGCCGAGCTGCTGCGCGAGATGCGCGACGTGCGCGACGACCTGGACGCGATGATGCTGGCGGCGATCGATCTGGGCGAGAAGGCGGTCGGTGACGAGGACCCGGACGACGTGGTCGTGGCCGGCCAGACTCACCTTCTCGGCTACGAGGAGCTGGCGGACATGGAGCGCCTGCGGCAGCTGCTCGAGGCCTTCAACGAAAAGCAGGAGATCCTCGGGATTCTCGACCAGTGCATTCGCAGCGACCGCGTGCAGATCTTCATCGGCCGCGAGTCCGGACTGGACTGGTTCGAGAACTGCTCGGTGGTGACTGCGCCCTACAGTGTGGATGGCGAGGTGGTCGGCGTGCTGGGGGTCATCGGACCCACGCGCATGTCCTACGACCGGGTGATCCCGATCGTGGACGTGACCGCGCGTCTGCTCGGCTCGGCCCTGGGCGATCAGCCGCCGGGCGACCCGAAGTAGCGGGTCGCCCTTGAAACCCGAACGGATGCCCCCACAGTCCCCGTAGTCAACCCGAATACCCCGCCTGCCGGCTGGCGACCCGGCGGGCGGTTCCACTTTTCATTGATTCGCGAGGCCAGCATGTCGGAACAGCGGGAACCCCAGGAACAACCGGAAGAGCTCGAGACCGGGAACGAGGCGGCCCCCGAGGCCGATGGCGACCACCCCGGCGAGGGCGATACCGAGGCACGTCTGCAGGAGCTCGAGGCCCTGGCCGAGGAACGGCGTGACCAGGCCCTGCGCGCGCAGGCGGAACTGGAGAACCAGCGCCGGCGCTTCGAGCGCGAGCTGGAGAACGCGCACAAATACGCGATGGAAAAGTTCGCCTCCGAGATGCTGGAGGTCGGCGACTCGCTGGAGATGGGGCTGAAGGCGGCCCGCGAGACCCAGGATGTCGAGCGCATCATCGAGGGGGCCGAGCTGACCCTGAAGAACCTGACCAAGGTCTTCGACAAGTTCGGCATCCAGGCCGAGGAACCGACCGGCCAGCGCTTCGACCCGGAGCGCCATCAGGCGATGTCCATGCAGGAAGACCCGGAGCACCCGCCGAACACGGTGGTGGCGACCATGCAGAAGGGCTACATGCTGCAGGACCGCGTACTGCGCCCGGCCATGGTGGTGGTCTCCAAGGCACCGAGCTCGCCGAACATCGACGAGAGCGCCTGACCCGGCTACCCGGGCGGATCAGGGGGCGGCTCGGATATCGCCCCTTGAAAACCCGGCCCGGGCCCCCAGATTCCCGTACAAGTTGGCAGAGAACGACGCTCTGCAGCGCCACTTTTTCGCATCAGGAGATTTCAATCATGGGCAAGATCATCGGTATCGACCTCGGGACCACCAACTCCTGTGTCGCCGTGATGGAAGGCGACCAGGCCAAGGTCATCGAGAACGCGGAAGGCACCCGCACCACCCCGTCCATCGTCGCGTTCAGTGACGACGGCGAGGTGCTGGTCGGCCAGTCCGCCAAGCGCCAGGCGGTCACGAATCCGCAGAACACTGTGTTTGCGGCCAAGCGACTGATCGGCCGCAAGTTCGAGGAAGACGAGGTTCAGAAGGACATCAAGCTCGTCTCCTACAGCATCGTGAAGGCCGACAACGGCGATGCGTGGGTCGAGGTGCAGGGCAAGAAGATGGCCCCGCCGGAGATCTCCGCGCGCGTACTGCAGAAGATGAAGAAGACCGCCGAGGACTACCTCGGCGAAGAAGTCACCGAGGCGGTGATCACCGTCCCGGCCTACTTCAACGACTCCCAGCGTCAGGCGACCAAGGACGCCGGCAAGATCGCCGGGCTCGAGGTCAAGCGCATCATCAACGAGCCGACCGCGGCCGCGCTGGCCTACGGCATGGACAAGAAGCGCGGGGATCGCAAGATCGCCGTGTATGACCTCGGTGGCGGTACCTTCGATATCTCCATCATCGAGATCGCCGAGGTCGACGGCGAGCACCAGTTCGAGGTGCTGGCGACCAACGGCGACACCTTCCTGGGTGGCGAGGACTTCGACAATCGCCTGATCGACTACCTGGTCGACGAGTTCAAGAAGGACCAGGGCATCGACATCAAGGGCGATCCGCTGGCGATGCAGCGCGTGAAGGAGGCTGCCGAGAAGGCCAAGATCGAGCTGTCCTCCAGCCAGCAGACCGAGGTCAACCTGCCGTACATCACGGCCGACAACACCGGGCCGAAGCACCTGGCGCTGAAGATCACCCGCGCCAAGCTGGAGAGCCTGGTCGAGGACCTGGTCAAGCGCTCCATCGAGCCGTGCAAGGTCGCGCTGAAGGACGCCGGCCTGTCCGCCTCCGAGGTGGACGACGTGATCCTCGTCGGCGGCCAGACCCGCATGCCCAAGGTGCAGGAAGCGGTGCAGGAGTTCTTCGGCAAGGAGCCGCGCAAGGACGTGAACCCGGACGAGGCCGTTGCGGTCGGCGCCGCGGTGCAGGCCGGTGTGCTGGGCGGCGACGTGAAGGACGTGCTGCTGCTGGACGTGACCCCGCTGTCGCTCGGGATCGAGACGATGGGCGGTGTGATGACCAAGCTGATCGAGAAGAACACCACCATCCCGACCCGGGCCAACCAGGTGTTCTCCACCGCCGAGGACAACCAGACCGCGGTGACCGTGCATGTGCTGCAGGGCGAGCGCGAGATGGCCAGCGCCAACAAGTCGCTGGGCCGCTTCGACCTGCAGGACATCCCGGCCGCGCCGCGCGGTGTGCCGCAGATCGAGGTCACTTTCGACATCGACTCCAACGGCATCCTGAACGTCTCGGCCAAGGACAAGGCGACCGGCAAGGAGAACAAGATCGTGATCAAGGCCTCCTCCGGTCTGTCCGAAGAGGAAGTCGAACAGATGGTCAAGGACGCCGAGGCGCATGCCGAGGAAGACAAGAAGTTCCAGCAGCTGGTCCAGGCACGCAACCAGGCCGATGCCCTGGTGCACTCCGCCGAGAAGTCGCTGAAGGATCTGGGCGACCAGGTCTCCGACGACGAGCGCTCCGCGATCGAGTCGGCGGTGGCCGAGGTCAAGACCGCGATGGAAGGCGAGGACGCCGACGCCATCGAACAGGCCACGCAGAAGCTGGCCGAGGCCTCCGGCAAGCTGGCCGAGAAGGCCTATGCCCAGGGCGCGGACGCCGCGGGCGAGGCCGGTGCCGAGCAGGCCGACAGTGGCCAGCAGGGTGACGATGTCGTGGACGCCGAGTTCGAGGAAGTCGACGACGACCAGAAGAAGCAGGGCTGATGCCCGTCCGGCGGCGCCTTGGCGCCGCCAGACTTCGACCACACGCCACGCCCGGGGTACACGGTACCTCCGGGCGTTTGCGTGAAGGCACTCCGCGTTCGCGCGAACGATCTACCTGGAAATGACCATGTCACAACGCGACTATTACGAGGTACTGGGCGTCGCCAAGGACGCCTCGGCCGCCGATATCAAGAAGGCCTTTCGCCGCCTGGCAATGAAGTACCATCCCGACCGCAATCCGGGGGACGAGGAGGCCGAGGCCAAGTTCAAGGAGGCGCGCGCCGCCTACGACGTCCTCAGCGACGATCAGAAGCGGGCGGCCTACGACCGCTATGGCCATGCCGGTGTGGACGGTTCGGCCGGCGGCTTCGGCGGCGGGGCCGGGGCCTCCAACTTCAGCGACATCTTCGAGGATATCTTTGGCGATATCTTCGGGGGTGGTGGAGGCGGCCGCGGTCAGCGCGCCTACCGGGGCTCCGACCTGCAGTACAACCTGGACCTGACGCTCGAGGAAGCCGTGTTCGGCACCGAGGTCAAGATCCGCATCCCGACCACGGTGTCCTGCGAGGCCTGCGACGGCTCCGGCGCCGAACCGGGGACCTCGCCGGAGACCTGCCCGACCTGCAACGGGGTCGGGCAGGTACGCATCCAGCAGGGCTTCTTCTCGGTGCAGCAGACCTGCCCGCGCTGCGAGGGCTCCGGCAAGATCGTCTCCAGCCCCTGCAAGTCCTGCCACGGCAAGGGTCGGGTGCAGGAGCAGAACACGCTGGACGTGAAGATCCCGGCCGGTGTGGACTCGGGCGACCGCATCCGTCTGGCCGGCCAGGGCGAGGCCGGCATGAATGGTGGCCCGCCGGGTGATCTCTACGTGCAGGTGCGGGTCAAGCCGCACAAGCTGTTCCGGCGCGAGGGCTCGGACCTGCACTGCGAGGTTCCGGTGTCGTTCGCGACCGCCGCCCTTGGCGGCGAGCTGGAGGTCCCGTCGCTGGACGGCCGGGTCAAGCTGAAGGTCCCCGCGGAGACGCAGACCGGCAAGCAGTTCCGGGTCAGCGGCAAGGGCGTGAAGTCGGTGCACGGCGGTGCCGTCGGCGACCTGATCTGCCGCGTGGTGGTGGAGACGCCGATCAACCTGACCAAGGAGCAGAAGCAGCTCCTGCGCCAGTTCGAGGAATCCACTCAGGCCGGTGGGACCAAGCACAGTCCGCAGGCGCAGTCCTGGGTGGACGGGGTGAAGGGCTTCTTCGAGGACCTGAACTTCTGGTCGAAATAGCCCCTTCCCGAAACGCGTTCGCTGTTCCGCACAGGCCCCGGCGTAAACCGCGGCCTGTTGCGTTAGAACGACGGCCAGCCCCGACCGCTCACTCGCGCGCTCCCTCTTGCCGCGTGGTGATTCCCGCACCTGTGCTCGTGGCAATGCGGCCTTCTGAGCGTTGGGGGTGCATCAGGGACAGGCGGTTCCGGCGTGTCAGGTCAAGGGCGGTTGGCTGACCACGAAGCGCACGAAGACACGAAGGAAAGACTGAGGGCGGGGTCACCACGCAGGCCACAGGGTTCACGGAGAAAGGCAGGGATTGTGGGTGAGTGCTCGTGGTCAGTGTCGTGTCGGATACGGGAACGTTGACCGCCACGACTCGCCCTATGTTCAAGAACCCGCACAGGATGTTCTTCGTGCCTTCGTGTGCTTCGTGGTGAACAGTCCTTTGCCCTTCTCCGTGTTCTCTGTGCGCTCTGTGGTGAAAAATGGAGCGCGGGCGCGCGGGGCTCAGGTCGAGGCGAAGTCGAAGGTGGGGGCCGGCATCGGCGCCTGCAGGAAGTAGCCCTGCACGAGGTTGACGTTCAGGCTGTAGAGCACGGCGAGCACACTGGCGTCCTCGACATACGGCACGATCACCTGCTTGCCCTTGGCGTGCGCGGCCTCGGTATGCTCGCGGATCAGCTGCTGGTTTTCCTCGCTCTCGGCCAGGTTCTTCACGTAGGACGGGTCCAGCTTGATGTGGTCCGCCTCCAGGTGCTGCAGCAGCTGGAACGGGTTCAGGCCGTTGCCGAAGTCGTCGATGCACAGGTGGCCGTGCATCTCCTGCAGGCCCCGGGCCACGTGGATCGCCGGCTTCAGGTGGGTTACCACGGTGGGTTCCTTCAGCTCCACCACCACGTTGTCGGCGGGGATGCGCAGGGCGTGCAGGTCGTCGTGCAGCCAGCTGACCACCGAGGGATCGCCGAGCGAGCCATTGGTCAGCTTGAGGAAGAACTGGGTACCGGGGTCCTTCTTCAGCTGTTCCGCGAGGACGCCCAGGGCGGTCTTCAGGATCCAGCGGTCGATGGGCTGGGCCATCTCCGTGCGCTCGGCGCTGGGCAGGAAGGCCTCCGGTTCGTGGATATGACCCTCGGCATCGCGCAGCCGCACGAACACCGAATAGCGCGCCCGGTCGGCCCCGTGCAGGTTCACGATCGGTTGGTACAGCAGCTCCAGACGGTCGTGATCGAGGGCGTCCTGGATGCGTAGCCGCCATTGCTGGTCGGCCTGTGCCTGGGTCATCTCGCCCTCGGCCGGGCGGAAGAAGCAGTGGGTCCCGCCGCCGGCTTCCACCGCTTCCTGCAGTGCGCGGTCGGCCTGCGACAGTAGCTCCTCGGTATCCACCGCAGTCTCGTCGGCGATCACGATGCCGGCGGACAGGGTGCAGTTGGTGGAGGCGTTGCCGAGCTCGAACACGCGCCCGGTGACCGCCTCCATCAGACCGTGGACGCGGCTCTCCACCTCGTTGCGGCGGGTATCCGGCACCAGGATGCCGAAGTGCTCGGCCTCCAGGCGCGCGGTGATGGCCGGCTCGGGGAACTGGTCCTCGATCAGCTTGCCGATGTCGGCCAGCAGCAGGTCGCTGGCGGACATCCCGACGTTGGCGCGAATTTCCGCGAAGCGGTCCACCGCCAGCGTGATCAGGGCGAAGGGCTTCTCCGACTGCGCGGCCTGGCCCTGCGCGGTCTCGATCATGCCGGTGAAGTGCTGGCGGTTGTAGAGGCCGGTGACCAGATCGCGCTGCGACAGGTAATCGATCTTCTCCGCCAGTTCCGGATCCTCCTGGGCCGAATCCAGCAGGACCTGAGTGCAGGCCTCGCCCTCGACGCTGGCGGTGGACAGGCGCAGGTTGGCCTCGAACGGAGTGCCGTCGAAGGCCTGCAGCTGGAAGGCCTGATGGGTCTGTTCGCCCTCCTCGCCGTTCTGGAAGCGTCGCAGCAGGCCCTTCAGTTCGTCGCGGCTCTCCGGCGCGACCAGATCCATCAGCGGCAGGCCGTCAACGTCCTCCGGGTCGCCGATGCCGAAGCGTTCGCGCCAGGAGGCGTTGGCGTAGATGTGCATGCCCTCGTGGACGTAGGCGATGGCGTCGCGCGAGTTGTCCAGCAACAGCTGGCAGCGGCGCTCGGACTCCTGCAGCGACGCGTCCATGCGACCCAGTCGCTGGCGCAGCTGGAACTGTTCGGCGGCGCGAATGGTGAGGAGGCTGGCCAGTTCGTGCAGTTCGTGATCCACCACCGCGTACGCACCGGCCTCGTAGTCGTCCACGCGTTCCGCTTCCGGGCGTTCGGTCAGGATCACGACCGGGATCCGCCGGCCGGAGGCATGCTGGGCCTCGTCCACGTGCTCGCGGGCCAGGCTCAGGCCGGGTTCGATCAGTACGATCACGTCGAAGCGCCGGTTCTCCAGCGCCTCGGCGAGGGCGTCGGTGGTCGAAACCTGCTCCGGGCGGATCGCACTGCCGCGGGTTCGGATGCTGCTGATGACCTCTTCCGCCCGGTTCGGATTACTGGTAACGAAGAGGGTACGAATGGTCTCGTTCATGGGGCCTGGTCGTCGCGGTTGCGGGTGGTGAGGGACAGTCCGTTGTCATTCGCGAGGCCGGGGTCCGCCTCCGTGCCGGGGGATTCCGCGGTCGGGCTGCCGACCTCGAGCGCAGTCATGCGGCAGCCCACCTCGGTGAACAGGGTAGTCCCCGTGCGCTCGCTGTCCAGTTCCAGAACGCGGGCGCGGTCGTTCAGCCAGCAGACCACCCGTTTTTCGTGGTCGAAGACCTGGGCCGGCAGGAACAGGGCGGCCCCGTCGGCATCCGTTCGTTGTGGCGCAAACAGGCCCGGCTGCGGGACCCCGGCGGCGACCCCGTTGCGAAAATCCTGGATCTGCATGGGGAGGCAGCGATTGGCAAGAAACTCCACGCCGATGCTGATGCGTTCGCCGACCTGATCGTCGAAGCGAATCCAGCGCAGCACCCCGACCGTCCAGCGGTGGCCGTCCACGGCGCGCAGCCCGACCAGGTCGCCAATCAACAAGGGCTGCTGTGGTGCGTCCAGGCACAGGCGGACGCCCCCGGCGCCGATGTCGTCCACCTGCCAGTGTTCCGGCGGATGGCGCTTGGTGATGGGCCCTGTCGGTTCGTCGTGGCCGGCGATCTCGAGGCCGCGCCCGACGTCTTCCCAGGCGGTCGCGGCGGGGCCGGGGGTGTCGTCCGCGAGCGGCCGGAGATCGCTGTCGCGACCGGCGGCGGGCGGGCTGTCGACCAGAGCGAGATCCGACCCCCGCAGTGCCGCGGGCGACATCTCGAAGACGCTGACGCCGCGATCACGCTGCTGCACGGACTTCAGGCCGGCCTCGCCGTTCTCGTCCGTGTCGAGTTCCCGGGCGCTGGCGTCACGGCGACGCTCCATCTCCGCCAGCAGAAAGTCATGGATGCGCTCCAGTCCCATGACGCAGACCTGCTGCAGGTCGCCCGCGCGCTCGCGACTGTGCCGCCGGGTGGGCAGGTGCGACCACAGGCGCAGGAGATGCTCGGCCAGGGCCTGTGCATTGCCGGTCTGCACCGGCTCGAGGTTTTCCGGGGCGTCGCGCAGTGCGGCCAGGGCCGGGCCCAGCTCCACGAAGCAGGCCAGGTCGCCGGCGGGCTGGTCGCGCAGGACCAGTCCCGGCGCATGGTCGCGCTCGAGCTCGCAGCGCAGCACCGGCAGGTCGGGATGCGGGTCCGGGTCGGGAGCGGCGGTGCAGGTCAGCGCGATCGCGTTGATCCAGCGAACCAGCAAGTCCATCTCGCCCATCTTCAGGGCGTTCGGGTCGGTGCTCCCCAGCACCATGAGGCGCGCGCTCATGGCCTCGATACGATCCGTATGCAGCGGCCCGAAGCGCTGGTCGGTGGCGGGGCCGTGGTCGGCGATGTGCTGGGCCCGTGCCAGGCGCAGCAGGTCGTAGAGCTGCTGCCAGTGACCGGAGGGCAGGTTCTGATACAGCCGCCAGTGGTGCACGGCGAGCGCGCCCAGCAGCGCGACGGCGGCCTGCAGGGGCGCGGTCAGGCGTTCCGCGTGCCGGGTGTCGTCGGCGTCGATGCGCTCCCGGACCACCAGCAGTTCAGCCTGGAGCAGAGCGCGCAGGGCGCTGCCGAGGACCTCGGCACGATCGCGGCTGCGGCGCCCCAGTGGCAGGGGGCGCTGGCGCAGCAGGCGCTCCAGCACGGGGAACAGGGGCAGGAGGTGGTCTTCCAGTATGCGCAGCAGGCTGGCGCGGACCCCGGGCCGCAGCGCGATCTGGTTGAGCCCTTCGAGGGCCTTGCCGAGTTGCTGCATGCCGAGCTCGGGCTCGCTGCCGGGCAGTTCCGCGCACCAGGCCCGCAGAGCCTGCGGCGTCCGGTGCGGGAAGCTGGCAGGGCCGGCCGGTTGGGCGGGCAGCTCGGGCAGGGCGTGCAGCATGGGCGTGTCCAGTGGTCGCTGGGCCGGTTGCGTGGGACTCTCCGGAGAACGCGTTCACGCCCCGGGTCTGGCGCTACTGTAGCAGCAAACCGTGTTTTTGGTGTGGGAGGCGTCGGCCTTTGCTCACGCCCGGCCTACGGGGCTTGCAGGGTCTTCCCGGATGCACCCGGGATCTCGCGCGCCAGGCGTGGAACCAGGTAGCCCGGCAGCCGTGCATGAAGGGCCCGGTGGAGTTCTTGTGCGCGGCGATCCGAAACCTCGAAATGGGCCGTGCCGCGGGTGCGGTCGAGCTGGTGCAGGTAGTAGGGCAGGACACCCAGGCGGAAGCCGGCCTCCTGCAGTTCGCTCAGGGTCTCGGCATCGTCGTTGATCCCGGCCAGCAGGACCGCCTGGTTGAGCAGCGTGACGCCGGCGGCGCGCAGGCGGACGAGTGCCGCGTCGGCCGGGGCGGCGAATTCGCGCGGGTGGTTCGCGTGCAGCACCAGGATGTGCTGCAGCCGCCCCTGACCGAGCCAATCCAGCAGGCGGTCGTCGACCCGCTCCGGCAGGACGACCGGCAGGCGCGAATGGATGCGCAGGCGTTCCAGGTGCGGGATGGCGTCCAGCCGCTGGGCCAGTCGGGCCAGGCGGGTATCGGAGAGGCTCAGCGGATCGCCGCCGCTGAGGATGACCTCGCGGATGTCCGGATGCGCCGCGATGTACTCCAGCGCGGGCGTCCAGTCGTCCCGGGCCGGATTGTGCTCGGCGTAGTCGAATTCGCGGCGAAAGCAGTACCGGCAGTGGATGGCGCAGGCCCCGGTGGTCAGCAGCAGCACGCGGCCGTGGTACTTGTGCACCACGCCGGGCGCGGCCAGGGCGTCGTGATCGCCGACCGGGTCGCTGACGAAGCCCGGGGCCTCCAGGGCCTCGCGGGCATCCGGGAGGGCCTGCAGCAGCAGCGGGTCGCGCGGGTCCCCCGGGTGCACGCGCGCCAGATAGCTCTCCGGGATGCGGGTGCGAAACAGCCGGTGCCCGGTCTGCATGCCCGGCAGGTCGTCGAGCGGCAGCCCGAGGCGTGCGGCCAGGGCCTCGGGATCGGCGACCGCGCGCGCCAGCGCCTGCTGCCAGGCCGGCGTGGCACGCGGCGCGGGTGGCTGGGTTCCGCGCGGCTCGCGCGTTATCATGACGGGCTTTGTGGGCATGAATCGTTTCCGGACGGGGCGGTATGCCCGCGCCACGCATCATCGAGGAACAGCACGCAATGGCAACCTACAGTACCAACGAATTCAAGGCCGGTCTCAAGCTGCTGCTGGACGGCGATCCGCAGGCCATCGTGGAAAACGAGTTCGTCAAGCCGGGCAAGGGCCAGGCCTTCAACCGGGTCAAGCTGCGCAATCTGCGCACGGGCCGGGTGCTGGAGAAGACCTTCAAGTCCGGCGAGTCGGTGGAGGCGGCCGACGTGATGGACACCGAGATGCAGTATCTCTACAACGATGGCGAATTCTGGCACTTCATGGTGCCGGACACCTTCGAGCAGTATGCCGTGAGCGAGGCCGCGCTGGGCGATTCCGGGCAGTGGCTGAAGGAGCAGGATATCTGCACCGTGACCCTGTGGAACGGCGAGCCGCTGTCGGTGGTGTCGCCGGCCTTCACCGAGCTGAAGATTACCCAGTGCGATCCGGGCGTGCGCGGCGATACCGCTCAGGGCGGTACCAAGCCGGCGACCCTGGAGACCGGTGCGGTGGTCAAGGTCCCGCTGTTCGTCGAGGAAGGCGAGACCGTGAAGGTCGACACCCGCAACGGCGAATACGTCTCCCGCGTCTGATCGCATCTGCCCCCGGGTTCGGAGGTGAGTGACTGGCGGCCGGGCGCGGCGCCGGCCCGCGCGGCGCGGGCCCGTCTGCTGGCGGGTCTGCGGGCCTTCTTCGCGGATCGCGGGGTGCTCGAGGTCGAGACCCCGATCCTGGGCCGGGGTGCCCCGCAGGATCCGATGCTGGAAAGCTGGGAGGCACGCGCCCCCGGCGGCGAGCAGGGCTACCTGCAGACCTCTCCGGAGTACCCGATGAAGCGCCTGCTCGCGGATGGGGCCCCGGATATCTACCAGATCGCCCGGGTCTTCCGGGGCGGCGAGTCCGGGCCGTGCCACAACCCGGAATTTACCCTGCTGGAGTGGTATCGCCACGGGCTGGACCATCGGGATCTGGCGCGCGAGGTGGTGGCCCTGATCGCGGATCAGGCCGCGCAATCCCGCGAGTGGCACGCACCCCGCGGCTTTGTGGTGATCCCCTATGCCGAGCTGTTCCGGTCGACCCTCGGACTGGACCCGGCCACCGCGGACGCCAAGGAGCTGGAACGGGCCGCGGCGGCCCGCGGGCTCGCGGTGGCGGGCGAGCTTGACCGGGATGGCTGGCTGGATGCGCTGATCAGCCTGGTGATTGCCCCGGGTTTCCCGCCGGACCGGCTGACCGTCGTGGTCGACTATCCGGAGAGCCAGGCCGTGCTGGCGCGTCCCTGTCCGGAATCCCCGGGGTACGCCGCGCGCTTCGAGTTGTACTGGGGCGACCTGGAGCTGGCCAACGGCTATCACGAACTGACCGATCCCGAGCTGTTTCGCCGCCGCCGCGAACGCGACATCGCCATCCGGCGTGCGCGCGGACAGCCCCTGCCGCCCCCCGATGACTACCTGGAGGCGGCGCTGGACGCCGGACTGCCCGACTGCGCCGGGGTGGCCCTGGGCGTGGACCGGCTGCTGATGCGGTTGCTGGGGGTTTCCAGCCTCGATCAGGTACTCGATTTTCCCTGGTCGAGAGCGTGACGCGAAGGGCTTGTCCCGGCCGGGGTGCCGGCACACTATAGGGACTGTTGCCCCGCACGTTTGCAGGATGGTCGGACCCCTATGCCCCCTCGTCTTTTTGCGCGCCGCCCGGGCCCCCTTCCGGTTCGTTCCGGGTGGGCCATTGCCCTCTGTCTGATGCTGTCGCTCTGGCTTGCGCCGCTGACGGCGCAGGCCCAGTTCGAACACCTCCCGCAGCCGCTGCAGCGGGCGATCGAAAGTCAGCGCCTGCCGCCGGACAATGTCGGTCTCTGGGTCCAGCGGATGTCGGACGGGGCGGTGCTCGCGCGCCTGAACGCCGATCAGCCGTACAACCCGGCCTCGACCATGAAACTGGCCACCTCGCTGGCGGCCCTGAACGAGCTGGGCCCGGACTACACCTGGACCACCGAGGTCTGGGCGACGCGCCCGGTGCGCGGCGGCGTGTTGGCGGGAGACCTGGTGATCCGCGGCACGGGCGATCCCGGCATGGTCAGCGAGGAACACTGGCGTATGCTGGGGCAGCTGCGCCAGACCGGCCTGCGTCGTATCGAGGGCAACGTGATCCTCGACGCCTCGCATTTCGAACTGCCATCCGGGGACCCTGCCGCCTTCAACGACCAGCCGCTGCGGGCCTACAACCAGCTGCCCTATGCCCTGCATGTGAACGCCAACGCGCAGCGCTTTCGCGTGCGACCGGAGCGGCACGGGAACGGGATCGACGTGACGGTGGATCCGCCCCTGCCGGGGTTGGATGTCGTCAATCGCCTGCAGCCGACGCGGGGCAGCTGCGGCGCCTGGCAGCGCGGGATCCGTTTCGATGCCGATCCCGAGGCGCAGCGCGTGACCCTGGCCGGCGAATACCCGGTGAATTGTGGCGACTATGAACTGCTGCGCTCGGTGCTCGCGCCGGAGGCCAACCATGCCGAGATGTTCCGCCTGCATTGGTCGCAGTGGGGCGGCGAGCTGACCGGGGACATCCGCCCCGGCGTGCTGCCGGTGCTGTACGACGAACCGATCCTGCGCCACACCTCGCGCCCGTTGTCGGATCTGATCCGGGTCTCCAACAAGTGGAGCTCCAACGTGATGACCCGGCACCTGCTGCTGACCCTGGGGGCGCGTCACTTCACCCCGCCGGCGACGCTGGAGAAGGGGCAGCAGGCCCTGCTGGAGTCCCTGCGCGGGCTGGATGTCGATGTTGCGGGCATGGTGGTCGACAACGGCTCGGGCCTGAGCCGCGACTCGCGGATGACCTCGCGCCAGCTGGGCCGCATCCTGGAGGCGGGCTGGCAGCACCCGCACCGGCCCGAGTTCCAGTCCTCGCTGGCCCTGGCCGGGCTGGACGGGACCCTGCGCAACCGCTTCCGTAACGGCAGCCAGCGCGATCTGCGCGGGCGGATGCATCTGAAGACCGGGCATCTCAACGAGGTGTCCGCGGTGGCCGGCTATGTACGGACGCGGGGTGGCGATGACCTGGCGGTGGTCGTGCTGGTCAACGATCCACGCGCCCACCGCGGCATGGGGCGCAACCTGCAGGACGCCGTCCTCGAGTGGGCCCACGACCTCTGACGGGTGCACCCCGTTTGTTCACCACGAAGCACACGAAGGCACGAAGAAACCCGCAAGAGCATTTACAGGAAGATGCGAAGGTCAGCAGGGGGCGAGAGGGTGCGCAATCCTTGTGGCTTGCGCAGCCTTTCAGGAGTCTTCCGATCTTCGCGTCTTCCTGTTGGCGCTTTCTGAATTTTCTTCGTGCCTTCGTGTGCTTCGTGGTGAAAAGTGCCTTGCGAACTCAGGGGGACTCGGTCTGCCAGTTGGACAGGATCGGCGCGCGGGAGACCTCGACGTCCAGCGCCGTCAGCCAGCGCGCGACCATGCGATTGGAGTTGTTGCGCAGGGTGTAGGCCTCCGGATGCTCGACGAAGGCCATGTCCCATTCCGGCGAGGTCTTGCGTTCCTCGTATCCCGCTTGCCAGATGCCTTCCAGCTCCTCGCGCAGGACCTCGACCCGTGCCCCCGGAACCGTCAGCAGGTAAAAGTCCGCCAGTGGTACGCGAAGTTGCCCCAGCGTGGATGGCCCGAGCTCGTGGCCGGTCAGTACCTGGCGTCCGAGCGCGGCGCGGGTCGGTACGAGCAACCCGGAGATCCCCTGGAGCGGCCCGGTCCGGCGTTCGACATAGAAGACCCAGTCGCCGTAGGAGTAGCGCAGCCAGGCCCCCGGTCTCCCGGCTGGCAGGATCAGGCTGGAGTGTCGTCCATGGTCCAGCAGGGCCACGGTAACCGGGCCTTCCGGGTCGTCCGGTGGTTGCAGCGTCACGGCCGCGCAGCCCTGCAGCAGCCACAGACTGAGTACCGCAAGGAGCCAGGGCGGGAGGCGGAAGCGGCGCCGTAGCGGGGCCGCGTTGTCGCTGCGACGGCGCATGTCGGGTCAGTGGCGTTCGAGCTTGCCCAGTTCCGACAGGATGGACAGCACCAGCGATTCGCCTTGCGAGCCCATGCCGCGACACAGCACGTCGGGGTCGCGCTCGCCGTCCACCAGGCGCTTGGTAATGCCGCCCAGGCGGGCCATGTCGCCCCCGGCGCGGCTCATCTGCTCGGCCATCTGGGACAGCCAGTGCAGCGACTGGGCATCGCCGCGGGCGGCTCCGTGGATCATCTGCGCCAGTCCCGGGGCCGCCTGGGCCGGGTCTCCGCTTTGCTCCGGGTCGGGCAGGGTGGAGGGGTCCTGCAGCCCGTTCAGGATGGCCGTCAGGATCACCGTGTCCTCGTCGTCCAGACCCTGCAGCAGGGAAGGGTCGCGCTCGCCGTCGAGTACCCGGCGAATGCGCTGGATCAGTTCGCCCCAGCCAGCCTCGTGGGCCTGGTTCAGGACCGGCTCCAGCTCGCGGCGGGTTTCCGGGTTCTGGGTGGCCTGGACCACCAGGTTGATCAGGCCGGCCTGGGCCTGGCGGATCTGTTGCGCGTGTTGTGGATCGATCATGCGGGTCTTCCGGGTTCCTGGCTGTGTGGCGAGGTTAGCATGCCCGGAAGTGCGTTCGACCGGGGCCTGCGGCACAATGGCCCCTCCATTTGCAGAGGATGTCGTGGTGGAAGAGCAGACAGCAGTGGGGCTGTGGGTGGCCCTCGGGATCCTGGCCATCGTGATTGCCGCCCTGGTGGGTTTCTGGGTGGGCCGCGTGACCAGTGACGAACGCAAGCTGATCCGCGAGCTGGAAGAGGAACTGGATCGGCGCATGCAGGAACTGACGCGCTACCGCAGCCAGGTCAACGACCACTTCGACCGCACGGCCACGTTGTTCGCGACCATGGCCGGGTCCTACCGCGACCTCTATCACCACCTGGCCCAGAGCGCCGAGGAGCTGGCGGACAAACCGACCCGCGACCGCCTCGAGGACCGCGCCGGCCAGCTGCTGTCGCACATGACACGCCGCGATTACGGGACCGGCCCGGGCGAGGCGGCCGGCGGCGCCAACGAATCGGACGCCCAGGACGACGAGCCCGCCGCCAAGGGTTCGGGGGAAGAGCCCCGCAAGCCGGACGACCGCCCGCGCCCCGACTGACCGCCGCTACTGAAAAAACCTGTTATCACCACGAAGCCCACGAAGGCACGAAGAAAAGCCGAGTAGCGCTCACAGGAAGACGCGAAGACGGGAAGGTGGCTCGCAAGGCAACGTACACATGGGTTGCGTGCCCTCGCAGTCCTTCCGACCTTCTCCCCTTCCTGTAGCGGTTCTTCAGAGCGGGTGTTCTTCGTGCCTTCGTGGGCTTCGTGGTGAACAAAGGCCCTTGCCCTTGGAGCCCTCCGCGCCGGGGTGTGCCCGACGCGGGGCGGGATCAGAGGGCGGAGATCTGGGCGCGGATCTGGTTGTCCAGGTTCTGGATCCAGTTGTTGTAGTTCGGGTGGATGTTGCCGTCTTCGTAGTTCAGGTTGGCGCTGTCCTTGTAGCGGATGCTGTATTCGCCCGCAGCGAACGGGATCTCCACCACGGCGACGTGGTCGCGCAGGCTGAGCCGGCCTTCCAGCAGCCCGGGCTCGGCCTCTTCCATGCGCCAGCCCAGCGAAGCCCCGGCGGTGCGGATCGCGCGTTCCATCTGCTCGGCGCTCGGACGGTCGCCGTCGACATTCGTGACCGTGGTATCGCTGATGTCCTGCACGGGAACCGTGCCGCGGCAGCCCGCCAGCGCGATCAGGGCGGCGAAGATGATCACCAGCAACGTCTTGGTATTCATAGTGTTTCCCTTAATGGATGCGCGGGGAGTGTAGACCTGCGGAAGCGTCGTTTCCAAGGGCACCGGGGCGTGCGTCTAGGGAGACGCTGATTGAATCGCACGTCCGCGCTCGAGTCGCTTTTGCGTGCGAACAAGGCGCGGTGACTGCCGTGCAGTCATTCTGCACAAGGGAACCGCAACGCCGTTCCCACGCAAAAGCGGCCGAGCCCCTGCTTTCAATGGCTTGTGGGGTTGGTGCCCCCTGTTCCCCGATCCTGCGTTGCGCCGCTTGCGGGTAGAACCACTACCCGCTGCACGACGCGCCTTGTCTCGGAAAACAGGGGGCACCAACGCGGACGTGCGATTCAATCAGCGTCTCCCTAACGGCGGATCACACCCAGCGAACGCAGCAGCCCCAGCGGGCGCATTCCACGGCGCAGCAGGTGGCCGGCAACCATGGCGATGATCCGCAGGGTATCCGCGGTCGGCCGGTAGTGGCTGGGGCGGTGGTTTTCCGGGTAGATGCAGCGTACCGGGACCACCCGTGCCGGGAATCCCAGCCGTTCGGCGACGATCAGGGCCTCGCTCTCGAATACGAAGCCGCGGGCCCGGTGGTGGGCCAGGTCCAGGCGCCGCAGCAGGGCGGCCGGATAGAGGCGGAAACCGGATTGGGAGTCCCGTAGGGGTTGCCCGGAGGCCCAGGCAATCCAGAAGTCGGCCATGCGGTTGCCGAACAGGCGCAGCGGCGGGGTGTGTTCGCGGCCCTTGAGGCGTGCGCCCAGGACCAGCCGGTTCGGCGTCTCGTGCCACGCGGCGATCAGCGCGGGGATCTCGGTGGTGTCGTGCTGGCCGTCGGCATCCAGGGTCACCACCGCATCGGCGCCGGTGGCCAGGGCATGCTGCATCCCGGCCCACAGGGCGGCGGCCTTGCCACTGTTCTCGTCCATGCGCAGGACTTCGGCCTGATCCTCGATCAGGCGGGCGGTGGCGTCCTCGGAGCCGTCGTCCACTACGATCACCCGGTCCACCTGCGCGCGGGCGCCGGCCACCACCGCTTCGATGGTGGCCGCCTCGTTGTGGGCGGGGATCAGCGCGACGACCGTGCTCATGGGCGCATCAGGCGAGGGCGCCGTTGACACCGATCACCTGGCCGGAGACGTAACTGGCCGCGTCGCTGGCCAGGAAGCCGACCACGCCCGCGACCTCCTCGGGCCGGCCGGCGCGGCGCATCGGCACCAGATTGCGGATATGTTCGGCATCAAAGCTGCCCTCGCTCATGGGGCTCTCGATGATGCCGGGGGCGACCGCGTTGGCGGTAATGCCGCGCGAGGCGACCTCCTGGGCCAGCGAGCGAATGGCGCCGTGCAGGCCGGCCTTGGCCGCCGCGTAATTGGTCTGGCCGCGATTGCCGATCTGCCCGGCTACCGAGGAGATCGCGATCACCCGGCCCCAGCGGGTGGTGATCATCGGCAGCAGCAGCGGCTGGGTCACGTTGTAGAAGCCGTTGAGGCCGACATCGATCGGGCGGTCCCATTGTTCGCGGCGCATCCCGGCCAGTGGCGCGTCGTCGTGGATGCCGGCGTTGTGGACGAGGATCTGTACCGGCTGCTCGGCCGCGAGGGGGTCCAGCGTCTCGCGGCAGGCCCCCTCGTCGGTGATGTCGAATACCAGCACCCGGGCCTGGCCGCCATCGGCCCGGATGGCATCGGCGGTCGCCTCGGCCGCGGCGGCGTTGCGATGGGCATGCAGGATGACCTCGTGGCCGGCCATGGCCAGGGCGTGGCCGATGGCGGCGCCGATGGCGCCACTGCCGCCGGTAATCAGGGCGCGTGCAGTCACGGGCTGTCCTCGTCGTCGGCGGGTTGCAGGATGACGGTCGCGCGGGCGCTCAGCACCGGCTGTGCGCCCGCGCTTACGCGCAGGTCGTAGATGGAGCTGTTGCGGTCCGACAGGATGCAGTCCGCGTGGATCTCCAGTGCCGCTCCCAGGCTGTCGAGGCGACGGGTCTGCAGCTGCAGATCCCGCACCGCCGCCAGATAGCCGGCGCGCGCCGGCCCGGCATCGGCCAGCAGGGCGCCGTGCACGGCCATGCCCTGGGCGCCGTATTCCAGCGCCGCCAAGGCATGCAGCCCGGCCTCGCCGCGCAGCGGGTTGGCCGGGTCGCGGTGGCTTTCGGCACGGCAATGGATGGTGGTGTCGGACCAGGCCTCCACCGTATCCAGCAGACACATCGCGCCGGCATGCGGCAGCAGCCGGCAGATGGCCTCGTGATCCAGGGTCTCGGGTCGGGATGACATGCGCGGGATCTTCCTGATCCGGGCGGATGGTTCAGGGCCCGACCCGGATGTTCAGGGACCGGCCCAGCGGCGCCTCAAGCGTAACATTTCCGGGCGTGCCCCGGACCAGCCGTTCCAGCAGGGGCAGGGCGCGCGCGGCCGGATTGCTCCCGCGCAGCGCCTCCAGGTCATCACTGTGGCAGGGGTCGGCCGCGGCCGGCCCTCCGAGGTCGAGCTGCAGCTGCCAGGGTGCGCCGTCCACCGGGCCCAGGCGCAGGGCCACGGCAAAGGGGTGATGGATGGGCCGCACGTGGATGAAGCTGTCCATGGACGGCACGTCGTAGCAGGCCAGCAGCACGTCGCCGCCCTCGTCCAGCTGCAGTGTCGCGGCCTCCAGCAGCCCCGCGGCCAGGCTGGCGTTGTAGCCGGACAGCGCCGTGGCCGGCGCCGGGTTGCGGGTCGCGATCGACCAGTTGCCGGCCGGGGCATTGTGCACCGAGTTGTGAAACTGCACCGGCGACACTACCGGCTCCGGCTGGGTCAGGGCATCGCAGATGCGGTCGATGATGTCCATGTCGCCGGAGGATGACGCGAACACGCTGCGCAGCCGGCTGCGATCGGCCCCTTCGGTGGCCTCTTCCGCGACCTTCAGGGCGAGGCGGATGGTGGCGGTGGTGCGTCGGCGCTCGTTGGCCGGAAGCAGCCCGGGCGGAGGGACGTGGACCTCGCGGCTCGCCAGCGGGGTCTCGCCGGCCAGCACGGGGCGGGCACTGTCGAAGTCGTCCAGTCCCGGGCCCAGCAGCCCCACGGCATGGAGTCCAATGGCCTTCATGGCGCGGCCTCCAGCAGCAGGCTGCAGTTGTTGCCGCCAAAGCCGAAGGCATTCACCAGTACCCGTTGTACCGGGCGCGGTTCCGCCTCGCCGCGGGCCTCGAGGTCCAGTTGCGGATCCAGCATCTTCAGGCCGGCCGTGGGTGGCACAAAGCCGCCGTCCAGACTGGCCAGGGCCTGGGCCACGCCCACCGCGCCGGCGGCGCCCAGGGTGTGTCCGGTCAGACCCTTGGTGCCTACGGCGCGCGGGCGCGGCCCCAGGCTGCGCACCAGGGCGCGGGCCTCGGCGCCGTCGTTGGCCGGGGTTGCGGTGGCATGCATCAGCACGTAGTCGATCTCGTCGCCCCGACGTCCGCCGCGCTCCAGCGCCTGTTGCAAGGCGGTCGCGGCCCCCAGGCCCTCGGGGTGCGGGGCGGACATGTGGTGGGCGTCGCTGGATTCGCCGTGACCGGTCAGCCGTGGTCCCGTGGTATCCGGCGAGGGGCGTTCCAGCAGGAAGAAGCCGGCGGCCTCGCCGATCGAGATCCCGGCGCGGTCGCGGTCCAGCGGGGTGCAGGGCTGCGCGGCCACCAGTTGCAGGGCATTGAAGCCATACAGCGTCATGCCGCACAGGCTGTCGACACCGCCGACCACGGCCGCGTCGCAAAGCCCCGCGGCCATGTAGCGACGGGCATCGGCGAAGACCTTGGCGCTGGACGAGCAGGCGGTGGAGACCACCAGGGCCGGCCCCGACAGGCCGAAGCGGGTGGCGACGAAATCGGCCAGCGAGAACATGTTCTGGGTGTGCTGGTAGTCGTAATCCGGGGGCAGGGCCCTGGTCTGCGGGTCGCGCCGGTGGTAGGCGGCCTCGGTGGCGGCGATGCCCGAGGTGCTGGTGCCCAGCAGCACGGCCACCCGGTCGGCGCCGTAGCGCGCAACGGCGGCCGCCACCGCGTCGGCGAAGCCATCCTGGCGCAGGCCCAGTTCGGCGAGCTGGTTGTTGCGGCACTGAAACGGGGCGAGCTCGCCTTTCAGGGTGATGGCCTCCACGCCGGGCACGCGGCCGATGTGGGTGTCCAGACTCACGCTTTCCAGATCGCAGGGGCGCAGCCCGCTGACCCCGTTGCGCAGGGCCTCGGCGTTGGCGGCGATCCCGGTTCCGGCAGCGCTTGTCAGGGTGTGGGCGGTGATGACCAGTGGGTCCATGGGGCGTGTTCTGTGGATAGTGGCCGGAGGCGATTCCGGGTGGATGGGTGTCAGGCGGCATCGCCTGGATCAGTGTTTTCCTGGGTTGACCTCGGGCGCCAGCAGGGCCGCCGCGAGGAAGGAAAATACCACGCCCAGCACCACGGTGAGGCCCAGGGCCTGCAGGACCGGAAGGCTGGAAAGGGCCAGCAGCCCGAACACCACCAGGGTCGACAGCGCGCAGACGCCGACCGAGCGCAGGTTGCGCAGGCGCGCCGCGGCATCCCGCAGGGGGCGGCTGAAGAACACCGCGTAGTCCAGACACAGCCCGGCGATCAGCAGCAGCGCGATCAGGTGGAACAGCGACAGCCGGACGCCCAGCAGGATCAGCGCGGCCAGGGTCAGCAGCAAGCCGGTGCCGACGGCCGTCAGGATGCGCAGGCTGCGCCCCGGGGCCCGAGTGGCGACCAGCAGCAGGAGCGCGACGGCCACAAGACCCAGCGCCAGGCGCTGCAGGGCCTCGTCGCGGAAGCCGATGACCAGTTCCTCGGAGGCCCGGAAGAAATCGATGTGGTGCACGCCTGCGCCGGTCCCCTCCCGTTCCGACAGGTCGGCCCGCGGGATGTCTGCGGCCCAGCGCGCCAGGGCCTCGTCATCCCGGACCCCTTGCAGGCGGACCCAGGCGGTCCAGCCCTGGCCCTCCTCGTGTGGCTGAAGCAGGGGGTCGAGCGCGTTGCGCAGGGGGCCGTCCGGCAGGGTCTCCGGGGCCAGAAGTGCCTGCTCGCGAGCCGCCGAGATGTCCTCCACAAAGGGTGCGAAGGCCCCCTCGCGGAACCCGAGATCCGCGCTCGCCGCTGCCAGGCGTTCGCGCAGGTCATCGGGGTGCGGCAGCGCGGCCTGGCGTTGTTGCTGGCGCTGCCGGCTTGGCAGTACCTCGGCGGGGTGGCCGAAGCCGTCCACGAGCCCGGATGCGCGCAGGGCGTCCAGCCCCGGGCCCAGGGCCTCGCTGGCGCGCAGGGCCTGCTCCGCGGAGTCGGCGGTGATCAGCAGGGCGTGGCGGACGTCCGGTAGTCCGAGTGCGCCACGCAGGTCCTGATCCAGCGCGACCTGCTCCTCCGGCACCGGGTGCAGCGCGGACAGGCGGTCTTCCCAGGGAAAGGGGTCGGCGCTCGCCACCACGGCGACCGCGGCCAGGGCCAGCAGGGCCACGCCCCAGCGAGCGAGGGCCGGGGGCCGGGCGAGTGCGGCCGGCAGCGGCAGGCGCAGGGCCGGCAGGCCCTCGCGCTGCAACCGGGCGGGAACCAGGACCGGCAGGACCCAGCGGGTGGTCACGGCGGCCACGGCCACACCGGTCAGCACGAAGAGCCCCAGCTGTGCCATGCCGGAGAAGCCGGTCAGGGCCATCAGGGCAAATACCAGCACGGTGCTGCCGGCGCCCAGGGCGATCACGGGCCCCAGTTCGCGCGCGGCCTGCGCCAGGCGTGCGTCCCCGGGGTGCGGGCTGTCCTGCCGCTGGGCGTGGGCGAACAGGTGCAAGGGGTAGTCCAGGGCGATCCCCAGTACGGTGATGCCGAAGGCCAGCGCGATCCCGTGCAGGTGCCCGAAGACCGCGGTGACCACCGCCGCCGCGATGAGGATACCGCTCGCCAGTGGCACGGCCGCCAGCCAGACCGGATGCGGGTGGCGGAACACCGCCAGCAGCAGGAGGGCCAGGGCGATACTGGCGCCGGTGGTGATCCAGGTGACCTCGCCACGGATGGTGGCCCGCGATTCCACCGCGATGACCGCGGGACCGGCAATCTGCAGGCGCAGCTCGGGCGGGTCGAGGTCGGCGAAGGCGGCGCGCGTGCGGTCGATCAGGGCTGCCTGGGCGTCCAGGTCCATGCCATCGGCGGCGCTGCGCAGGACCAGCAGCGCCCGTTCACGATCGGGGGTTACCCAGACCCCGTCCGGCCCGGTCGTCGCCCGGCTGCCGGTGGCGGCGAGCTGCTCCAGAACGACGCGGGTCTCGGCGGTGGGGTCGCGCGGGATCAGTTCCCGGGGCAGCTCCGGGACGGCGCTGGAGAGGTCATCGCGGCGCGCCTGCAGGTGTTCGCGCAGGGCATCCTGGCTGAAGGCATCGGCATGGATTCGCGGGCTCAGCAGGTAGCGATGTTCGATCAGGAATTCCAGGGCCGGGTCGTCGGGGTCCAGGCGGCCGTTGTGGACGCCCGCCACGTCCGGGACATCCTCCAGAGCGGCGACCAGGGCATCGCTGGCCGCGGCCCGATCGCGTGCCTCGCCCCCGGCGATCGCCAGCAGCAACATACGTCCGGCCGGGCCGGCCCCGGGATCCAGCACGATGCCGTCGGCGCTGACCGGGTCCGGGGCAAAGCCCTGCAGGTCGGTAACCAGTTCGCCGCGCAGGGCCAGCGTGAGCGTGGCCAGCGTGAGCGCGGCCAGCCACAGGCCCAGGGCGATGCGGGACGGGCACATCAATCAGTGTTTCCCTAGTCCGCGTACTGTGGCGGCTCGAAGCGCATGTGGCTTTGGTGTCCGCCGGACTCGACCGTGATCAGTTCGCGTAGTTCGTCGCCGGCGCCGGTCAGGGTCAGTTCGGGGACCATGCGGCGCAGGGCGCGGTCCCGTGGGACGAGCTCCAGGGTCCAGGCCTCCATGTCGCCCGTCAGCTCGATCTCGAAATCGGCCTCCAGTTGCTCGCGGTCGCCGTTCAGCAGGGCGCGGAACAGGCCGGTCAGGGTGGCCAGGGCGGGCTGTTCGTTCAGGTCGATCTCGCGGCTGGAGCCACGCCGTTCCAGGGTGAGGGTGTCGCCCTCGATGTGCACGGTCTCGCCACGCGGGCCGTCGACCTGGCGGGTAAGGGTATCGGGGGGCTCGAAGGCAAGCGAGCCCGAACGTGTCTCCGGGAATTCCAGCATCGGATCGTCGCGGCGCTCCTCGAACGCGAGGGTCGCTTCCCGCTCGGTGGTCAGGGCTTCCAGCAATGCGCCGAGGGTGTCGTTGGCCAAGGCCGATACAGGGGCGAGAAGACCCAAGGCCAGGATCAGCGTGATGCCGGACTGGCGGATACGCGGGCCAAGGCCGTGGCCTCGCCTATTTGGATGCATCGTCCCAGAAGTCATAGAAATTGAACCAGTTGTAGGGGGCCTCGCGTACCCGCGCCGCGAGGCGGTCGGCATAGCGCTGTACCCACTGGGCCAGGATCTCGTCACGCTGCCCGCGCGGGGCGTCGAGGGTCTCGGCGAAGGGTTCGAAGACGATATCGTAGCGGTTGCCGCCGCGATAGAGCCCGAAGCACAGGATCACCGGGACCTTGAGTACCGCGGCCAGCAGAAGCGGTCCCTGCGGGAACAGCGCGGTGTCGCCGAGGAAGTCGCAGGCGACCATCTTGTCGCTCTCGGCGACGCGGTCGCCCAGAGTGGCGATCAGCTCTCCGCGGTCCAGGCACTCGCGGGCCTGGATCAGGGTCTCGGTGCGGCCCAGCGGTATTACCGATGCGGCCACCTCGGGATTCAGCGCCTCCAGGACCTGGGTGATGCTCTGGTTGTGGTCGCTGTACATCAGGACCCGCACCGGGAAGTCGTACTTGCCCACCGCCAGGGCGCGCAGGGCCTCGAAGCTGCCGAGGTGCGCGCCCAGCAGGATCGCGCCGCGGCCGCTGTCCACGTGTTCGAGGAAGGTCTCGCGGTTGTGGACCCGGATATCGAGGCAGGCATCCTGCCCGGCGAGCAGGAAGACCCGGTCGAGGATCACCGCGGCGAAGCTGTGCAGGTGGCGCGCCAGGTCCGCCAGCCGCGGCTCGCGCTGCAGCGCCCGGCGCAGGTAATTGCGACTGTGCCGCCGCGACTGCGGCGCGAACAGCAGGAAATACGCGGTAATCGGGTACAGCAGCGCGCGGCTGGCCCGGCGCCCGAGATTGAGGGCCACCCACAGGATGATGCGCAGGGCCAGCGGCGAGCCCCGTTCCGCCTGCTGGAACCAGGCGCGGCTCATGGGTCCGGGGTGTCGTGGAGCGTGACCAGCTGGCCGGAACAGAAGGTGACCGGTGGCTCGCCCTCGGCGGCCACGACGCGAAACCCCTGTCGCCCGCCACGACCGGGCGGGTCGATCTCGATGCGAAACGCGGCCTCCGGTGTCAGCGGCGCGAGGAACTTGACCTGCGGGAGGGCCGCGACCGGTCCGAGACCGTGGGCCCGCGCGACCGCTGCCACCTGATCGAGGATTACCACGCCGGGGACCACCGGGTGGCCGGGGAAATGCCCGGGCAGGGACGGGTGCTCGGCCCCGATGCGGCGGATGGTGGACTGGACGGCCGTCGGTTGCATGGGGCGGCGCGCCGTCAGGCGCACTGGCCGTGGTGGGCGAGCAGGTCCAGCAGGACCTGACGCGGCAGCTTGCCGGTGGCCGAGCGCGGCAGGTGGTCGACCCGCACCAGTGGGCGCGGCAGGAACAGCGGGTCCAGGCAGTCGGCCAGTGCCGCCTGGATCTCGGCCTCGCTGCATTCCGGTGCGACCACCAGGGCCGCCAGGCGGGTGACGCCGTGCGTGTCCGACTCGGGATCCGGCGGGATGAAGACGCCGTCGAGCACCCCGGGGATGGCATTCAGGCGCCGGTTCAGATCGGCCAGCGAGGCGCGCTTGCCGGCGATATTCAGTTGATCGGCGAGACGGCCTTCCATGCGGAAAAGGCCCGTGTCCTGCACCTCGATATGGTCCGGGAGCGGCACCGGAACAGGGTGCTGCGGGCCCTGGACCCACGCGCGCCCAGTGTCTCCGGGATGGATCTCCACCCCGGGATAGGTGGTCCAGGCGGACTCGCGGGTCGTGCGGCGCGTGGCGATGGCCCCCGCCTCGGTGCAGCCGTAGATCTCGTCGAGGGGGCAGCCGAAGACCCGCTCGGCCTGAGCGGCGGTATCCGGGGACAGCGGCGCAGTGGCGCAGAGGATGCGGGTCGGTGACGGCCATTCGAGGCCGGCGCGCAGGCAGGCCTTCAGGTGGAAGGGCGTGGTCACCAGCACCGCCGGGGCGCTGTCGGCCAGCGCCGTGCGCACGTCCTCGGGGTAGAACGGGCGCCCGGCCAGCAGCGTGGTGTGCCCCAGCAGGGCACACAGCACGGTCGATTCCAGGCCGTACATATGCTGTGGCGGTACCGTGCCGACCAGGGTGGGGCCGGGGTTGCCCGCCAGGTCGAGGGCCTCCAGGGCCTGGGCGGTGACCGCATGCAGGGCCGTCCAGCTGCGGGCGTGCGCCGTGGGCGTGCCAGTACTGCCGGAGGAGAACGCCAGGACGGCGGTCTGCTCGCCAGGGATCGCGGGCACGGGGCCCACGGCCTCGCCCGCCTCGCCGCGGGCGGCGACGCGCAGGACCGGGATGGCGATCTCGGCGTCCGGGCCGTCCACCAGGGCGATGGCATCCGGATACTGGCCGGCGATCTCGGCCAGGGTCGTGCGGCCGCGGTTGGGCGGCAGCAGGTTGGTCTGACCCCGCAGCAGGATCGCGGCAAAGGCGACCGCGAAGTGGTAGCGGTCCTGGCACAGATTGAAGGCCGCGCGGGCCGGCGGCAGTTGCGCGGCCAGTGCCTGCACGTCGGCGAGGAACGCCGCGCGCGAGACCCGGCGATCCCCGATCCGGGCCAGCGGTTCCGGGGCTTCGGCGATCAGCGGCCGCATGTCCGTTGTCGGGTCCGTCACGGGTGCCTCAGCATCCGGTGGTGATCGACCCGCGCGAGCTCGATCAGGTAGGCCAGGAAACCGCTGCGCGGCTCGTCGCGCAGCAGCCAGAGGCGCAGCGGGTACTCCAGCAGGAACAGGCTGGCCAGCAGCAGGTAGTTGATTCCGTTGGCGAACAGCGCCCAGGTCGTTGCGGAGGCGAACAGCGCCAGCCAGGCGGAGACCAGGGCGAGGACACCGCACAGCAGCGCCCAGGCGATGGTCAGATTGCGCGTGTAGCGATGCACCGCGGGGGTGTCGGAGGCGCCCATGGCCAGGGCGTAGCGGGTGATCAGCGGCGTGGAGCCGGGGCGCAGCGAGCGCGCGAACAGCCACGCCAGCAGCCCCATGATCAGGACCGGGATGGTGTACAGCAGCCAGGTTCCGGCGCCAAGGGTCAGTAACAGGGCGACGGTGGCGGCCTGCGCCAGGACCAGCGCGGCCCGCCCGGCGGGCCCCAGGGCCCCCCAGCTCGCCACCAGGATCAGCACGGCCAGGATCGCCAGCGGCAGCAAGGGGACCTCGAAGGCCACGCCGAGCACGACCGCGACCGGATAGCACAGGGCCACGCTGGCGGCGAGGGGGGTGTTCACGACGCGGCTCGGTTCGCCTCGATGTGGGCGCTCAGGGCGCGCAGGGATGCAAAGATCTGGCGGTTGTTCTCGTCGTCGGAACGGATCTGGACGCCGTAGGCGCGCGAGATCGCCAGGGCCAGTTCCAGGGCGTCGATGGAGTCCAGACCCAGCCCGTCGCGGAACAGGGCGTCTTCCGGCTCGATCTCCCCCGCCGTCACGTCCTCCAGATTGAGAGTGTCGACGATCAGTTGGGCGACTTCCTGTTCGAACGCTGTTTGCGATGCCACGTGTTCCCCCGGGGTGTCGTGATGTGCGGTTTTGTGACCGCCCGCGAACTTCCACTTCGCGTGGCGGTCACCCTGCTGGGCGCCGATGATACCCACACCTTGGGGGTCGTGGTACCCTCGCGACCGGTTCGGGTCGCCGTTTTGGGCGCCCGGATGGCCAGTGGAGACAGCATTTGAAACAAGCGGTAGAGAACGCGGGAACGGACGGTCGCTGTCAGGTACTGGTCATTGGCGGCGGTCCGGCCGGTTCCACCGTTGCCTCCCGGCTGGCGCAGAAGGGTCGCGACGTGGTGCTGCTGGAGAAGGCCCGGCATCCGCGTTTCCACATCGGCGAATCCCTGCTGCCGATGAACATGCCGCTGTTCGAGGAGCTGGGGATTGCCGACGCGGTCGCGACCCTCGGCATCCCCAAGCACGGGGCCGAATTCACCATCCCCGAGGCGCCCGATGCGCCGCGCACCTACTACTTCGAACGTGCCCTGAACGAAGATACCCCCGCCTCGGCCTACGAGGTGCGGCGTTCGGAGTTCGATCACCTGCTGCTGGAGAACAGCGCGCGCCTGGGGGTCCGGGTGCTGGAGGAGGTGACGGTCTCGGATGTGGCCCTGGCCGACCCGGCGAACGGCGGGACCCAGCAGGTGACCGCGCGCGACGCGGCCGGGAACACGCTGGAGTTCGAGGCCGACTTCGTGGTCGATGCCTCCGGGCGCGATACCTTCCTGGCGCGCCGCCTCGATCTGAAGACGCGCAACGCGGAGCACAACAGCGCGGCCATCTTCGGCCACTTCAATAATGTGCCGCGGCGTCCCGGAAGAGATGCCGGCAACATCAGTATCTACTGGTTCCAGCATGGCTGGATCTGGATGATCCCGCTGCGTGACGGTGCGATGAGCGTGGGCGCGGTGTGCTTTCCGGAATACCTGAAGACGCGCAGGACCAAGCCGGAGGCGTTCCTGTGGGAGACGCTGAAGCTGTGTCCCCCGGCGTTCGAGCGCATGCAGGGCGCGGAACTGGCCGGTCCGGTGAATGCCACCGGCAATTTCTCCTACCGCTCGCGTCAGGCCCACGGGCCGGGCTACCTGCTGGTGGGCGATGCCTTTACCTTTGTCGACCCGGTGTTCTCCAGCGGGGTCTATATCGCGATGTCGGGGGGCTTCCGCGCCGCGGACGCGGTGGACCGCTGCCTCGCGCGTCCGGCGCGCGCCGGGCGCTACCTGCGGGCGTTCGAGCGCGACGTTCGCCGGGGCGTACGCCGCTTCTCCTGGCTGATCTACCGCTTCAACAGCCCGGTGATGCGCAAGCTGTTCATGGGGCCGCGCAACACCCTGGGCATGGAGCAGGCGGTGATCTCCCTGCTGGCCGGCGATGTCTACCGCAACACCCGCGTGCAGTGGTCGCTGCGCGCCTTCAAGGCCGTGTACTACACCCAGATAGCGCTGAATCTGCCGCGGGCCCTGCACTTCTGGGCGCGGCGCCGGCGCAACGCGCGGCTGCGTTTCACCGGCGGCACGACCCCCGAAGACGAGGCCTGAGCGGACTCGCGTGGGTGCGGCACGGGTCGGACTGGGGCGCATCGGCGCGGATGGCCTGGCGACCTTCGCGCTGTCGAACCTGATCATCCTGGCAACCGGCGGCCTCTCCTGGCTGCTGCTGTGGACCCATGCCCTGCGCTGGTCACGACAGCTTCGCTGCCCCGGAAGGGGCCGGTGCATCCTCGTGCTGGGGCAGCAACTGGAGGCCGGGGCGCCAGGTCCGGGGTACCGTCTGCGCCTGTTGCGCGCGGTGCGGCTGGCGCGGCGCAACCCCGAGGCCCGGATCCTCGTGCTGGGCGGGCAGACGTCCCCGCAGGGCCCGACCGAGGCCGCCGCGGGCGCCGCATTTCTGCGCCGCCACGGCATTGCGGCCGAGCGTATCCAGACGGAGGATGCCTCCCGGCACACCCTGGAGAACCTGCGCAACGCGCGTGACCTGCTGGCGCGGGAGCCGCATGACGACGCGCCGCTGGTGCTGATTACCAGCCGCTTCCATCTCGCCCGGTCGGCGGCGATGGCGCGTGGCATGGGGTTGCGCATCTGCCCCTGTCCGGCCGAGCTGGGCTCGCGGGTGTCCGCGGCCCGGCTGGCACGGGAGGCCTGGATGCTGCACTGGTACCACGTGGGCCGCGGCTTTGCCCGCCTCATCCGCCACCGCGGCATGCTCGAACGCATTAGCTGAGTTGTTCACCACGAAGCGCACGAAGGCACGAAGAAAACCGGAAAAACATCTACAGGAAGATGGGAAGACGGGAAGGGTTTACGGTGGTTGGCCTAGCTGTGCAGCGGGCTGCGCCCAAGGCGGTGGCATCTGGACAGCGCCTTTAGTCCCTGTTCGTTCTTCCGGTCTTCCCGACTTCCTGTTAAACGCCCTTCGCCCTTGACCTTCTTCGTGCCTTCGTGTGCTTCGTGGTGAATACAGGCCCTTACATCGCGCGGATGCGTTCGCGCTGGGCGGCGAGCTGGTCGCGGGTGGCGTTCATCTCGGCGACGCGGTCGCGTTCTTTTTGCACCACGTCGGCCGGGGCGCGGTCGACGAAGCTCGCGTTGGCAAGGCGCTTTTCGCTCTGCTCGAGGTTCTTGTCGAGTTTGCCGATCTCCTTGTCCAGGCGTGCCAGCTCGGCATCCTTGTCGATCAGCCCGGCCAGCGGGATCAGCAGCTGCATGTCGTCGACCAGGGCCATCGCGGACTCCGGGGCCTCGTCGGCGGCGTCCAGCCAGGTGACGCTTTCCGGCTTGGCCAGGAATTCCAGAAGGCCGCGGTGGCGGGTGTAGCGTTCCTGGTCGGCGTCGGTCCAGTTCTTCACCAGCACGGGCAGCGGCTTGCCCGGAGCGATGTCCATCTCCGCGCGGATGCGGCGCAGCCCGGTGATGAAGTCCTTGACCCAGTCGAGCTCGGCGGTGGCGGTGGCATCACGCGGGAAGCCGTCCTGCGCCGGCCAGCGGCACTGCACCAGGAACTCGACGTCGTCGCCGATCCCGGCGTGTGGCTTCACACTGGTCCAGATCGCCTCGGTGATGAACGGCATCACCGGGTGCAGCAGGCGCAGCAGGGCCTCGAGCACGGTGACCAGCGTATTGCGCGTGGCGCGCTTGACCGCATCCGGTGTGGCGTCGTCGTTCAGGACCGGCTTGGTCAGCTCCAGGTACCAGTCGCAGTAGTCGTGCCAGGTGAACTCGTAGAGCGTCTGCGCGGCGAGGTCGAAGCGGTAGGCATCGAACTGTTGCGTGGCGGTCGCGGCGGTTTCGGCCAGGCGGTCGAGGATCCAGCGATCGGCCAGGGTGCGGTGCTCCGCCGTGTCGTCCGCGGCCGAGCAGTCGTGGCCCTCGACGTTCATCAGCACGAAGCGCGAGGCGTTCCACAGCTTGTTGCAGAAGTTGCGGTAGCCCTCGATGCGACCAAGGTCGAACTTGATGTCGCGCCCGGTGGTGGCCAGTGCCGCCAGGGTGAAGCGCAGAGCATCGGTTCCGAACGCGGGGAAGCCGTCGGGGAAGGCCTTGCGAGTGGTCTTCTCGATCTTCTTCGCCATCTGCGGCTGCATCAGGCCCTGGGTGCGCTTGGCCACCAGGTCGTCGGCGCTGATGCCGTCGATCAGGTCGATCGGGTCGATCACGTTGCCCTTGGACTTGGACATCTTCTGGCCTTCCGAATCGCGGATCAGGCCGGTGACGTAGACCTCGCGGAACGGCACATCCCCCATGAAGTGCTCGCCCATCATGATCATGCGGGCGACCCAGAAGAAGATTATGTCGAAGCCGGTAACCAGCACGCTGGTCGGGTAGAAGTCGCGCAGCTCCGGCGTCTGCTCCGGCCAGCCGAGGGTGGAGAACGGCCACAGCGCGGAGGAGAACCAGGTGTCGAGCACGTCCTCGTCCTGGGTCAGCACCACATCGGCCGCCAGGCCGTGCTTCTCGCGTACCTCGTCCTCGGAACGGCCCACAAAGACATTGCCATCGCTGTCGTACCAGGCCGGGATGCGGTGGCCCCACCAGATCTGGCGCGAGATGCACCAGTCCTCGATGTTGCGCATCCACTCGAAGTAGGTCTTCGACCAGTTCTCCGGCACGAAGCGGATGCGGCCGTCCTCCACCGCCTTGATCGCGGGGTCGGCCAGCGGGCCGGCCTTCACATACCACTGGTCGGTCAGGTAGGGCTCGACCACGGTGCCGGAGCGGTCGCCGCGCGGGACCATCAGCTTGTGATCGTCGATCTTCTCCAGCAGGCCTTCGGCCTCGAGATCCGCGACCACCTGCTTGCGGGCCTCATAGCGGTCCAGGCCCTGGTAGGCCTCCGGCACGTTTTCGTTCAGGCAGGCGTCGATGGTCAGGATGTTGATGACCGGCAGGTCGTGGCGCTGACCCATCGCATAGTCGTTGAAGTCGTGCGCCGGGGTGATCTTTACGCAGCCGGAGCCGAACTCGGCCTCGACGTAGTCGTCGGCGATGATCGGGATCTCGCGCCCGACCAGCGGCAGGCGGATGGTCTGGCCGATCAGGTGCTGGTAGCGCTCGTCCTCCGGGTGTACGGCCACGGCGGTATCGCCCAGCATGGTCTCGGGGCGCGTGGTCGCGACGGTCAGGTGGCCCGAGCCGTCCGCCAGCGGGTAGCGGAAGTGCCACAGGTGGCCGCTTTCCTCCTCCGACAGCACCTCCAGGTCGGACAGCGCGGTGTGTAGCACCGGGTCCCAGTTGACCAGGCGCTTGCCGCGGTAGATCAGGCCCTCTTCATGCAGGCGCACGAAGACCTCGCGCACCGCCGCGGAGAGCCCGTCGTCCATGGTGAAGCGCTCGCGCGACCAGTCCACCGAGTCGCCCAGCCGGCGCATCTGGCGGGTGATGGTGCCGCCGGACTGGCCCTTCCAGTCCCAGACGGCCTCGAGGAACTGCTCGCGCCCGAGGTCGTGACGGCTCTTGCCGTCGGCGGCGAGCTGGCGCTCGACCACCATCTGGGTGGCGATCCCGGCGTGGTCGGTGCCGCCCTGCCACAGGGTGCGGTCGCCGTGCATGCGCCGGTAGCGGATCAGGGTGTCCATCAGCGTGTGCTGGAACGCGTGCCCCATGTGCAGCGTGCCGGTCACGTTCGGCGGCGGCAGCAGGATGCAGTAGCCGGCCTCGCCCGACTCCGGCGGCGCGAAGATGTTCGCGGCCTCCCAGCGTTCGTACTGGGTCTGCTCGATGCTCTTGGGGTCGAAGCTCTTGTCCATGATCGCGGGCGCGCTCGGGTCGGAATGGGCGAAAGCCGCGCATTATAACGGCGCGGCGCGCTCATCGCCCGCTGTCCGCTATCGTCTTTACGTTGGTTATGTCTGGCCGCCTGCCCTGTTGTGGCTAGGCCTGGTTCGTCCTCTGGTGTTTACGGTGGCTTCGGTCCACGTACTGCCGTGCGCTGACTCGCCAGCGCGCCGCGCCCGTTTTTGATCAACAACTGGCTTTCTTGCTTGCCGAAGAAAGTACCCAAAGAAGGGCACCCGGATTCCGCCTGGGAACCTTGCTCCAGGGCCCTCGGGCCGGCGGCGCTGAACTCGCTGCGCCTTCGGCTTCGCTCAGACATCCAGCGCCCCGAATTTATGGAAAACGGGCCGGACCATCACGCCCTCCGCGAGGGGCTCCATACGGGGGAGGAAGGTCAAGACAGAAGGCACTCCGACCCCACGACACAACAACGGCCTAGCCGTCCGACAGCCCCCCGGCGCCCGCATGCGGGCGCGGCACGCTATGGCCGAAGGCCGAGCGTGCCCAAGATGTGCGAAGACCCAGCCTTTATCCACTGGCTAGACCGTCGGGACCGCCGTTGTTTTGACCTGCCTCCCCGTTGTCGTCGCGCCGAGTGGAGAGGGTTTTCGCGGGATCAGAGGCGCTGGATGTCTGAGCGAAGCGCAGCGTAGCGAGTTCAGCGCCGCCCGCGAAAAGCCTCGGAGCGAGGGAAACCCCGGCCCGCACAGCGGGCCGGGGTCGCGGCAGTCGGGCGTGTTTCTTGGGTACTTCTTTGCACGAGCAAAGAAGTACCTCGCGGCGCGCTGGCGAGTCAGCGCACGGCAGTACGTGGACCGAAGCCACCGTAAACACCAGAGGACGAACCAGGCCTAGCCACAACAGGGCAGGCGGCCAGACGAAGCACTAAACATCAAGGGACGACGGGGCTCAGCCTGCAAGGCGTGAGGGCTTGGCTCAGGTGGTGGCGATCTGGTCGAGCAGGGCGCGATAGCCGGTGCGGTAGTCGGGATAGCGCAGGCGATACCCGCTGGCATGCAGCCGCTCGTTGCGGCAGCGCTTGCCGCAGACCTCGCCGGCCGGCATCGGCGGCGTCCCCGGCGGATCGAGCTCCATCTCCTGCGCCAGCCAGCCGAGCAGCTCGTGGCGAAGGGCCGGTTCGTCATCGACGCCCAGATAAAGCGGCTCGGGGTTGTCCAGATGAAACAGGTGGGTCAGCAGGCCCACGCAGTCCTCACGGTGGATGCGGTTGGTCCAGACCGGTGCTTCGTGCTGGCCACGCACGCCCTCGCGAACCTTGCGCAGGTGGTACTCGCGCCCCGGACCATAGATGCCGCCAAAGCGCACGACCACGCCGGCCAACGGACTGTCGGCCAGCAACTGCTCGGCCTCCAGCAGGCAGCGCCCGGAGAAGCGGGTGGGCTCGGCCGGGGTGGTTTCGTCCACCCAGCGCCCGTCGTCGGCGCCAAAGACCGAGGTGCTGGAGACGAACACGACGCGGCGCGGTTGCTGGCGGGCCTGCTCCAGCGCGGTCAGGGTGTTGCGCAGGCCGTCGATATAGGCGCGGCGGTACGCGGCCTCGGTGAACTCGCCCGGGGTGGCGATGAAATAGACGGTGTCCAGCGCCGGGGGCAGCGGCGGCAGCGCGTCCGCGCGGGCGAAGTCGCCGGCCAGCGGCTGGATCGGTTCCGGGATGCGCTCCGGCTGGCGGCGCAGGCCCCAGACCGTGTGGCCGGCCGCGGCGAGCTGTTCTCCGACGCCGCAGCCGAGATCGCCGCAGCCCATGATCAGGATGTTGGCCATGAATCAGCGTTCCCTTGGGTGCTTTCGCAACCTAACGTTTCCACAGGTGAAAGACCAGCCCCAATGTGAGGGTTCGACCCCGGGCGATGGCTCGGGCATGCTGGCGGGGACTTCGATGAGGGGGGTATCGCTTGGGCAAGGCCAGCCGCAGGAAGGGGGGTACATGCGCCTGTGGGTCCGGGCGGGACCGGCCGGCCTGCTGCGGGGCGTTTCTGGACGGTGCGGCCGCGGCCCCAACGGCGGAGGCGCTGATGCGTTCGCGCTATGCCGCCTTCGTGGAGGGGCGCGAGGACTATCTTCTGGCCACCTGGGCCCCGGAGACGCGACCGGAATCCCTGATGCTGGAGCCGGACCAGCGCTGGCTGGGGCTGACGATCCGCGCGACCGGGGCCGGGGGGCCGGAGGACCGGGAGGGCTGGGTCGAGTTCGTTGCCCGCTCGCGGGTGCGTGGCCAGGGGGTGCGCCTGCACGAACGCAGCCGCTTTCGCCGCGAGGATGGGCGCTGGGTGTATGTCGACGGCGAGTTTCCGGGCGCATGATCGAGGCGGATGAGACGACCGGGGCGCCGGTGGCGGCGGCGCTGCTGGAACCGGTACTGGAGTGCCTGCGGGCGCGGCCGTCCGGGCTGACCGAGCATGCCCTGATCGCGCAGTTGCGCGACGCGGGGGTGGCACCTTTTGCCGCCGCGCGGCTGCGCGAACCGTTGAGCCTGTTCCAGACTCACTTCCTGCTGTTTCACTGCCTGTACCGGCTGCGCGACGGGTTGCTGCCGCAAGGCGAGTGGGTGCGCATCCACTGTCTGGATATCGGGATCGAACCGGCGGAGGGCGGGTCACGACCGGGGGCGGCGGGCCTGCCGGCGCAACACGATCCGCTGCGTGCCTACTATCTGGACCTGACCCAGCTGGAGCGGATGGATGCGGCCGCGGTGGAGGCGCTTCTGGGCGAGTTCTGGGCCCGCATGGGGCGGGATGAGCGGCGCGACCAGGCGCTGGCGGTGCTGGAGCTGGCCGATCCCGTGGACGCCGACACGGTCCGCCATCAGTACCGCCGGATGGCGCAGCGCCACCACCCGGATCGCGGGGGCGACACGGCAACCCTGCAGCGGATAAACGAGGCGCGCTGGATCCTGCTGGCGGGGGCCTGAGCGCCGCCCGTCGCGGACTCAGTCGTCCGAGTCGGACATGGTGGTCACGAAGGCCTGCTCGACGGTGAAGGTCCCGACGCCCTTGTAGTTGGTCTGGGTCCAGCCGTGCTCGGTGAGCCATTCGCTCATCTCGCGGTTCATGGCCGGGTTGCCGCACAGCATCACGCGGTCCTGCTCCGGATCGGCCGGGGGCAGGTCGAGGATACGGCTCAGTTCGCCGGAGCGGAACATGTCGGCCCCGCGCTGGTTGTTGTCGTACGGCTGCTGCGCGATCGGGCAGGCGAAGTCGTGGTTTTCGCGGGTCACGGTGGGCACGTAGCGCAGGCGGTCGCTGATGCGCGACTCGATCTCCTGGCGGTAGGCCAGTTCTTCCACCGTGCGCACGCTGTGCACCAGCACCGCGTTCTCGAAGTGTTCGAACAGCTCCGGGCTGCGGATCAGCGAGATGAACGGGGCCAGACCGGTGCCGGTGGCCAGCATGTACAGGGTGCGGCCTGGCTGCACGTAGTCGAAGGTGAGCGAGCCGGTGACCTTGGTGTTGATCCAGATCGAGTCGCCCGGGCCGGCCTCGGCCAGGCGACTGGTCAGCGCGCCATCCGGCACATGGATGCTCAGGAACTCCAGTTCCTCGGCCTCGGGCTCGGAGACGATCGAGTAGGCACGCGGGATCAACTTGCCCTCGGGGCGCAGGCCCAGGGTCACGAACTGCCCGTTCTTGAACTCCAGCCCCTCCGGTCGCGTGGTGGTGAAGCTGAAGGTCTTGTCCGACCAGCGGTGCGTGGAGGTAATGCGTTCTTCCGAGTACGGCATGGGTGCGTGGCTTTCCGTTTCTGGTTTGTCGATACGCTAGCAAGTCGCGGCCGCGGCCGCGAAAGCGCCGGCAAAAACCAAGGAAAACACTCAGAAATAAGGGGTCAGTGGCTGGCGTTGTCCGCGGGTTCCAGGTGCTGCTCCAGGGGCGTGGGTTGCGACAGGTAGAAGCCCTGCACGAAGTCCAGGCCGATCTCGCGCAGGCGTTCCATGGTGGCCTCGGACTCCACGCATTCGGCGATGGTGCGCAGACCGAGGACGTGGCCGACACGGTGGATGGCCGTGACCATGGCCGAGTCCACCGCGTTGTGGGCGATGTCGCGCACGAAGCTGCCGTCGATCTTGATGAAGTCCACCGGCAGGTTTTTCAGGTAGCCGAAGGACGACAGCCCGCTGCCGAAGTCGTCCAGGGAGAAGCGGCAGCCCATGTAGCGCAGGGTGCGGATCAGGCTCTGGGCCCGCTCGTGGTGGCTGATCGCCGCGGTCTCGGTGATCTCGAAGATGATGCACTGAGGCGGGATCGCGTAGTGCTGCAGGCGCTCCGTGACGAACTCGAGCATGCTCTCCTGGGCCAGCGACTGGCCCGAGAGGTTGATCGCGACGGTCGGGTCGCAGCGGGGGCCGTCAGCGTGCGCCGCGCGATGCCGCGACAGCATCGCGAAGGCGCTGTCGATTACGTGGCGGTCGATGTCCGGCATCAGGTGATAGCGCTCGGCGGCGGGGATGAAGGTGCCCGGCGGGATCAACCGGTCCTCCTCGTCGCGCAGGCGCATCAGCACCTCGACATGGGCCAGGTCCGGATCGGTGGGCCCCAGCGGATGCACCGCCTGGCCGAACAACTCGAAGCGCCCTTCGTCCAGCGCCGCGCGGATGCGGCCAACCCATTCCATCTCCCCGCGCCGCCGGCGCAGGGCCTGGTCGGTGGGCTGCCAGACGTAGATCCGGTTGCGGCCATTCTCCTTGGCGGCATAGCAGGCGGAATCCGCCTGGCTGAGGACCTCGGGCAGGGTCTGTTCTGGGCCGCCGACCGGGACCAGGCCGATGCTGACCCTGACATCGAAGCGCCGGCCCTCCCACTGGAAGCGCAGGGCCTGGACGGTCTCCAGTATTCGCTGGGCGATCGCCTCCGCGCGCTCCAGCGGACAGTGACACAGCAGCAGGCCAAACTCGTCGCCGCCGAGGCGGGCCAGGGTGTCGTTCTCGCGGATCAGGTGCAGCAGGCGTTCGGACAGCTCGCGCAGGAGCTCGTCGCCGGCCTGGTGCCCGCAGGTGTCGTTGATGATCTTGAACTGGTCGAGGTCCATGTAGAACACCACGTGCGGGGTCTGGTCCCCCTGCAGGGTGCGCAGGGCCTCCTCCAGACGTCGCTCGAATTCGCGCCGGTTGCACAGGCCGGTCAGGTCGTCGTGGCTCGCCTGATGATTGAGCTGCTGGGTCATCTGCCACAGTTCGGTGTGGTCGTGGAGCACGATCACGACGCCCTGGGAGGCCCGGTCCGGTCGCTGCAAGGGAGACGCCAGCATGCGCACCACGCGGATCGCGCCGTCGGCCCGGTGCAGGATGCGCTCGGGCGACTCCGTACTCGCGCCGAGCTTCAGGCACTGTTCCACCGGGTGGTGCACGCTCGCCCCGGTGCGGGTGTCCTCGAGATCCAGCAGTTCGTCCACGCGCTGGCCCTGGGCGGCGGTCGCGTCGACCCCCAG
Source organism: Thioalkalivibrio sp. ALE30 (assembly GCF_000377465.1). Taxonomy (NCBI): domain Bacteria; kingdom Pseudomonadati; phylum Pseudomonadota; class Gammaproteobacteria; order Chromatiales; family Ectothiorhodospiraceae; genus Thioalkalivibrio; species Thioalkalivibrio sp. ALE30. The sequence goes on along the minus strand of NZ_KB898172.1, from coordinate 20,881 downwards.
AAGGACCTGGGCCGCGGGATTGAGGTAGGTCAGGCGTCCGGCGGTATCGGTGGTGATGACGCCGTCGCTGATTGACTGCAGGGTGGTCAGCAGGCGGTCGCGCTCGGCCCCGGTAGCCGCCTCGGCGGCGCGCAGCGAGGTGATGTCCCAGGCGACGCCGAGTACGCCGTCGCTGTCTTTCAGCGGGATCCAGGAAACGCTCAGGTGGGTCCCGTTGACCGAGTCCTCGAACTGGAAGGCCTCGCCCGCCAGGGCCCGCTCGGCGGCCGCGAGGGTGTCGGGGTGATCGGCATAGACCTCGCGGAAGTCGCGACCGACGACCTCGCCGGGGCTCAGGCCCAGGGCGTGCAGGCCGGCCCCCTCCGAGAGGGTGAATCGGCCGTCGGCGTCCAGCGCGAACAGGATCAGCGGGGCATGCCGTACGGTCGCCCCGAGCTGGGTCTCGAGGCGCCGGAGGTTCTGTTCCGACTGACGTTCGCGAGTGATGTCGCGGAAGGTCGTGAAGACCTCGATCTCGCCGTCGGTGCGGATCGCATTGATGTGGACCTCGGCCGGGAACTCGCTGCCGTCGCGCCGCCGGTAGCGGCTCTCGAAGTGGGTGGGAAGGCGGTTGTCCGGGTCCGAATGGGCGGCGTCCACATCGTCCTGGGTGGCCTGCAGGTCCAGGTCGGTGATGTGCACGCCGCCGGTCAGTTCGGCCCGGGTGTAGCCCAGCAGCTCGCAGGCGGCCTGGTTGCCCGCGACGATCCCGCCGCGCCGGTCCAGGACCAGATGGGCCTCGGGCGCCTGTTCGAAGATCCGCTGGTAGCGCGTGGTGTCCGGGTGGTCGGGCATGGCGTGGAACGGAGCCTTTCGTGGTGGGCGGGGCCCGGGGGGACGCTGCGTTTGGCCCCCGAGTGTCGCCGGTCGCGCCGATGCTGGCAACCTGCGCCGAGCGGACTACCGGAGTACTCGGCTACCGGGGTGCGCGGGTCAGCCGGGACAGGGTCTCCGGCGACGGGGGCACCGCGCCGCGGCGCGCGCGCAGCTGTTCCCGGGCCCAGGCCACGTGTTCGCGCACGAGTTCCGACGGGTGGTCCGCACGGGCGGCGAGGGCGGCCTCCGCCTCCGGGGTTGCCGGGCCGTTGCCCAGGGCCACCGCGAGATTGCGCAGCCACTGCGGATGGCCGATGCGGCGGATCGCCATGCCCTCGGTGCGGGCGAGAAAGGTCGCCTCGTCCCAGGCGAACAGCTCGACCAGGCTGGCGCTGTCGAGACCGTGGCGGGCGATGAAGTCGGGTTCCGCCGAGACCTCGGCAAAGCGGTTCCACGGACAGACCAGCTGGCAGTCGTCGCAGCCGTAGATGCGGTTGCCGATCAACGGGCGCAGATCCTCGGGGATGGAACCCTTCAGCTCGATGGTCAGGTAGGAGATGCAGCGCCGGGCGTCCAGGTCATACGGGCCGCGGAAGGCCTGCGTGGGACAGACCTCCAGGCAGGCGGTGCACTGGCCGCAGTGCTCGCCCGCCGGCTCGTCCACCGGCAGCGGCAGGTCGGTGAACAGCTCCCCGAGAAAGAACCAGGAACCGCTCTCGCGCGCGAGCAGATTGGTGTTCTTGCCGATCCAGCCGAGCCCGGCCCGGGCGGCCAGGGCCTTCTCGAGGATCGGGGCACTGTCGGTGAAGGCGCGATAGCCAAACGGGCCCGCCTCGGCCTCGATGCGGTGTGCGAGAGTGGTCAGGCGCTTGCGCAGCAGCTTGTGATAGTCGCGTCCCAGGGCGTAGCGGGAGATATATGCGCGGTCCTGCCCGGCCAGCTGGATGGCCGGACGCCGGCTGGCCGGCGGGAAGTAGTCCATGCGGACACTGATGATGCGCTGTACGCCCGGGACCAGGGCATCCGGGGCGTGGCGCAGGGCCGCCCGCTCGGCCATCCAGCCCATCTCGCCGTGCGAACCCTGCGCGAGCCATTCATCCAGGTGCCGGCGATCCTCCGCGGGGACCTCGGCGGGGGCGATGCGCACGGCCTGAAAGCCCAACTCGCCGCCCCACGTACGGATACGTTCGGCCAGTTCGGTGCATTGGCGTGGATCGAGGCGCTGAGGCACGATTTGGCTTCCGCGACGGAGGTAATGGCGTGAATCATGAACCCGACCCACAAGCATTGACCAGCGCACTGTTCGACAACGCGGGCATGCGCGCCCTGGATGCCGCCGGTTTGGCCCTGCCCGGGATGGCGCCGGGCGAGCTGATGGAGCGGGCCGGCCAGGCCCTGCTGGACACCCTGCGCCGTCACTGGCCGCAGGCCCGTCGTATCGGCATTGTCTGCGGGCCCGGCAACAACGGGGGCGATGGCTACGTCCTGGCCCGGCTGGCGGCCGAGGCGGGGCTGCAGGTCCGGGTCCATGGCGGGCCGTCGCGGGCCCGCCCCGATTCCGATGGCCGCCGTGCCCACGCCCGCTGGCGTGATGGTGGGGGCGAAGTCCACACGCTGGAATCGTTCGACCCGGCGGCCGCGGAGGTCTGGGTGGACTGCCTGTTCGGGATCGGCCTGGAGCGCCCGCTGACGGATGCCTACGGCGAACTGATCGAGCGGCTGAACACGAACGGCGCCCCGATCCTGGCGGCCGATGCGCCCTCGGGCGTGGACATCGACAGCGGCCGGGTGCTGGGACGCGCGGTGCGGGCCGAGCGCACCCTCACCATGATCGCGGACAAGCTGGGGCTGCATACGGGCCCCGCGGTGGACGTGGTCGGCGCCGTGGAGGTCGCGCCGCTGGACCTGCCCCCTGCGATCTTCGACGGCGTGGCCCCGGTGGCGCGCCGTGTCGGCCCCTCGGACTGGTCCCGGGGGCTGCCACCCCGACGCCCGGGGGCGCACAAGGGGGATTGCGGGCATGTGCTGGTCGTGGGCGGCGCGCCGGGGTATTCCGGCGCGGCCCGGCTGACCGCGACCGCGGCATTGCGCGCCGGCGCCGGGCGAGTGACCCTGGCCACTCACCCGGAACACGCGGCCTGGGCCAATCTGGAGCGCCCCGAACTGATGGTGCAGGGCGTCCGCGATGCGGGCGAACTGCAGGCGCTGATGCGCCGGGTCGATGTGGTCGCCGTGGGTCCGGGGCTGGGGCTGGACGCCTGGGGCCGGGGCCTGTGGCTGGCCGTGGCCGATGCCGAGATGCCCCGGGTGGTGGATGCCGATGCCCTGAACCTCCTGGCCGAGGCGCCGCGTCGGGCCGCGGACTGGGTGCTGACGCCGCACCCGGGCGAGGCGGCCCGCCTGCAGGGGACGGACCGCGCGGCGATCGAGGCCGATCGGCCGGGGCAGGTCCGGGCCCTGGCCGAACGCCTGGGCGGCGTGGTGCTGCTGAAAGGGGCCGGCACGCTGGTGGCGGCCGCCTCGGATGCCGGGCCGCTGGCCTGCGTGACCGGGGGGCATCCGGGTATGGCCACCGCCGGCAGTGGCGATGTCCTGACCGGCATCATCGCGGCGCTGCGGGCGCAGGGCGCGGATGCGCGCGGCGCGGCCGAGACCGGGGCGGCCTGGCACTGTGCCGCCGCCCGGGTGGCGCGCGATCGTCTGGGCGGGGCCCGCGGCATGCTGGCCGGGGACCTGGCCGATGCCCTGCCGGCCGCCGCCGGGGGTGGGCAATGAGCGCGGCATCCGACCCGCTGGTACTGCCGCACCTGGAGGCCACCGAGGCGGCCGGGGCGGCCCTGGCGGCGCTGGATCACCCGAACATCGTGTTTCTCGAGGGGGATCTTGGCGCGGGCAAGACCACCTGGGTACGCGGACTGCTGCACCGGCTGGGGCATGCGGGTGCCGTGCGCAGCCCTACCTACACCCTGGTGGAGCCGTACCGGCTGGCGGATCGCGAGGTCCTGCACTTCGATCTTTACCGCCTGGGCGACCCCGAGGAACTGGAATACCTGGGCGTGCGCGAGGCCTTCGGGGGCGAGGGCCTGTGGCTGGTGGAGTGGCCGGAACGCGGTGCCGGCTGGCTGCCGGCGCCGGATCTGGTCGTGCGTCTGGCGCACCGCACGGCCGGGGAGGAAGGGCGCGAACTCCGCCTGGAGGGCCCGCTCGCCGAGGCCTATCGCCAGGCCCTGCGCGACCAGGGCGTTGCCTCGTAAACCGCCTGTTGAGAGATCGCACCCAGGGGGAGCGGGCTCCAGAGTTGGCCCTCCACGCGCAAAATGAGCGATATCTCGCTCATAAAGAACGAAAACCGCTATTGCTTTTCCAGAAAAAGCGTCCACAATGTAGTCAGAACCCCTGATTACAAAGGGAATCGCCGTGGGCCAACCAACATTGCCGGATCTGCGCCGCCGCCAGCTGCTGCGCGCCATGACTGCCCTGGGGCTGGTCGGGATGCCGTTGCCCGCCCTGGCCCGTACCGGCGTGCAGCGGGTCCGCATGTCGGTGGATGGCGACACCACGCGCCTGGTGTTCGACATGGATGGCGAGGCCGAGTACTCCATGTTCCGCCTGCAGTCCCCCGACCGCCTGGTGGTGGACCTCGAAAACGCGCGGGCGGTGGAGGATCTGGCGGTCAGCGACAACCCGCGCTCGGCGATCAAGGCGGTACGCCATGCCGCGCGCAACGGCTCCGACCTGCGCGTGGTCTTCGACCTGCGCAAGCCGGTGGAGCCGCGCAGCTTCGTGCTGATGCCGGCGCAGGGGGCCCCGCACCGCCTGGTGCTGGACCTGACGGCCGGGGATGCCCCCGCGGCCCCGCGTGCGGCCGAGAACAACGGGGCCTCCCGCCGCGGGCGCTCACAGGAGAACCTGCGCGATGTCGTGGTGGCCATCGACGCCGGCCATGGCGGGCACGACCCGGGCGCGATCGGCCCGGCCGGCACCCGCGAGAAGGATGTGGTGCTGCAGATCTCCAAGCGCCTTGCCGAGCGCGTAGACAACGAGCGCGGCATGCAGGCGGTGATGATCCGCAGCGGCGACTACTTCCTGCCCCTGCGCGAACGCATCGAGCGGGCGCGCAAGGCAGACGCGGACGTCTTCGTCTCCATCCACGCCGATGCCATCGCCAATCGCAGCGTGCAGGGTTCCTCGGTGTACATGCTGTCCGAGCGCGGGGCCTCCAGCGAGGCGGCGCGCTTCCTCGCCCAGCGCGAGAACCAGGCGGACCTGAGCCTGGGCGGCGTGCCGATCAACGGCAAGGACGATTCCCTGGCCAATGTCCTGCTGGACCTGGCCCAGAGCGGCAGCCTGGAGGCCAGCAACACCCTGGCCGAGCGGATGATTGCGGAGCTGCACCGCGTGGGCAAGGTGCGCAAGCCGGAAGTGGAACGCGCCAACTTCGCGGTGCTGCGCTCGCCGGATGTGCCGTCGATCCTGGTCGAGGCGGCATTCATCTCCAACCCCTCCGAAGAGCGCAAGCTGCGCAGCGCCAGCTTCCAGAATTCGCTGGCGGATGCCCTGCTGACCGGCCTGCGTTCGTATTTCTCCACCCATGCCCGTCCCGGTACCCTGATCGCCGACGGCCAGCCGGACCAGCACATCATCCGCCCCGGCGAGACCCTCTCCGGGATCGCCGATCGCTACAGCCTGTCACTGGCGGACCTGCGCTCCGCCAACAATGTGCGCGACGACCGCATCTACGCCGGGCAGATCCTGCAGATCCCGCGCGATTCGTAAGCCCCTTCCCCGGGCAACCTGTCACGTCTTGCGGGTAGCGGCTGGTCGTCGGCTAGGCACTCCGGCGCCGCCCCGGTTAGGCTAGGCACCCGGTTTTCTGTCCCCAGGTGTCGCCCGTGGCGATCGCAAAGCTCTCCGAACAACTGATCAACCAGATCGCGGCCGGCGAGGTGATCGAGCGCCCGGCCTCGGTCGTCAAGGAACTGCTCGAGAACGCCCTGGACGCCGGCGCGACGCGGGTGGACGTGCGCCTGGAGCAGGGTGGTGTCCGGCTGATCCAGATCAGCGACAACGGCAGCGGGGTCTATCGCGACGAGATGCCGCTGGCCCTGTCGCGCCACGCCACCAGCAAGATCGCCTGCATGGACGACCTCGAGGCCCTGCACACCCTGGGGTTCCGCGGCGAGGCCCTGCCGTCCATTGCCTCCGTGTCCAGGCTATCGCTGACCTCCATGGTCGACGGCGAGCGCAATGGCTGGCGCCTGACCGGGGACGGCTCCGACGTCTTTCGCGAGGCCGCACCGGCGGCGCACCCGGTGGGCACGACGGTAGAGGTACGCGACCTGTTCTTCAACGTCCCGGCGCGGCGCAAATTCGTGCGCACCGAACGCACCGAATACAACCACTGCGAGAACGTGATTCGCACCCAGGCCGTCGCCTGCCCCGAGGTGGCCTTCACCCTGCGCCACAATGATCGCGTGACCCTGGATCTCCCGGCCACCGAAGAGCCCGCCGAACGGGTGCGCGCCCTGCTGGGCGATGCCTTCCTGGAGCACGCGACGCCGGTGGACGAGCAGCGCGCCGGCCTGGCGCTGTCCGGCTGGCTCGGCTCGCCGACCCAGTCACGGGCCCAGCCCGACCAGCAGTTCTTCTTCGTCAACGGCCGTGCGATCCGTGATCGCGTGCTGGCCGCGGCCGTGCGCAAGGCCTACCAGGACGTGCTCTACCATGGGCGCCATCCCATGTTCGTGCTGGATCTGGAGCTGGATCCGACCCAGGTGGACGTGAACGCGCACCCGACCAAGCAGGAGGTGCGTTTTCGCGAATCGCGCATGGTCCACGACTTCATCTTCCACAGCCTGCACAAGGCGCTGGCGGCCCTGCGCCCGGGGGACGCCGGGCATGCCGCCGCGGTGCCCGAGTCGCGGGGTGCGCCGGCCTTCGCGGGCCAGGAGGCGTCCCGCCCGGTACCGACGGACCGCCCGTTGTCCGGGCTCGGCGTGCCGGGCGCCGGTGGCGGGTATGGCGGGTACGCGCCGCCCCGCGAAGCGCGACCGGAGCCATCCGGGCGCGATCCGGGCTTCGGTGCGGCCTGGGCCGAGTTCCGCGGGGCGTCGGCGGTGGCCGAGGCCCGACCAGCCGCCTACGAACAGCCGTCGGCCGCCGCGCCGACGGCAACCGCGACGGACCCGGATGCCGACTCCATGCCGCCGCTCGGGTTCGCACTGGGCCAGGTGGCCGAGACCTTCATCCTGGCCGAGAACGCCCGTGGCCTGATCGTGGTGGACATGCACGCGGCCCACGAGCGCATCACCTACGAGCGCCTCAAGCGCGAGTGGGAGGGGGCGCGAGTGACCTCGCAGCCGCTGCTGGTACCGGAGACCCTGGAGGTCACCCCGGCCGAGGCGGAACTGGCCGAGGAACGCGCCGACCTCCTGGCCGGGCTCGGCTTCGAGCTGGATCGGGCCGGCCCGGAGGCCCTGACCCTGCGTGCGGCGCCGGCCCTGCTGCGCGGGCAGGATACGGCCCAGCTGGTGCGCGACGTGCTGGCCGACCTGGCCGCGGTGGGCTACAGCCATCGGGCCGAGGGCGCGATGAACGCGGTGCTGGGCACCATCGCCTGCCACGGTTCCGTGCGCTCGGGGCGGCGCCTGACCTTGCCCGAGATGAACCAGCTGCTGCGCGACATGGAGGCCACCGAGCGCTCCGGCCAGTGCAATCACGGTCGCCCAACCTGGGTGGAACTGGACCACTCGGCGCTGGATCGCCTGTTCCTGAGAGGACGCTGATGGCCGGACTGGAGGGGGGGCGGCCGCCAGTCGTGCTGCTGGCCGGCCCCACCGCGAGCGGCAAGACCGCGCTGTCTCTGGCGCTGGCCGAGGCCCTGGACGCGGAGATCGTCAGCGTGGATTCGGCGCTGGTCTACCGCGGTATGGATATCGGCACGGCGAAGCCCGATGCGGCCGAGCAGGTCCGGGTCCCGCACCACTTGCTGGATATCCGCGACCCGGAGGACACCTACAACGCCTCCGATTTCGCCCGCGATGCCCGCGCCGCAATCGACGCGATCCATGCGCGCGGCCGGATCGCCCTGCTGGCGGGCGGGACGCTGCTCTACCTGCGCGCGTTGCTGGACGGCTTCGACCCGATCCCGCCGGTGCCGGACACGGTGCGCGCGTCCGTGCGTGCCCGCCTGGCGCACGAGGGCGCCGCGGCCCTGCATGCCGAACTGGCCCATGTGGACCCGGCCGCCGCCGCGCGCATCCACCCGAACGATCCGCAACGCATCCTGCGCGCGCTGGAGGTCTACGCGGCGACCGGGCGTGCGCTGTCGAGCTTCCAGCAGGGGGCGGCGGCGCAGGTCCCGTCCGGCTGGGTTTCGCTGGCGCTGTGGCCGGAGGACCGGGAGCGCCTGCGGGCGCGGATCGCCCAGCGCTTCGACGCGATGCTGGAGGCGGGATTCGTCGACGAGCTGATGGCCCTGACCCGGCGGCCCGGACTGACCGCAGAGCACCCGTCGCAGCGGGCCGTGGGCTATCGCCAGGGCTGGCAGTGGCTGGCGGGGGAGTACGACTTTGCGACCTTTCGCGAACGCGCCGTCGCCGCGACCCGGCAACTGGCCAAGCGCCAGCTCACCGGCTTGCGGCGCTTTCCGCTGCATGCGCGGCTGAACGCGGAGCACGCGGATCTGTCGCAGGCTCTGGAGGCGATCGACGCGGCTCGTACTGCGCCGGCGACGGCGGTGACGTCCGGATAACGCCGGACCGGGCGTTGAACGGCGACCCGCAGCCGGTATGCTACGCTTCAGGTAAGCCGACCGGCGGGCCGGCAAAGAGTCGTTCGCACGGCTCGCGAACCAATAATAACGATCAAGGAACGCACCGATGGCCAAAGGGCAAATGTTGCAGGAACCCTTCCTGAATGCGCTGCGCCGGGACCGCATCCCGGTCTCCATCTACCTGGTGAACGGGATCAAGCTGCAGGGGCAGATCGAATCCTTCGACCAGTTCGTGGTGTTGCTGCGCAGTACGGTCTCGCAGATGGTGTACAAGCACGCCATCTCCACGATCGTCCCGGCCCGGCAGGTGAACATGAATCTCGAGGGCGAGGCGGCCGCCTCCGCGGAGGCCGAGTCCTGATGACGACGGGTCCCCGGCTTGTTTGAGCGTCCGGAGAGCGGCGGCGAGGCCGCCGTTGGCAACGCGGCCGTCCTGGTCGCGCTGAACATCGGGGACAACCCCGATATCGAGGCCCAGGTCCAGGAGTTCGACGAGCTCGTGCGTTCCGCCGGGGCCGAGATCCAGGCGGTGGTGCGGGGTTCCCGCGACCGGCCGCACCCGAAACTGTTTGTCGGGGCCGGCAAGGCCGACGAGATCCGCGAGGCGGTGGAGGCCACCGGCGCCGACGTGGTGATCTTCAACCACGCCCTGTCGCCCAGCCAGGAACGCAACCTCGAGGCCCACCTGAAGTGCCGGGTGCTGGACCGCTCCGGGCTGATTCTCGACATCTTCGCCCAGCGCGCCCGTTCCCACGAGGGCAAGCTCCAGGTGGAGCTGGCGCAGCTGCGTCACATGTCCACGCGCCTGGTGCGCGGCTGGACCCACCTGGAGCGGCAAAAGGGCGGGATCGGCCTGCGTGGCCCGGGGGAGACCCAACTGGAGACTGACCGGCGTCTGCTGGCCGGGCGCATCAAGCATATCGAGCGGCGTCTGGAGAAAGTGGAGCGCACCCGTGAACAGGGCCGTCAGGCGCGCCTGCGCAACGAGATCCCCACGGTCTCTCTGGTGGGCTACACCAACGCCGGCAAGTCCACCCTGTTCAATCGTCTGACGCATTCCGACGTCTATCAGGCGGACCAGCTGTTCGCGACCCTGGACCCGACCCTGCGGCGCCTGGACCTGGCGCCGCACCAGTCGCTGATCCTGGCCGACACCGTGGGCTTCGTGCGCGACCTGCCGCACGAGCTGGTCGCCGCCTTCAAGGCGACCCTGACCGAGACCCGCGAGGCGGCCCTGTTGCTGCACGTGATCGACGCCGCCGACCCGGAGCGCGATACGCGCATCCGCCAGGTGGAGGAGGTCCTCGCGGAGATCGGGGCCGAGGACGTGCCCTGCTGGCGGGTCTACAACAAGATCGACCAGCTGGAGAACCCGGCCGAGGATCCGGACGAGCGCTTCGGCCTGGCGGATGACGCCTTCTGGCTGTCGGCCCGTACCGGCGAGGGCGTGGCGCGCCTGGAACAGCGCCTGGCCGAGACCTTCACCGAGTCCATGACCCAGGGCTGGTTCGAGTTGCCGGCCGCGGCCGGTCGGCTGCGTGCCCAGCTCTACGAGGAAAAGGCCGTGGAGGCCGAACAGACCACGCCGGACGGATCGATCCAGCTCCGCCTGCACCTGCCGCAACGCCGCTTCGAACAGCTCTTCCGCGCCGCGGGCCTGGACCCGGAGGCGACCCGCCTGGAACCTCGGGAATCCGATACCCCCGCGTAACCCAGTCGCGGCCCTCGGCACCGATCGCCATCGCCAAGCGCTTCCTCTTCTGTCGATCAGCAAGAGTCACCACGAAGCTCACGAAGGCACGAAGAAGGTCAAGGGCGATTGCACCACGGAGGGCACGGAGGACACAGAGAAGGGGCCATTCTGGTCAAGCATGACTCAGGGGCTTCGCCGCTCACCCGAGCGGGGTTGAACACACCGGCTCCCATCTAATCGGCTGAAGATCTTTCGATTTTCTCCGTGAACTCCGTGTCCTCTGTGGTTAATACGCTTTTGACCTTGACCTCCTTCGTGCCTTCGTGAGCTTCGTGGTGGATACAGCCGGCGGATCGAGGGCGCTCCCGGTGTGCGGGGTCGCGTGGCCAGGAACTTTTGCGCTAATGCCTGACCAAAATAGTCAGACATTCATGCAAAAGCCAACGCGAGGAGGTCCGCATGATATTTGAACGCTTTGTCGATCCCGGCCTGTCCCAGCATTCCTTCGTGGTCGGCTGTCAGGGCAGCGGCGAGATCGCCGTGATCGATCCGCAGCGCGACGTCGACGTATACCTGGAGTACGCCGAGCGCAACGGCTATCGCATCACCCGCGTGATGGATACCCACATCCACGCCGATTTCGCCTCCGGCGCCCGCGAACTCGCGGACAAGACCGGCGCCCGTCTGCTGCTGTCCGGGCACGATGCGGGCGAGCATTTTCAGGTGCAGTTCCCGCACGAGGACCTGGTCGAGGGGGATGCGGTCCAGCTCGGCAATGTGCGCATCGAGACCCGCCATGTACCGGGGCACACCCCGGAACACCTGATGTTCGTGGTCTATGACGGGGCCCGCTCCAGTAAGGATCCGATCGCCATCATCACCGGCGACTTCCTGTTCGTAGGCTCCTTGGGTCGGCCGGACCTGCTCGGCGAGGAGGCCAAGCAGGCGCTGGCGCGGCAGATGTTCCACAGCGTGCGCGAGAAGCTGGCGGATCTGCCTGACGGGGTCGAGGTGCATCCGGGCCACGGTGCGGGCTCGGCCTGTGGCGCCGGGATGGCCGGTCGGCCGGTCTCCACGCTCGGCTACGAGCGTCGGACCAACCCGTACCTGGACCCGTCGCTGGACGAGGACGCCTTTGTGCACCAGCTGTTGAACGGGCTGCCGCCGATCCCCGATTTCTATCCGCGCAACAAGCGGATCAACTCCGAGGGGCCGAAGGCGGTGATCCCGCTGCCTGGCATGACGGCCCTGGACCCGGACGCGGTTTCGAGCCGTGCCGCCGCCGGCGAGGTGACGGTGATCGACCTGCGCGATCCGCTGGCCTTTGGCGGCGGTCATATCCCCGGGGCCCTGGGTATCGGCATCGACGGTGGTTTTGCCAACTGGGCCGGCTGGGTCACGCCGGACGATACCCCGATCGTGCTGGTGGACCGGAACGGGGATCCCGCGGTGATCGAGCAGGCCGTGCGCCAGCTGGTACGCACCGGCCGTGACTATATCGAGGGCTTTGTCCGCGGCGGCATGGCGGCATACGCCAGTGCCGGGCTGCCCCTGGCCACGCTTGCCCAGCTGGATGCCCCGGCGGCGCAGACCGCGATCGCCGACGGGCGCCTGCGCCTGGTCGATGTTCGGGCCGTCTCCGAGTTCGAGGCCGGCCATGCGGAGGCCGCGGTCAATCAGCCGGTGGCCGATACCCGCACCGGCATCCCCGGGATCGACAAGGCCGAGCCGGTGGCGGTGGTCTGCGGCAGTGGCTACCGCTCCACCGTGGCGGGATCCATCCTCCAGCGCTTGGGTTACCACCAGGTGTACAACGTGGTGGGCGGTATGCAGGCCTGGGACCGGGCGGCCGCCACGGGCGAGGACGATCGCCGGGCCGCCTGATCCCGAGTGTCGCGCGGGCAGCAGGCGCCGCCCGCTTCCCCACGAAAAAAGCCCCGGGTCCTGCCCGGGGCTTTTTCGTGGGGCGCCTTGTTTCAGGCGTCGCCCTGGGCCAGGGTCTCCCGGTCGGCGCTGGCCAGGTACAGGGTCAGGGTCTCGCCGGCGCGGATGCCGTCGCCGTTCAGCCCGTTCCAGCGGCGCAGATCCCCGATGCTGACCTGGTGGCGACGGGCGATGGTCGACAGGGAGTCGCCGGGGCGGACCTCGTACTCGACGCGCCGGCCATCGGGGCCACGCTCCGGATCGGCGCGCACGACCTTCAGCGTGTCGCCCGGGCGCAGGATCGCGTCTGGCTCCAGACCGTTGGCGGCGCGCAGCGCCCCGATGGACATGCCGGTGCGCTGGCTGATATGCCACAGGCTGTCACCCGGCTGGACCTCGTAATCCTCGGCGGGCTGGCCGTTGTCGCCGGCGACTTGTACCGGGGTGTCCTCGCCGGAGGCGCTGGCTGGCAGGCGCAGCGTCTGCCCGGCGCGGATCAGGTCGCCGTTCAGGTTGTTCATGTCGCGCAGCACCGCCACCCGGGTGCCGGTGCGTTCGGCAATCCGGCCCAGGTTGTCGCCCATGCGCACGGTGTACTCCCGGAACCGGATCAGAGGTTCGTCATCGCGTGTCTCCAGCGCGGTCTCGAGGACCGGAAGGGCCTCGCGCGGGACGAACAGGTGCTGCGCGCCGCCGGGGTGGGTGGCGTGCCGGTGATAGCCCGGGTTGAGCTGCTTCAGGGTCTCGGTGTCCAGGTCGGCGAGTTCCGCGATCAGCGAGAAGTCCGCCTGGCGACCGGGTTCGATCATCTCCAGGGCCGGCTCGTTGGCAATGGGCGTGATGGCGATGTCGTGGCTGTCCGGGTCCAGGAACAGGTGGCGCAGGGCCAGCAGCCGCGGGATGTAGGCGGTGGGCTCGGCGGGCAGGTCCAGGCTCCAGTAGTCGGTGGGCTCGCCGCGTGCGGCGTTGCGGTCGATCGCGCGCTGGATGTTGCCCTGGCCGTAGTTGTAGGCGGCTAGGGCCAGGTACCAGTCGTCGAACCGGCGGTGCAGGGCCTGGAGGTAATCCAGCGCGGCCAGCGTGGACTTGTAGACATCGCGGCGCCCGTCGTACCAGTGGTCGCGCGCGAGGTCGAAGTAGTCGCCGGTGGCCGGCATGAACTGCCAGATCCCGGCCGCGCGGCTGCGCGAGGTCGCCTGGGCGACGAAGCCGCTCTCGACGATCGGTAACAGCAGGAGCTCGGCAGGCATGTCGCGCGCCTCGATCTCCGACAGGATGAAGTAGGCGAAGGGCTCCGCCCGCCGGGTGCTGTGTTCGATGATCCGCGGGTGGTCGCGGTAGTGCTGGATGTAGCGCTCCACTCGTTCGTGGTCCAGCGCATCGTTGAAGCCGAAGCCCAGGCGCGCGCGCTCCCACAGGTCATCCGTCTCGGCGGCGCGCTGTGCGGCGTCGCGGCTCTGGCGTTCCATCGCGGCCTGCACATCCTCGGTGGTGCGCGGTTCCACGATGGGCTGATCCGCCGCCGAGGTATCCAGCGTGCGCTCGGAGTCGTGTAGGCTACAGGCAGAGGCGAAGAGTGCCGTCAGGCCCAGGGTCATGGCGGTGGTCAGCCGCGAGTGGAGGCGTAGTTTCATGGCGCTGGAGGATAAACCAGAGATGGGGGATCACCAAGACCCGTTCCTGAACTGGTTGGCGCACTGGTACGCCCAGCCCCAGGGGCGCAGGGTCCGCGAGCGCTTTCTGGAACGCATTCGTCGCTACGGTGACCCGGGCCCCGGCGACCTGGCCGTGGAGCTGGCCCCGGTGCCGATCCTGGAGGACAGCGACGCCCTGCAGGCGCCGCTGGTCCGCATTGCCTCGACGCATCCGGTGTTGCGCATGGATCCGGAGGCCTGGCCGCTGGAGTCCGACTGCGCCCGGCGCATCGTGCTGGCCCATCCCTGCGCGCAGAGCGACCATCCGGAGGCGGTTGTGGCCGAGGCGGCCCGCGTGCTGGAACCCGAGGGGCGCGTGTTTCTGCTGGAGGGCAACCGCCTGCAGCACGTTGGGCGCAACGGCGTGCGCGCCTCACCGGTGCCCGAGGGACTGCGCCGGCGCCAGTATCGCGAGCTACTGGAGGCGGCGGATCTGGAGGTCCTCGATCAGTGGAGCCTGAGCCTGCTCCCGCCGGGGCTGCCCGCCGCCTGGCAAAAGCGCCTGGCGACCATGGACGCCTGGACCCTGCGCGGCCTGCCACCGCTGGCCAGCATGATCCTGACCGTCGCCCACAAACGTGTGGACATGCCCCTGCGCCCGGCACAGCGGTTCCGCTTTGCGATGCCCAACCCCGCGATGCGGCCGGGGCTGGTATCCTCGCGCACCGATCATTCCGGAGCCCGCCGAACGCATGGCTGACGAACGTGTGTACATCTATACCGACGGGGCCTGCCGCGGCAATCCCGGTCCCGGCGGCTGGGGCGCGATCCTGCGCTTCGGTGGGCGCGAGCGCGAGCTCTACGGCGCCGAGGCGGAGACCACCAACAACCGCATGGAACTGACCGCCGCCATCCGCGCGCTGGAGGCCCTGAAACGCTCCTGCAAGGTGGAACTGGTCACGGATTCCAAGTATGTGAAGCAGGGCGTGACCGAGTGGCTGCCCGGGTGGAAACGGCGCAACTGGAAGTCCGCCAGCGGATCCCCGGTCAAGAACCGCGACCTGTGGGAGGCGCTGGACGCGCAGGCCCAGCGTCACGATATCGAGTGGTACTGGGTGCGCGGCCACAGCGGCCATCCGGAGAACGAACGTGCCGATGAACTGGCCAATGCGGGCATCGACGCCCTGCTGGCCGGTGAACCGATCGAGAACTGAGGGGTAACGCGATGCGCCAGATCGTGCTGGATACCGAGACCACGGGCCTGGAGCCTGCCGACGGCCACCGCATCATCGAGATCGGCTGTCTGGAGCTGGACAACCGCCGTCCGACCGGGCGCAAGCTCCACGAGTACCTGCAGCCGGACCGCGAGATCGACGCCGGCGCTGTCGAGGTCCACGGGATCACCAACGAATTCCTCGCCGACAAGCCACGCTTTGCCGACGTGGCCGGTGAGTTCGTCGATTTCATCCGTGGTGCGGAACTGATCATCCACAACGCGCCGTTCGATGTCGGCTTCATCAACCATGAACTGCGTCTGCTGGGTGATGCGGCGCCGGCGACCGAGGTGGCCGAGGTCTGCACCGTACTGGATTCGCTGGTGATGGCGCGGCGCATGCATCCCGGGGCGCGCAACTCCCTGGATGCGCTGTGCAAGCGCTACGAGGTGGACGGTTCCGGGCGCACCCTGCACGGGGCGCTGCTCGATGCCGAGCTGCTGGCGGATGTCTATCTGGCGATGACCGGGGGGCAGGTGGCGCTGACGCTGGATGCCGGGGGTGACGGCGACGCCGCGGCCGGGCCCGTCCAGGCGCGGCGTTCGGGCAAGCCGCTTCCGGTGATCGAGCCGACGCCGGAGGAGCAGGCGGCGCACGAGGCGCTCCTGCAGACCCTCGACGAGGCAGCCGGCGGCACCTGCCGCTGGCGCGCCAACGCCTGATTCCGTCGTCCGGCGGCGGAGCTTTTCCGGCCTTCTGGTGCCTTCGCTCGGCCGCCTGCCCTGTTGTGGCTAGGCCTGGTTCAGCATCGGGTGTTTACGGTGGCTTCTGTCCGCATACTGCCCGGCGCTGACTCGCCAGCGCGCCCCGAGGCACTTTCTTGCTTGCCCAAGAAAGTACCCAAAGAAGGGCACCCGGATTCCGCCCGGGAACCTCGCTCCGGACGTGCTGGGCCGGCGGCGCTGAACTCGCTGCGCCTGCGGCTCCGCTCAGACATCCAGCGCCTTCTCCCGGCCCATCACGCCCTCCACGAGGGGCTCCATACGGGAGGAGAAGGTCAAGACAGAAGGTATTCCAGCCCCACGACACCACAACAGCCCTGCCGCCTGAAAGCCCCCCAGGCGCCCGCTCGCGGGCGCGGCACGCAACGGCCAACGGCCGAGCGTGCCCAGGATGTCCGAAGACCCAGCCTTCTTCCATTACCACGAACCTGTGGATGGCCGTTGTCTTGACCTTGATCCCCCCGTTGTCGTCGCGCCGAGTGGAGAGGGTTTTCGCGGGAGAAAAGGCGCTGGATGTCTGAGCGGAGCCGCAGGCGTAGCGAGTTCAGCGCCGCCCGCGAAAATCCTCGGAGCGAGGGAAACCCCGGCCCGCACAGCGGGCCGGGGTCGCGGCAGTCGGGCGTGTTTCTTGGTGACTTCTTTGCACGAGCAAAGAAGTCACTCGGGGCGCGCTGGCGAGTCAGCGCCGGGCAGTATGTGGACAGAAGCCACCGTAAACACCCGATGCCGAACCGGGGCCAGCCACCACATGGCAGGCGACGGACCGAAGGCACGTAAACACCGGAGGACGAACCAGGACCAGCCACCACGAGGCAGGCGGCCGGACGAAGGGACCGTAAACGGCGAGGGACGGGGCCGGGGCGACCGGCGCGAGCCGGAACGGGGACGGCGGGCGGGGTGCCGCGGCGTTAGTTGTGCTTCAAAATCCGCGCCCGCTCGCGCTCCCAGTCCTTGTCCTTCTTGGCGGCGCGCTTGTCGAATTCCTTCTTGCCCTTGGCCAGCCCGATCTCGAGCTTGGCGCGGCCACGCTTCCAGTACAGGGCCATCGGTACCAGGGTGTAGCCCTTGCGTTCCACCGCGCCGACCAGGCGGTTGATCTCGGAGCGGTGGAGCAGGAGCTTGCGCGTGCGGCTGGGGTCGGGGTTGATATGGGTGGAGGCAGTGGGCAGCGGGGTGACGTGGGCCCCGAACAGGAAGGCCTCGCCGTTGCGCAGCAGCACGTAGGCCTCGCTCAGCTGCGCGCGCCCGGCGCGCATGGACTTGACCTCCCAGCCCTCCAGCTCCAGCCCCGCCTCCAGGCGGTCCTCGATAAAGAAATCGTGGCGCGCCTTGCGGTTGAGCGCGATGGTGCTGGAGTTGTCGCCGCCTTGTTTCTTCTTCTTTCCCATAACCCGCGCAGTGTACTGCAGGCGGCGCGGCGAAGCAGTCGGCATGGGCCTGCATCCGTGGTGAAAGTTGAGCCTGAGGACCCGCTGCCCCACAATTCCGGCGGACTCGGCGACGCGCTGTGCGCCCGGGCCCGGGCGCTGCCCGGGCGCGATGGCCGCGCACACGCCTTCCGTCTCCGCTCACAAAGGAGCCACTGATGCCTGCCACGACCTCGATCCACGGGCAATGGACGACCCGCCTGGCCTTCATCCTGGCGGCCACCGGTTCGGCCGTCGGCCTCGGCAATATCTGGCGCTTCCCCTATATCGCCGGCGAGAACGGCGGCGGGGCCTTCGTGCTGGTGTATCTGGGCTGCATCCTGCTGATCGGCCTGCCGGTGATGATGGCGGAGATCCTGCTGGGGCGGCGCGGGCGCCAGAGCCCGATCAACACGATGTCCGCCCTGGCGCGCGAGGAGGGGCTCACGCGCGCCTGGGGGATGATCGGCTGGATCGGGGTGCTCGCCGGGTTCCTGATCCTGTCCTTCTACAGCGTGGTGGCCGGCTGGTCGCTGTCGTACGTCTTCAAGTCGGGCACCGGCGGCTTCCTCGGGCTGGACGCGGACGGATCGGAGTCGATGTTCGGCAACATGCTGGCGGACCCGGAGGCGCTGCTGGCCTGGCACACCATCTTCATGGTGATGACGGCGATGGTGGTCGCGCGCGGGGTGCAGTCGGGCCTGGAGAAGGCGGTGACGATCCTGATGCCACTGCTGTTCGTGATGCTGGTGGTGATGGTCGGCTATGCAATGGTCGAGGGGCAGTTCTTCGCCGGCCTGCAGTTCCTGCTGTATCCCGATTTCTCCGCGCTGTCGGCGAACGCGGTGCTGCTGGCGATGGGCCAGGCCTTCTTCACGCTCAGTCTCGGGATGGGCGCGATCATGATCTACGGCAGCTACCTGCAGAGTGAGGCGTCCATCGCGCGCACCTCGGCGGCGGTGGTCGGGGCGGATACCCTGGTGGCGATCATGGCCGGGCTGGCGATCTTCCCCATCGTGCTCGGGGCCGGGCTGTCGGCCGAGCAGGGGCCGGGGCTGATCTTCGTGACCCTGCCGCTGGCGTTCGCCGATATGCCGGGCGGACTGTACTTCGGCACCATGTTCTTCGTGCTGCTGGTGTTCGCGGCCTGGACCTCGGCGATCTCCATCATCGAGCCGGCGGTCGCCTTCCTGGTCGAGAACATGGGTCTGACCCGGGTGATGGCGACCGCGATGATCGCCATCGGGGCCTGGTTCCTGGGGATTGGCGCGCTGCTGTCGCTGAACGTCTGGTCCGACTACACCCTGTTCGACATGGGCATCCTGGACCTGCTGGACTACGTGACGGCCAACATCCTGCTGCCGCTGGGCGGCTTCCTGATCGCGATCTTCGTGGGCTGGCGGATGACCGAGCGCTCGGTGCAGTCCGAGCTGCGCATGAAGCACCCGGCTCTGTATCAGGTCTGGTACTTCCTGGTGCGCTTCGTTGCTCCGGTCGCGATCCTGTTTGTCTTCCTGCGTGCGGTGGAGTTGATTTGATGGCCTCGAGGATTCGCCGCTACGCGGATGTGCCCTACACCCAGGAGCAGATGTTCAATCTCGTGAACGACGTCGATGCCTATCCGGAATTCCTGCCGGGCTGTCGCAGTGCGTCGGCGCGCCCGCGCGGCGAGCACGAGGTGGAAGGCACGATCGAACTGGCCAAGGGCGCGTTGCACAAGTCATTTACCACCCGCAATACCCTGAAACGCCCGGAGAGCATCGACATGCGCCTGGTCTCCGGGCCGTTCCGGCGACTGCACGGGACCTGGACCTTCAGCCAGGTGGAGGGCGGCAAGACCCGTATCGCCCTGGAGCTGGAATTCGAGTTCGCCAACCGCATCATGGCCTTCGCGATCGGGCCGGTGTTCAACCAGATTGCCAATTCGCTGGTCGATGCCTTTGTCCAGCGCGCGCGCGAGGTCCACGGTGCCGGATAGTCCCGTGGCCCCGGCCGCCGCGGACGGCATGATCCGCGTGGAGGTGGCCTATGCGCGGCCCGACCGCCAGGTGATCCTGCCACTGGTGGTGCCCGAGGGCACCACGGTGGATACCGCGCTGCGCCAGTCCGAGATCGAGCTGCAGTTTCCGGAGATTGATCTGGAGAATGCGAAGGTCGGGATCTTCGGCAAGATTACCCGGCGCGACACCGTGCTGCGGCCGCGTGACCGTATCGAGATCTACCGTCCGCTGATCGCGGACCCGAAGGAGGTGCGCCGCCAGCGCGCCGGAAAGGGGCGCAAGAAGAAGCCGGGCAAGGGCGATGCGGAAGCCGGGGGCGAATCGAAGAAGGACGCAGGGCCGGAGAACGCGGAGGAATAGCGAGAGCCCTGTGAGCCCGCGGCACTTCGGGGATGCGGGCGAGCGTCAGTCGTTGTCCATGTCCACCGGGTGCTCGTCCAGCGCGACCGGCTGCGGGATGTCGGCATCCACGTGGCTGACCACGCCGTTCGCAAAATGCACTGTGACCCGCTGGCGCTCGGTCGCCCCGAAGCCCGGGCGGCGGTAGTAGACGTAGTCCCAGCGCTCATCGGCGCGGAAGGCGGGCTCCAGCTGGGGCGACCCCATCAGGAAGCGGACCTGCTGCGGCGTCATGCCGGGCTGGATCTGCGCCACCTGGACGGGGTCGATCACGTTGCCCTGTTGTACATCCAGACGGAACTGGTTGAGGCCGCCGCAGGCGCTCAGCAGGCTTGCGGCCACGGCGATAGAAATGAGAATCTTGATCATCTGAGCGGGCGGTCCTCGGCGTCTGGTGGGCCGTGAACGCGCATGGTACACCAAAGCGTCCCGCCGCTCTCAAGCGGATCGGACCGGGAAAACAGGCAATGGAAACCAGTAATCTCAAGAAGGCGGGACTCAAGGTCACGCTGCCGCGGATGAAGATCCTCGAGATCCTCGAGACTTCGGAGACCCGGCATCTGACGGCCGAGGCGATCTATCGCGAGCTGCTCGAATCCGGCGAGGAGATCGGCCTGGCCACGGTGTATCGCGTGCTGACCCAGTTCGAGGCGGCCGGGCTGGTCTGTCGTCTGCACCTGGAGGGCAATCAGGCGGTGTTCGAGCTGGAGCGTGGTGGCCACCATGACCATATCGTGTGCAACCAGTGCGGGCGGGTCGAGGAGTTTTTCGACGAGACGATCGAGCGGCGCCAGCGCGAGGTGGCCCAGCACCACGGTTTTTCCATCAAGGATCATGCCCTGGTCCTGTACGGCGACTGTAACGACCACGCCTGTCCCCACCGCCCGGCCTGACCGCTATCGGGGTTTTACTCACCGCGGACCGGCTGGCACCGGTTCCGCCGCGGGTGTGCAGTAGCTTCCGATTCGGCTGCTTGCCTTTTTGTGGCTGGCCCTGGTTCGGCCTCCGGAGTTTAAGGTGCCTTCGTCCGGCCGCCTGCCCTGTGGTGGCTGGTCCTGGTTCTGCATCCGGTGTTTACGGTGGCTCCGGTCCACATACTGCCTTGCGCTGACTCGCCAGCGCGCCGCGAGGTCCTTTCTTGCTTGCCCAAGAAAGGACCCAAAGAAGGGCACCCGGATTTCGCCCGGGAACCTCGCTCCGG